>DATMUG010000356.1:0-9948 GCA_035563915.1 Pseudomonas sp. | reverse complement strand
GGGCTGCTGCGCAGCCCAGCGGGAGCAAGCTCCCTCGCCACAGGTTTGATCATGCATGCAGGAGGCGTCGTTCAACCCTCTTCAAGCCACCAGCGCAATGGCTTGCCTTCGGCGGGCCAGAAACGCATCTGCTCGATTGAGGAAACGTCCCAGCGCTGCACCTGTTCCAGGGCTTGAAGGAAACGCTTTTCCTGCTCCATCAGCGCCGGTGCGCAGAGTTTGCGGGTGCTGCCGATCTTGCCGAAGGTCAGCTTGTCGCCTTCGAGTGTGTACGGCGCGAACCAGTGGTTGCAGCCGCCATTACCGTAGGCGCGACCGTCTTCACCAAGGGTGATGGTCAGGTGGCTGTAATCCATCAGCGGGCGTTCGCCGATCCACTCCAGAATGTAACTACGGTTCTGTTGCAATTGCACCGGTTCGGCGGCGCAGCCCATGAGGCCGGCACCTACCATCGCGGCCAGAGCTTGGTGTTTCATCACGCAGGCTCCTGGCATTTGGGGCACAGGTGTTTCTCGCCAACGGATTTCCATCCCAACTCGGCTATCCGCGCGGTGGCGGCAGGCTTTTCGGCCTTGCTGCCCAGTTTGGCGTCGACCGCAAACTCGAAACTCAGCGCCTTGGCGCAACTGTCGCAGTTCACTTGCCAGGTGTGGATCGCCAGCTCGCCGAACACCGGACCACTGGCCACCGCCACCCATTGGCCGGGCGGGTTGATCAAGTGGCGAACCGTTTCGACGGTCAGGCGCATGGACAGGTCCTTGGCGCCTTTGAGGGTGACCACCAGCACATCGTTATTGCGAATCGAGCCGCCGTTGCCGGTGACTTGATAGCGTCCCGGCACCAGGGCGCGGCATTCAGTGAGGGTGTGTTGCGGGTTCATCAGGCTGTAGCGGAAATCGTGTTCGACCATGGGTCCTCCAAATATGCGCAATATGCTAGCACGGGCATACGGGCAGAATGGCGCGGGCATATGACCTTCGATCAGGTTCAATTTACCGACCGACTCATGGCAAACTGCCGCTTTTGCATTTCCAGGGAGCAGACATGGCGTTGATTGAGTGTTTTGAATGTAAGCAAAGCATCAGTTCAATGGCGCCGGCCTGCATTCATTGCGGTGCGCCGGTATCGACGGCGCAAGCGGCTGCACCCGCGCCGCAGCAGGCGCCGCTCTCTTTCGGGCGCCTGCCCACTGATGAGAACGTGCCACGGGCTACCCCGGCGGCGTTGCGTCGCAAGCCCAAACCGCAAGCCGAGCCCGACGTCGCGGCCGCGGTTGCCGCGCCGACAGGAACTCGCCCGGTGGAGCTCTGGCTGAAGATCATGGTGTTTTTGCTGCCGGCGTTTTTTGTCTGGTTCTTGTTGCGCCGTGCACAGCACGATGCAACGACTGATCGGTTTCGGCTGGCTGGGTTTGTTGATTCTGCTGACCAGGGCCTGAGCCGGTCAGCCTTCGACCTGATTCTGTGCGCTACCGGCTGCCCACGCCGCGATGTTCTGCAAGGTCATGGTGGCAATCGCACCCAGCGCTTCGCGGGTCAGAAAGGCTTGGTGCGCGGTGACGATCACGTTGGGAAAGGTCAGCAGTCGCGCCAGGACATCGTCCTGCATGGGCAGGTCGGAGCGGTCCTCGAAAAACAGCTGTGCTTCCTCTTCATACACGTCCAACCCCAAATAGCCCAGTTGCCCTTCCTTTAATGCGTCGATCAGCGCGGGCGTGTCCACCAGGCCGCCGCGGCCCGTGTTGATCAGCATGGCGCCGGGTTGCATCTGCGCCAGTGATTGGCGGTTGATCAAGTGTCTGCTCTGCTCGTTGAGCGGGCAGTGCAGGCTGATGATCTGCGATTCGGCCAGCAGTTGCGGCAAGTCCAGGTAACGGGCACCCAGGGCTTCGACCTGCGGGTTGGGATAAGGGTCGAAGGCCAGTAACCGGCAGCCGAATCCGTGCATGATTTTGGCGAAGGTAGCGCCGATCTGCCCGGTGCCGACCACGCCCACGGTCTTGCCAAACAGGTCGAAACCGGTCAGTCCATGCAAGGTGAAATCGCCTTCGCGGGTCCGGTTGTAGGCGCGGTGCAAGCGTCGGTTCAGCGCCAGAATCAGTGCCACCGCGTGCTCCGCCACCGCATGGGGCGAGTAGGCCGGTACCCGAACGATCATCAGCCCCAGACGTTTCGCTGTCGCCAGATCGACATGGTTGAAACCGGCCGAGCGCAGGGCAATCAGGCGCGTACCGCCAGCCGCCAGGCGTTCCAGCACCGGGGCGCCGAGGTCATCATTGATGAAGGCGCAGACGACTTCGTGATGTGCCGCCAGCGCCGCCGTATCCAGGCTCAGCCGCGCCGCTTGAAAGTGCAGTTCGATGCCGGGTGGCAGATCGGCGGCAAGGAAACTGTCGCGGTCGTAGGTCTGGCTGCTGAAAAGAATCGTGCGCATGTGTTCTCCATGAAGGCTCACATCTTGGCGTTTTCACACCGGTGTAGGAGCTGCCGAAGGCTGCGATCTTTTGATTTTGATTTTTCGCGTCCTCGGCGGCGCCAAAGATCAAAAGATCGCAGCCTTCGGCAGCTCCTACAGTAGCCGCTTGTAGCGGCGGATGCCTTGCGTTGCATCAAGCATTGATCCGTGCCTGGGCCGCCAGGCGATTGATCGCCCGGTCGAGCTCTTCGAGGGCGCCGAAGGCCTTCGGGTCCTGTTGCTTGAGCAGGGTTTCGCTGCGCTGGCAGGCGGCGCGCAATTGTGGAACGCCGCAATAGCGGGTGGCGCCGTGCAGGCGATGAACCCGTTCGATCAGGGCATTGTGGTCGTGGTTTTCCCGGGCCTGACGGATCGCTTCACGGTCGGCTTCCAGCGACGCCAGCAGCATCGCCAGCATGTCCGCGGCCAGATCGGCCTTGCCGGCGGCCAGGCGCAAACCTTCTTCGTGATCCAGCACCTGCAAGTCGTAGGCACCGCCATGGCTGTCGCCCGGGCGTTCCGGGCTATGGTTGCGCAGCGCCAGGCCACTCCACTTCAGCACCACCTGCGCCAGTTGCCGCTCGCTGATCGGTTTGGTCAGGTAGTCGTCCATGCCGCTTTGCAGCAGCGCGCGTTTTTCATTGGCCATGGCGTGGGCGGTGAGGGCAACGATCGGCAGCGGTGTGCAATGCCGTTCGCTTTCCCACAGGCGGATCGCTTCGGTCGTCTGGCGTCCGTCCATGCCGGGCATCTGCACGTCCATCAGCACCAGATCGAAGGTCTCGTTCTGTACCGCCTTGATGGCGGCGTACCCGCTTTCCACGGCCAGCACTTTGGCGCCCATGTCTTCGAGCAGGGTCTGAACCAGCAGCAGGTTGGCCGGGTTGTCGTCGACGCACAGCACCTTCGGTGCACGGCTGGACACCGGTTCCCCAGGCTCAACCCGTGGCAGGCGCGGGTTGACCAGATCAGACAGCGCACGTCGCAGTTTGCGGGTGCAGGCCGGCTTGGCCTGGAGCTGGCTGTGGGGGTTAGGGACCGAGAGATGGAACAGCGTCTGTTCCGTGGTCGGGCACAGCACCAGCACTTTGCAGCCCAGGTGTTCCAGGTCCCAGATGTGCTGGTTCAGGCGCTCTGGCGGCATGTCGTTACTGGTGACGCCCAGTACCGCCAGGTCAATCGCCTGATCGGTCTGATGGGCCGCGGTCACGCCATTGGTGAGGCTTTCCAGGTTGGCGAACGGGGCGACCGCCAGACCGCAATCTTCCAGTTGATGCTGCAACGCCTGGCGAGCCAGTTCGTGGTTCTCCAGCACCGCTACGCGCCGCCCGGACAACGGCGGGCCGGGCAAGTCCTCGGCATCGTCACGAGTCTTGGGCAGGCTCAGGCTGATCCAGAATTCCGAACCTTCACCCGGTGTGCTGTCGACGCCGATCTCGCCGCCCATCTGTTCGATCAGGCGCTTGGAAATCACCAGACCCAGGCCGGTACCGCCGGGTTGTCGGGACAGCGAGTTGTCGGCCTGGCTGAACGCCTGGAACAGCGCGCGTACGTCCTGGCTGGAAAGGCCGATGCCGGTGTCCTGAATGCTGATGCGCAGTTGCACGCTGTCTTCGTGTTCGTCTTCGAGCATGGCGCGGGCGACGATGGTGCCTTCGCGGGTGAACTTGATCGCGTTACTGACCAGGTTGGTAAGGATCTGTTTGAGCCGCAACGGATCGCCCACCAGCGACAGCGGCGTGTCGCGGTACACCAGGCTGACCAGTTCCAGTTGTTTGGCGTGTGCGGCCGGAGCGAGGATGGTCAGGGTGTCCTGCAGCAGGTCACGCAGATTGAACGGAATATGGTCGAGCACCAGTTTGCCGGCCTCGATCTTCGAGAAGTCGAGGATCTCGTTGATGATCCCCAGCAGGCTGTCAGCAGACTTTTCAATGGTGCCCAGATAGTCGAGTTGGCGCGGGGTCAATTCGCTCTTTTGCAACAGGTGGGTGAAACCGAGAATGCCATTGAGCGGCGTGCGGATTTCGTGGCTCATGTTGGCGAGGAATTCGGATTTGATCCGGCTCGCTTCCAGGGCTTCCTTGCGCGCCAGATCGAGCTCGATGTTCTGGATCTCGATGGTTTCCAGGTTCTGGCGCACGTCTTCGGTGGCCTGGTCGACACTGTGCTGCAATTCTTCCTGGGCGTTTTGCAGAGTCCCGGCCATGCGGTTGATCCCGGACGCCAGTTCATCCAGTTCCTGGCTGCCCAGAGGCGGCAGGCGGGTTTCCAGATGACCGTCCTTGAGTTGGGCCACGGCCTGTTTGATTTGGGTAATCGGTCGATTGATCGTGTGGCCCATGCGCAAGGCCAGCAGCGCTGCGCCGCCAAGCCCGGCAAGGATCAACATCAGGCTGGCAAACAGGCTGCGATAGCCACGCAACAGCATGCCGCTGTGGGACAACTCCAGTTCGACCCAGCCCAGCAATCGGTCGCTTTCCTCGGGAATGACATCGCCGGCAAGGTTACGGTGTTTGCCGAACACCGGCAGCAGGTATCGAGTTGCATCATTGCCACTGCGACTCAGCATCTGCGAGCCTTCGCCCAGCGGCGCCTGATTGAGCATGATGGGGCCGGCGTGTGCCAGCAGCGTGCGGTCCGGCGCCAGGAAGGTCACGGCGCGTACGTCCGGCTGTTCCAGGGATTGTGTGGCAATACGCTCCAGCAGTGCGGCGTTCCTGTGACCCATGGCCGGTGCCACCAGGGGGGCCAGTTGCTCGGCGATCATTTCGCCGCGCTGCATGAGTTGGGCGTGCAAATCCGCTTGCTGCATCCAGGTGAAATAACCGCCCAGGACCAACGCCATCAGGCTGGTCGGCAACAGGGTCAGCAATAGCACGCGGCCTTTAATTCCCAGTTTCGTGAGCACGCATCTCTCCTGCATCCAGCTATCGATAGACCAGCGCATACGTCCAGTAGGCACCATTTGCGCAGTGTAGCGATTTGCAAGCGGGCAATCTTCGTAAAAATCGATCGCGTCATTCGTCGCCCGGATCAGCCGTTTCCTGTCTCGACCAGCCCCTCGACTTGTCCCGCACCGCTCAATCTTGAATAATCGCCAACTGAGAATTATTTGCAGATAATCATGAATCCCATCGCTGCCGATCATCCCCGCATCCTTTCCATCGAAGACGACCTCGTGCTCGGTGCCTATGTTCACGAACATTTGGGCCGTAACGGCTTTGAGGTGACCTGGTGCCAGAACGGCCAGGAAGGGCTGGACGCTGCCCGCCAGCAACCTTTCGATGTGGTGCTGATGGACATTCTGCTCCCCGGTCTTGATGGCCTCTCGGTACTAACACAATTACGCCAGAGTCATTCGACCCCGGTGTTGCTGATGTCGGCGCTGGGGGCCGAGGCGGATCGCATCAGCGGTTTTCGCCTGGGCGCGGACGATTACCTGCCCAAGCCCTTCAGCATGGTCGAGTTGCGGGTACGCATTGAAGCGATTCTGCGTCGGGTGGCGCTCGATCGTCGGCCGACACGGGCGAGCATCACCCCGGTGCTCGACAGTCTGCGGTTCGACGATGAGCGGTTCGAGGTCTTCTATGGCGAGCAAGCGGCGGGGCTGACCCGTACCGAGTATCGGTTGCTGGAAACCCTTAACCGCAACGACCATGAAGTCTTGAGCAAAGCCTTCCTTTATCAGCACGTCTTGCAGCGTGGCTACGCGCCCCATGACCGTAGCCTGGACATGCACATCAGCCAGATCCGTCGCAAGCTCAAGGCCATCGGCTATACCGAGCGCGAAGTGCGTACGGTCTGGGGCAAGGGATACATCCTGAGTGCCGGCGATGAAATGTAATCTGCCGGGACGCCACTCGCTGTTCTGGAAGCTCGCCTGCTTGCTGGTGGCGTTCTGTCTGCTGATGATCTGGTTGAGTTGGTCCTGGGGGCGCTATATGGAAGAGCGCAACCAGTTCCTGTCCGATGAGGCCCGCGGCACCCTGACGCGCTATGCCGCCGAAGCCGAACAGGTCTGGCGCGAGCAACGGCGCGAGGGCGTCGATAGCTGGCTGCAAGGCATGCGGCATCGCGAAAAGAGTTGGATCGGTGTCATCGGCGGAAACTTGCAGTCTCTGAGCAGCCAATCGCTGTCGGACAAAGACATTCAACACCTGACCTTCCTGCGGGGGCTGGATTGGCCCATCCACAAGAAAGGCCGGCCATGGATGCGGGTGCCGTTTCCCGGGGACCCATCCGCCGGCAGCCTGGTGATCGAACTGCCTGAACGCTTTGTGCCCGGCCGCTACCGGGTGTTCTGGCGGGTCATTACCAATGGCGTCATTCCAGGGCTCTTCACTTTATTGTTGTGCGTCGGGCTGTACCGCTTGCTCGTGGTGCCGCTCAACCATCTGCGTGCGCAGGCCAATGCCTGGCGCGCCGATCAACTGAATGTGCGGCTGTCCAGTCGCACCACCAATCGTGCCGATGAATTGGGCGAGCTGGGCAGGGCGTTCGATCACATGGCCGAACGCCTGCAAAGCACTGTGGCGTTGCAACAGCAATTGCTTCGTGACCTGTCCCACGAGTTGCGCACACCGCTGAGTCGCCTGCGAGTGGCCAGCGAAAGCGAGGAGGATTTGCAGGCCCTGCGCGAGCGCCTGGGTCGCGAAGTCGATGGCATGCAGCGGCTGGTCGAAGACACCTTGCAACTGGCCTGGCTCGACACCGAACGCAGCCGCTTGCCCGACGAAGCGATCCAGATCCAGGCCCTGTGGGAAATGCTCACGGAAAATGCCTGCTATGAAAGCTGCTGGTCTGGCGCGCAGCTGCAGTGTTCGGTGGACCCATCGTGTTGGGTGCGTGGTCACCTCAATACCCTGGCCCAGGCGCTGGAAAACATGCTGCGCAACGCGATCCGGCATTCACCCAAGGGTGGCGTGATCACGCTTGGAGGGCGGCGTGATGGCCAATACTGGCATCTATGGCTGGAGGATCAGGGCGGTGGAGTGGCGGAGGCGGATCTGGAACGGATCTTTTTGCCGTTTACCCGACTCGATGGATCAAGGCCGGGGGATGGCGGGTTTGGCTTGGGGTTGAGTATTGCCAGGAATGCGGTGCAGCGGCAGGGCGGGCAGCTTTGGGCGCAGAACACCGGGGTGGGGTTGCGGATGAATATGCGGTTGGTGGCTCATGAGGATCTAAAGCCTTATCCAGTTACGGAATTGCCCAGAACCCAAGTCGTCCCAGGTTAGCAGCCAACTTTAAGCGGGAAATTTGCCAATTGCTCAGCGCCGCTATGTGTTGTTCCTCTGCGGATGCATAGGAAGTCAACGCGTTCAGCAATTCGATCATGCTACCAACCCCAGATTGATATCGGCCCTGAATGACCTCAAGAGATTCGCGCGACTGTGCGACCAGATCCTCAGTGCGTTTGAGACTGAGTGTTTCGTTGCTGAGCGTTTGATAGTTTGTCCATAGATCGATGAGTACCATCTGTTCCGTATCGATAAGCTCGACGCGGCTTGCTTCAAGCCGTGCCTGGGCATTACGTATTTGGTAGGTGCGTTCGAACCCTTCAAACAGAGGAATGCTTAGCTGCAAACCGACAGATCTATCGCGATCGTTTCGATCACCCCTGAGCGCTATGGATCGATTGTATTGAGATTCGGAAATGTCAGCGGTGAAGGACAATGTCGGCCTTCCAGCTGCTCGCCGTTCCTGAAGGGTTGCCTCGGCGGCCTTGATCCTTGCTTGAGCTGCAATCAATGCCGGGTGGTCCTCATGCGCCTGTGCAAGGAGTTCGGTGACAGTCTTAACGAAATGTGTGTCAGGCAAAGGAGTTAGATTTTCAGAAAGCTTGAAATGGGTATCTGGAGGAAGGCCCATCCGCAACGCGATGACTCCAGTAGCCGTGCGCAATGCTCCAGCGTTGCGCACTCGGCCAAGGTTTGCCTGAGAGTAAGCTGTCTGAGCTTGTAATCTATCTGAGAGTGCTGTGGTTCCCGCTTTGTATTTGGCATCGGCGACTTCAAGGTTTTTAGCAGCCAACACTTCGATTTGAGTCGATACATTCAAGTTACGTTGCGCAGATATGGCGTTGTAGTAGAGCTGTGCTGCCTCTGCAAATGAATTTTGGAGAGTCGCATCCTGGTTCGCATTTGCGGCTAAAAGTAAATGTCTAGCGCTGCTCAATGCGGCTTCCCGTCTCCCAAAGTCGAACAGCACCCAACTCATACTTAACCTGTTGGTCAATTGTTGCTGAGTGCCCTTGCTTGAAAACTCTGGTTGTTGTTCGTAACTGCTCACCGTGCTTCCACGGGATACACCGATTCCGCCGTCCAGTCTGGGTAGATAGGCTGATTGGGCTATACCCACCTGAGCGGCTTGCGCTTTAGCATTGACCCATGCCAGACGTGTTTGTGGATCGTTACACAGCATTCTCTCTATTGCCTCCCCCAAAGTCAGTTCTTTTGGGACATTGCCAAACAAGCAGGGAAGTACCCCGTGGGTAATATCATTTGTATAAGTTTTTGTAAGTGTTTGTTGAGTGTTGAATATGTCTAGTGAGGATGCAGAGGAATATGTAGGAAGTAAGCAGGTGTGAAGTAGGGCCAATATAAGTAAGGGGTTGGTTGGTTCTGATTGAAATAAAATCATAAGCGATAGTTTTGTATTGATGTATCTGAGATTATTTTTCCCGCTTCTAGAGTTATAGTTCGGTCAGCAGAATCAATAGTCTCTTGTCGATGGGCAACTATTATTCTTGTCATGTGCAGGGCTTTGATTGCGCTATTAACTTTTTGCTCGCATAGCACGTCTAGATGACTGGTGGCTTCGTCAAGAAAAAGTATTCGATGCTTTTTGTATAAGTCTCTGGCCAGTAGAATTCGTTGTTTTTGGCCACCCGATAGAACCGTTCCCATATCTCCAACCAGCGTGTTGTATCCCATGGGCATCGCTTCAATTTCGCTATGAATAGCTGCCGCTTCCGCACATTGCATGATCCATGACAACTCTGTGTGCGACTCAAAAAAAGAAATGTTTTCTGCTATGGAACCTGCAAATAGAACATCGTCCTGCATCACAGTCCCTACCATCCCTCTAAAACAATCCAGCCCTATTCGATCGAATTCGAATCCAGCGATGCGTATTTGACCAGAGGTCGGTAGCAAAATACCGAGCATAAGACGGACTAACGTACTTTTTCCACTGCCCGAGCATCCCGTAATGGATATGCACTCACCCTCTCTAATGCATAAATCTAAGCTGTTTATAATGTTAGGCTCTTGTTCGGAGTAGCGATAAACCAACCCTGTGATTTCGATGCTTGCCTCACATTGAGAAAGCACTGCACTATCAACCTTTGGATGATTTTCCTCCGGGGGGTGAATAACAATATCAGCTAATCGCTCACCTTGTAGCTTAAGCATTTGTAACTCAAATAGATGGTCGATCAAGCTGGCAATCCGAGAAATAAACTGTGTCTTGTAGGCTACAAACGCCATCAGC
>DATMUG010000355.1:0-18409 GCA_035563915.1 Pseudomonas sp. | reverse complement strand
GTCGACTGATGCGCCGCTTTCGCGAGCAAGCCCGCTCCCACATGGGGTCAGTGGCGTTGGCCGAGGCCAAGGGAAGCAAAAAGCATCCATAGAGTGTTGTTCACTAATGTTCATTGTCAATCGTTGAACTGTTCAGTTGTTCAGTTCTGATTGTTCATTTGTGTTCAGCATCGAACGCGACTCGCGGGTCATTCTCATTAATTTCAATATAAATCAATGATTTAATATTTTTGGCACAAATGTCGCTATACAGCTCCGGTCGCTTGACTCCAAAAAATAAAAAAGGCCGAGCCATGTCATTAACCCTGGAGCATGTCAGCCGCACCGTCGAGGGCCAGACCTGGATTGACGATGCGTGCCTGCGTTTCGAACCTGGATCCTTCAACGTTTTGCTTGGGCGCACGCTGTCCGGCAAAACCAGTCTCATGCGCCTGATGGCCGGGCTAGACAAGCCCGACAGCGGCCGCATCCTGATGAATGGCGTCGATGTCACCCAGCGCCCGGTGCGTTTGCGCAACGTGTCGATGGTGTATCAGCAGTTCATCAATTACCCGACCATGACCGTCTTCGACAACATCGCCTCGCCGCTGCGCCAGGCGGGTGTGTCCAATGAGCAGATCCAGAGCAAGGTGCTGGAAACCGCGAAAATGTTGCGCATCGAGAAATTCCTCAAGCGCTATCCCCTCGAGCTCTCCGGTGGCCAGCAACAGCGCACGGCCATGGCCCGGGCGCTGGTCAAGGATGCCGAGCTGATCCTGTTCGACGAGCCGCTGGTCAACCTCGACTACAAACTGCGTGAAGAACTGCGCCAGGAAATGCGCGAGCTGTTCAAGGCACGCCATACCATCGCTATTTACGCCACCACCGAACCCAACGAAGCGCTGGCCCTGGGTGGCACCACCACCATTCTTCACGAAGGGCGGGTGATCCAGAGCGGCCAGTCGTCCGAGGTCTATCACCAACCACAGACCGTGTTGGCGGCCGAGCTGTTTTCCGAGCCGCCGATCAACCTGATGCCGGGTCGCATCGCCGGCAACGAAGTGAGTTTCGCCAATTTCGTGCACTTCCCGCTGAACGTCGATCTGCGTCCGGTTGGTGAGGGTGAATTCCGCTTCGGTGTGCGCCCCAGCCATATCTCGCTGGTGCCGAGCAACGACGATGATCTTGAGCTCGCGGTGACCGTCGAAGTCGCCGAAATCAGCGGCTCGGAAACCTTCCTGCACGTGCGCAACGAGCATTTCCTGCTGGTGCTGCACTTGCCCGGCCTTCACGAATACGACGTCGATGCGCCGATCCGCATCTATATCCCGACCCATAAACTGTTTGTGTTCGATACGCAGGGGCGCCTGGTTCAAGCGCCCGGCCGGCGTGTCGCGAGGGTTGCCTGATGGCCGAAATCCGTTTGCAGAACCTCGCCCACAGCTACACCAAAACGCCGGGCGGTCCCGAGGATTACGCGATCCGCGAGATGGACCATATCTGGGAACAGGGTGGTGCCTATGCGTTGCTCGGCCCCTCGGGCTGCGGCAAGTCGACCTTGCTCAATATCATTTCCGGTTTGCTCAGCCCGTCCCAGGGCCATGTGCTGTTCGACGGCAAGGCGGTCAACGACTTGACCCCGGAGAAGCGCAACATCGCCCAGGTTTTCCAGTTTCCGGTGGTCTACGACACCATGACGGTGTTCGACAACCTGGCCTTTCCGTTGCGTAACCAGGGCATGGCCGAAGCGAAAATTCACACCAAGGTGCAGGAAATCGCCGAAGTCCTCGACCTGCAGAACCTGCTGAACAAAAAGGCCCGCAACCTCACCGCGGACGAAAAACAGAAAGTTTCCATGGGTCGTGGTCTGGTGCGCGATGACGTGTCGGCGATCCTGTTTGACGAACCGTTGACGGTGATCGACCCGCACCTGAAGTGGAAGCTGCGGCGCAAGCTCAAGCAGATCCACGAGCAGTTCAACATCACCATGGTCTATGTCACCCACGATCAGCTGGAGGCCTCGACCTTCGCCGACAAGATCGCGGTGATGTACGGCGGGCAGATCGTGCAGTTCGGTACGCCACGGGAATTGTTCGAGCGGCCGAGCCACACCTTTGTCGGTTATTTCATCGGCAGCCCCGGCATGAACCTGATCGACGTACAGCCGCAACCGGGCGGCGTCGGCTTCGCCTCGACCCATTTGCCGCTGTCCGAGGCCATGCAAAAACGCATCGCCGAGTCCTCCTGGCAAACCCTGAAGGTCGGCATTCGCCCGGAGTTCGTCCACGTGTGGGAAGAACCGTTCGATGACGCACTACGGGCAAAAGTCGTACACGTTGAAGACCTCGGTACCTACAAGATCATGACCCTGAACCTCGACGGCGTGCCGTTGAAGGTGCGCCTGGCCGAAGACAAACCGGTACCGGAGGGCACGGCTTACATCAGTTTTCCGGGGCAATGGCTGATGGTGTACGCCGACGAATTTTTGCTGGAGCCGCAGGCCATTGGGGAGGTGCAGCCATGAACAAGGTGCAGAACAACAAGGCCTGGTGGCTGGTGTTACCGGTATTTCTGCTGGTGGCGTTCAGTGCGGTGATCCCGATGATGACCGTGGTCAACTACTCGGTGCAGGACATCTTCGACCAATCCAGCCGCTACTTCGTCGGTGCCGACTGGTACAAGCAGGTGCTGCTCGACCCGCGGTTGCATGACTCGCTGCTGCGCCAGTTCATCTATTCGGCCTGCGTGCTACTGATCGAGATCCCGCTGGGGATCGCGATTGCCCTGACCATGCCGACCAAGGGACGCTGGTCGTCAGTGGTGTTGATCGTCCTGGCGATCCCACTGCTGATCCCGTGGAACGTGGTCGGCACTATCTGGCAGATCTTCGGGCGTGCCGACATCGGTCTGCTCGGTTCGGCCCTCAACGCCATGGGCATCAGCTACAACTATGCGGCCAATACCATGGACGCCTGGGTGACGGTGCTGGTGATGGACGTCTGGCACTGGACCTCGCTGGTGGCGCTGTTGTGCTTCTCGGGCCTTCGAGCCATTCCGGACGTGTACTACCAGGCAGCACGCATCGACCGGGCCTCGGCCTGGGCGGTGTTCCGGCATATCCAGTTGCCCAAGCTCAAGAGCGTGCTGTTGATCGCCGTGATGCTGCGCTTCATGGACAGCTTCATGATCTACACCGAGCCGTTCGTGCTGACCGGCGGCGGGCCGGGCAATGCCACGACTTTCCTCAGCCAGACCCTGACACAGATGGCGGTGGGGCAGTTCGACCTGGGGCCGGCGGCTGCGTTTTCCCTGGTGTATTTCCTGATCATCCTGTTGGTGTCCTGGCTGTTCTACACGGCCATGACTCACGCTGACGCCAACCGTTGAGGCCCGCGCCATGAGCAAAAGAAAGCTGATTCCATTGCTGCTGTACATCCTGTTTGTGCTGGTGCCGATCTACTGGCTGCTGAACATGTCCTTCAAGAGCAACACTGAAATCCTCGGCGGCCTGACGCTTTTCCCACAGGATTTCACCCTGGCCAACTACAAGGTGATCTTCACCGATCCGAGCTGGTACACCGGCTACATCAACTCGGCCTACTACGTGACCCTGAACACGATCATCTCCCTGACCGTGGCGCTGCCGGCGGCCTATGCGTTCTCGCGCTACCGCTTTTTGGGTGACAAGCACCTGTTCTTCTGGCTGCTGACCAACCGCATGGCGCCGCCGGCGGTATTCCTGTTGCCGTTCTTCCAGCTGTATTCCTCGATTGGCCTGTTCGACACCCACATCGCCGTGGCGCTGGCTCATTGCCTGTTCAACGTGCCGTTGGCGGTGTGGATTCTGGAGGGCTTCATGTCTGGCGTGCCGAAGGAAATCGACGAAACGGCCTACATCGACGGCTACAGTTTCCCCAAGTTCTTCGTGAAGATTTTCATCCCCCTGATCGGTTCCGGTATCGGCGTGACCGCATTTTTCTGCTTCATGTTTTCCTGGGTCGAACTGCTCCTGGCGCGAACCCTGACGTCGGTGAACGCCAAACCGATCGCGGCGGTGATGACCCGTACGGTCTCTGCGTCCGGCATCGACTGGGGGGTGCTGGCAGCGGCGGGGGTATTGACCATCCTGCCGGGCATGCTGGTGATCTGGTTTGTTCGCAATCATGTGGCCAAGGGCTTTGCCTTGGGTCGGGTATGAGGAGCTGATGATGGAATGGATGAGCTGGACCGTCCCCACGGCGGCATTCTTCAGCGTGATCGCCGTGATCCTCGCGGTCATGACGACTTGGGAGTTGCGTTCGCCGAGCATTCTTCGGCGTGGTTTCTTGCCGATTGCCACCACCCGTGGCGATCGGTTGTTTATCGGTCTTCTCGGCAGCGCCTACCTGCATTTGCTGGTAATCGGCGTGACCGACTGGAGCATCTGGGTCGCGTTCGCGTTGTCCCTGGTGTGGCTGTTGGTGGTGATGCGTTGGGGCTAGTCGAATCGCTCGGCAATGTTGCTCCGAAAATTAAACAGGAGGTCTCTATGTTCGACAAAAACAATAAGCTGCGACATAGCATTTCATTGGCAGCCCTGCTGGCACTCAGCGGTTTGAGCGCTTCGGCCTGGGCCGACGCTTATGAAGATGCCGCAAAGAAATGGATTGGAAGCGAATTCAAGCCGTCCACGCTGACGGCCGATCAACAGCTGGAAGAACTGAAGTGGTTCATCAAGGCGGCTGAGCCGTTCCGCGGGATGAACATCAAGGTGGTGTCGGAAACCATCGCCACCCACGAATACGAGTCCAAGGTGCTGGCCAAGGCGTTCAGCGAGATCACCGGGATCAAGCTGACCCACGACCTGCTGCAGGAAGGCGACGTGGTGGAAAAACTGCAGACCGTGATGCAGTCGGACAAGAGCATCTATGACGGCTGGGTCAACGACTCGGACCTGATCGGCACGCACTTTCGCTATGGCAAGACCGAGTCGATCACCGACCTGATGGCCAACGAAGGCAAGGACTTCACATCGCCGACCCTGGATATCAAGGACTTCATCGGTATTTCGTTTACCACCGCACCAGACGGCAAGATCTATCAATTGCCCGACCAGCAGTTCGCCAACCTGTATTGGTTCCGCGCCGACTGGTTCGAACGTGCGGACCTGAAAGCCAAGTTCAAGGAAAAGTACGGTTACGAGCTGGGTGTGCCGGTGAACTGGTCCGCCTATGAGGACATTGCCAAGTTCTTCAGTGAAGACGTCAAGGAAATCGACGGCAAGCGTGTTTACGGGCACATGGACTACGGCAAGAAAGACCCGTCCCTGGGCTGGCGCTTCACCGATGCCTGGTTCTCCATGGCCGGTGGCGGCGACAAGGGCATCCCCAACGGCTTGCCGGTGGACGAGTGGGGCATCCGGGTCGAGGATTGCCACCCCGTGGGTTCCAGCGTGACTCGCGGTGGCGACACCAACGGTCCGGCGGCGGTGTTCGCCACCACCAAATACGTGGATTGGCTGAAAAAGTACGCGCCACCGGAAGCGGCGGGCATGACCTTCTCCGAATCCGGTCCGGTGCCGTCCCAGGGCAACATTGCCCAACAGATCTTCTGGTACACCGCGTTCACGGCCGACATGACCAAGCCTGGCCTGGCGGTGATGAACGCCGATGGCACGCCGAAATGGCGCATGGCGCCTTCGCCACGCGGACCGTACTGGGAAGAGGGCATGAAGCTGGGGTATCAGGACGTGGGTTCCTGGACCTTCCTCAAGTCCACGCCTGAGAAACAGAAACTCGCGGCCTGGCTGTACGCGCAGTTCGTGACCTCGAAAACCGTCTCGCTGAAGAAAACCATCGTCGGCCTGACGCCGATCCGCGAGTCGGACATCAACTCGCAGGCCATGACCGATCTGGCGCCGAAACTCGGTGGTCTGGTGGAGTTCTATCGCAGCCCGGCGCGCGTGCAATGGACCCCGACCGGGACCAACGTGCCTGACTATCCACGCCTGGCGCAACTGTGGTGGAGCCACATCGCCGAAGCTGCCAGCGGCGAGAAAACCCCGCAAGAAGCACTGGACGGACTGGCCAAGGATCAGGACGCGATCATGACTCGTCTGGAACGTTCGAAGGCACAGACCACCTGCGCCCCGAAAATGAACCCCGAGCGCGATGCGCAATACTGGTTCGATCAGCCAGGCGCACCGAAGCCGAAACTGGCTAACGAGAAGCCGAAAGGCGAAACCGTGGGCTACAACGAGCTGCTGAAATCGTGGGCGGAGGCGCGTAAGTAAAGCGCTGGTGTGAGAAAGGCGAACGGCACCGAAAGGTGCCGTTTTTGTTGGTGCCAGTTAAGGCCTCTTCGCGAGCAAGCCCGCTCCCAGGGGATTGAGGTTGATCAGAAATTTCGTGTACCACACAAAACATTGTGGGAGCAACTGTCTTTGTGGCGAGGGAGTTTACTCCCGTTCGGCTGCGCAGCAGCCGCAATTCCATCCAGCGCGGTGTAACTGCCAACACCGCATCGCCTGACATCGGGGGCGCTGAGCAGCCCGGCGTCGGAACTCCGCCCGGAGCAAGCTCGCTCGCCACAGGAGGTCATAATCGACACGGGTTGTGTGTATGTCACAGATCCCTGTGGGAGCGGGCTTGCCCGCGAAGGGGCCAGCCCATCGAACATCACCGGCGACTGACACACTGCCTTCGCTGGCAAGCCAGCTCCCACAGGTCCAGCGGCAGTCCGCAAAATCTGCGAGCAACCAAAATTCCTTTGGGGAGCAGGCTTGCCCGGGTACGAGGCCCCCTGAATTCAGGTCAGGGCCGCGAGATGTTCAATCGTCTGCGGAAAGCGTTCAACCAGTCGGATAAGAGTCGTGGCTTGGGCATTTGGCGTTGCGCGCCCCTGTTCCCAGTTTTCCAGGGTTCGGGTGTTGGTACGCAGATACATCGCAAACACCGACCGGGAGAGGTTGAGCTGTTGGCGGATGGCGACCACTTCCTCGGCAGTGATGGGCATCAGTTCTTGCAACTGGACCTTGTGGGTTCGCAGCGTGATCTTGCCTTGGCGCTCATCGGCCAGGGGTTCGAGGCCGTCCATCAGTTCAGCAAAAATGTTGCGGCTCATGCGGCTCATTGTTCGTTCTCGCGTTTATTTATTGATCCTGAAGTCATTCAAGATAAATCCAAGCGCTCGATACTGGCTGTAGGACGACCCTGAGAATAGAGCGCGAGCGTTCCGGGTTTTTCGAAGGAGGGCAGGGCAGTAGTAACAAATCCTACAAACGCAAAAACGGCACCCGAAGGTGCCGTTTCTGTTTACTACCGAATGACGCTATGCGATCAACCCGCCAGACCCGATTGCTGAACCAGGTTCAGCAGCGGTTGTGGGTACAGGCCGAGGAAGAAGGCCAGGACCGCGATGGCCAGCAACATCACGCCGCCTGCACGTTGTTCCCAGTGCAGTTGGGCATCGTGGCGACGCAGGTTCGGTTCGATCAGGTACAGGGTGACCATGACGCGCAGGTAGTAGAACACGCCGATGGCGCTGCCCAGTACCAGGGAGCCGACCAGCCACCATTGGTGCGACTCGACACCGGTGGCGATGATGTAGAACTTGCCGATGAAGCCCGCGGTCAGCGGGATACCGGCCAGGGACAGCATCATCACGGTCAGTACGGCGGTCAGGTACGGACGGCGCCAGAACAGGCCGCGGTATTCGTACAGGGCATCTGCGTCACGACCGTTGTACGGCGAGGACATCAGGGTGATCACGCCGAAGGCGCCAAGGCTGGTGATCACGTAGGTGACCAGGTACACGCCGATGGCTTCCACGGCCAGCCCCTTGCTCGCCACCAGGGCGATCAGCAGGTAGCCGAAGTGGGCGATGGACGAGTAACCCAGCAGACGCTTGAGGTTGCTCTGGGTCAGGGCCAGCAGGTTACCGAACAGGATCGACGCGATGGCGATGATGGTCAGTACGTTGCTCAGCACGCCGCTGCTCGCCGCTGGCGAGATCTGGAACAGACGCACCATCACCGCGAACACCGCCACTTTCGAAGCGGTGGCCAGGAACGCCGCTACCGGTGCCGGAGCACCTTCGTAAACGTCCGGGGTCCACAGGTGGAACGGAACCAGCGACAGTTTGAACGCCAGGCCGATCAGCATCATGCCCAGGCCCAGTTGAGCCAGGGAGCTCGGCATGCCGGTGGCCGCCAGGGCCTGACCGATGCCGACGAAGCTCAGGGAGCCGGCGTCTGCATAGAGCAGGGCCATACCGAACAACAGGAACGCGGAACCGGCAGCCGACAGCACCATGTACTTGATACCGGCTTCCAGCGAACGCTTGTTGAAGAAGGCATAAGCCACCAGGCCGTAGACCGGTACCGACAGCAACTCGAGGCCAACGAACAAACCGGCCAGGTGTTGCGCGCTGACCAGAACCAGGCCACCGGCGGCGGCCATCAGGATCAGCAGGTACAGTTCTTCACGGTTGCCCGGGTAACCCGAGCCGCCATCGCCGAGGTAGGCATGGGCGAGGGTTACACAGGCGAGGGTGGCGACCAGGATCAACGCCATGTACAGGCAGGCGAAGGTGTCGATCTGCAGCAATGGAGTCACGGCCAGTGGCGCGACTTTCAGGGCCGGGAGGATCGACAGCAATGCCAGGTTCAGACCCGCCACCGACAGCAGGAAGGTCTGGGAGTGGTTGCGGCGCCAGGCGATAGCCAGCATCACCACGATGACCGTGGCGCTGGTGATCAGCAGCGGCCTCAGCGCAATAAAGTGTTGAAGTGTGAATTCCATAGCGCTCTTACCGGGCCGAAGCGAGTTGAGTGAAGGCGGTGCCGAGCCATTGCTGCACGCCATGCATCGTAGCTGCAGAGGTATCGAGGAACGGTTGCGGGTAGACGCCGATGTAGATCAGCAGTGCT
The DNA here is from genome assembly GCA_035563915.1 of Pseudomonas sp. Taxonomy (GTDB): domain Bacteria; phylum Pseudomonadota; class Gammaproteobacteria; order Pseudomonadales; family Pseudomonadaceae; genus Aquipseudomonas. Next base: position 9,522 of record DATMUG010000355.1, on the reverse strand, counting down.
GCCAGACCGACCACCATGATCATTTCGCGTCCGTCCATGCCATGCATTACCGCGTCCGATTTGGCCGGACCGAAGTACGCACGGTGGATCATGATCAGCGAGTAGACCGAACCGAACACCAGGCCGGTCGTCGCGATCACGGTGACCCATGGAGCGAACGGGAAGGTGCCGATCAGGATCAGGAACTCGCCGACGAAGTTACCCGTACCCGGCAAGCCCAGGGATGCGGCTGCGAAGAACAGGCTGAGTGCCGGCAGGTAAGCAATCTTCGACCACAAGCCACCCATTTCACGCATGTCGCGGGTGTGGGTGCGTTCGTACAGCTGGCCACTCAGGATAAAGAGTGCGGCAGCGGACAGACCGTGCGCCAGCATCTGCATCACGGCGCCCTGCAGCGCCAGTTGGCTGCCGGAGTAGATGCCGATCAGTACGAAGCCCATGTGGGAAACGGACGAGAAGGCGATCAGACGCTTGATGTCGGTTTGTGCGAACGCCAGGAAAGCACCGTAGAAAATCCCGATCAGACCCAGGGTCATGGCGATCGGCGCAAACTCGGCCGACGCATTCGGGAACAGCGGCAGGGCGAAACGCAGCAGGCCGTAGGCAGCGGTTTTCAGCAAGATACCGGCCAGGTCCACGGAACCTGCGGTCGGCGCCTGGGCGTGAGCGTCAGGCAACCAGGAGTGGAACGGTACGACTGGCAGTTTCACCGCGAAGGCGATGAAGAAGCCGAGCATCAGGATGTACTCGGTCGTCGTCGACATCTTGGTTTTCAACAGGTCGGCGTAGTTGAAGGTAATCACGCCGGTGTCGTTGAAGTTGACCAGTACCAGACCCAGGATCGCCACCAGCATGATCAGGCCGGAAGCCTGAGTGAAGATGAAGAACTTGGTTGCCGCGTAGATCCGGGTTTTCTTGCCGTCCGAAGAGCTGTGACCCCAGAGCGCGATGAGGAAGTACATCGGCACCAGCATCATTTCCCAGAAGAAGAAGAACATGAACAGGTCGAGGGCGAGGAACACGCCGACGACGCCGCCCAGGATCCACATCAGGTTCAGGTGGAAGAAGCCAACGTGACGTTGAATTTCTTTCCACGAGCAGAGTACGGAGAGGACACCCAGCAGACCGGTCAGCATGATCATCAGCAATGACAGGCCGTCGAGAGCCAGGTGCACGCTGATGCCGAAACGCTGGATCCAGATGTGCTTGAATTCAAGCACCCAGGTCGGGTCGGCGCCAGGTTTTGGTGCAAACGAATAGTCGCCGTGGGCCCACAGCCAGAGGCCGAGGGCGAGCAGCAGGGACATGGTGATCAGCGCAATCCAGCGGGGGAGGGTGGCGCCGAAGCGCTCACCCAGCCAGCACAGCAGGCCGCCGATAAAGGGGATCAGGATTAGCCAAGGCAGAATCATGACGGGCTCAATTCCTTTCGCAAGTTCGCAAGGTTCATATCAGACCGCTACCAGCACGACGGCGCCAATGACCAGCACGGCACCAGCAGCCATCGAGGCAGCATACCAACGCAGTTGACCGGTCTCGGTACGGCTCAGGGCGGTGTGACCGCCTTTGGCCATCCGCGGGATCAGACCGATGGTCTGGTCGAGGGGGTCTTTGCGCAGGATGTGGCTGATCGCCAGGTATGGCTTGACGAACAGTTTGTCGTAGATCCAGTCGAAGCCCCAGGCAGCGAACCACCAGGCCGACAGGGTACGGCCGATGCCGCTGTTGGCGATGGCGGTAACGAAGCGACGCTTGCCCAGGAACAACAGGGCGGACAGCAGGATACCGGCCAGGGCGATGGCGCCCGACGCGATTTCCAGGCTGTGCTTGGCTTCGCCGCCGGCATGGCCGACGCTTTCCGGCAGCACGCCGTGCAGTGGCGGAACGATCATCGCGCCGATGGCGGTGGACAATACGATCAGCACCGACAGTGGCAGCCAGTGGGCAATGCCGTGACCGGCGTGGGCTTCGGTCTTCGCTTCACCGTGGAACGCGATGAAGATCAGTCGGAAGGTGTAGAGCGAGGTCATGAACGCGCCGACCAGACCGGCGTAGAGCAGACCGTGGTGACCGCTGGCAAACGCTTCCCAGAGGATTTCGTCCTTGGAGTAGAAGCCTGCGGTCACCAGTGGCAGGGCTGCCAGGGCCGCGCCGCCGACGATGAAGCTGGCGTAGGCCAGAGGCAGTTTCTTCCACAGGCCACCCATCTTGAAGATGTCTTGCTCGTGGTGGCAGGCAACGATCACCGCACCGGAGGCAAGGAACAGCAGGGCCTTGAAGAAGGCGTGGGTCATCAGGTGGAAGATCGCGCCGTCCCAGGCGCCAACGCCCAGGGCCAGGAACATGTAGCCGATCTGGCTCATGGTCGAGTAGGCGAGGATACGCTTGATGTCGGTCTGGACCAGGGCGGCAAAACCGGCCAGGACCAGGGTCACGCCACCGACGATGCCGACCAGGTGCAGGATTTCCGGCGCCAGGGTGAACAGGCCGTGGGTACGGGCGATCAGGTAGACACCAGCGGTCACCATCGTTGCCGCGTGGATCAGTGCCGAAACCGGAGTAGGACCGGCCATCGCGTCCGCCAGCCAGGTTTGCAGCGGCAGTTGCGCGGATTTACCGACGGCACCGCCGAGCAGCATCAGGGTGGCCAGGACCATCCATGGGTTGCCGGCCTGGAATTTCTGCGGCGCCAGCACCAACAGTTCCTGAACGTTCAGCGTGCCCAGTTGGGCGAACAGAATGAACAGGCCGATAGCCATGAACACGTCACCGATACGGGTCACGATGAAGGCCTTGAGTGCGGCGTTACCGTTGTTGCGGTTGCTGTAGTAGAAACCGATCAACAGGTACGAGCACAGGCCCACGCCTTCCCAGCCGAAGTACAGGAACAACAGGTTATCGCCCAGTACCAGGAACAGCATGCTGGCGATAAACAGGTTGGTGTAGGCGAAGAAGCGCGAGTAACCGGCTTCACCGCGCATGTACCAGGACGCGAACAGGTGGATGAGGAAGCCGACGCCAACCACGACACCGAGCATGGTCAGGGACAGACCATCCAGGTACAGGGCGAAGTTCGGCGTGAAGCCTTCCACCGCCATCCACTGCCACAACACCTGGGTGTAGTGACCGCCTTCAGGCGGGGCGACGTTGAATTGCCAGATCACATAAGCGGTAACGATCGCCGACAGGCCGATGGAGCCAACGCCGATCAGGGCCGCGAGGTTTTCCGAGAGGCGTCCACGGGAGAACGACAGCAGCAGGAAACCGATCAGGGGGAATACGAAAGTCAGAAAGAGTAGGTTCATCCGCGCATCTCACTGGCAGCGTCGATATCGAGCGTGTGGAAGCGGCGATACAGCTGCAACAGAATCGCCAGGCCAATACTGGCCTCGGCGGCTGCCAGGCTGATCACCAGGATGAACATGATCTGTCCATCCGGCTGTGCCCAGCGGCTACCGGCAACGATGAACGCCAGTGCGGAGGCATTCATCATGACCTCCAGGCTCATCAGCACGAAGAGAATGTTGCGGCGGACCATCAGGCCGACCAGACCGAGGCAGAACAGGATGCCGGCGACCGCCAGACCATGCTCCATAGGGATAGCAGGCATCGTCATTGCTCCTTGGCTTCGTTGCGGCCCAAGTGGAACGCCGTCACGGCTGCGGCGAGCAGCAGCATCGAGGCGAGTTCAACCACCAGCAGATAAGGACCGAACAGGCTGATGCCCACGGCCTTGGCGTCAACGGTGGTGTGGCCGACGGCCTGACCGCTCTGGTGGGAGAACAGCACATACAGCAGTTCCACCAGCAGCAGCGCGGCGAGGGCGACCGGGCCTCCCCAGATACCGGGCTTGAGCCAGACGCGCTCCTGCTGAACCGAGGCCGGGCCCAGGTTCAGCATCATCACCACGAACACGAACAGCACCATGATGGCGCCAGCGTAGGCGATCACTTCCAGGACACCGGCAAACGGTGCGCCGAGGGCGAAGAACGTCATCGCCACGGCAATCAGCGAAATGATCAGGTAGAGCAGGGCGTGCACGGGGTTGGTGTTGGTGATCACGCGAAGCGTGGACACCACAGCGATACCCGATGCGAAATAGAAAGCGAATTCCATCTTTCTTCCTTAAGGCAGCAAGCTCTTCACGTTGATCGGTTCGGCTTCATTCTGCGCGGAGCCCTTCGGCTTACCGGCAATCGCCATACCTGCAACACGATAGAAGTTGTAATCAGGGTTTTTGCCGGGGCCGGAGATCAGCAGATCTTCTTTCTCGTAAACCAGGTCCTGACGTTTGAACTCGGCCATCTCGAAATCCGGAGTCAGCTGGATCGCGGTGGTCGGGCAGGCTTCCTCGCAGAGGCCGCAGAATATGCAGCGCGAGAAGTTGATGCGGAAGAAGTCCGGGTACCAGCGACCGTCTTCGGTTTCAGCTTTCTGCAGCGAGATGCAACCGACCGGGCATGCCACGGCGCACAGGTTGCAGGCTACGCAACGCTCTTCACCGTCGGGGTCGCGGGTCAGGACGATACGGCCACGGTAGCGCGGCGGCAGGTAGACCGGTTCTTCCGGGTACTGCAGTGTGTCGCGCTTGCGGAAGGCGTGACCGAAAATCATCACCAGGCTGCGAAGCTGGGTGTAGAGGCCATGCACGATGTCAAATATGTACTTCATGATTCTCTATCCTCACTGAGCCGCGACGGCGGGCGTGTTGAGCAACACGATCGCAGCGGTCACCAGCATGTTGACGAGGGTCAGCGGCAGGCAGAACTTCCAGCTGAAATCCATCACCTGGTCATACCGTGGGCGCGGAATGGATGCGCGCAGCAGGATGAACATCATGATGAAGAACGCGGTTTTCAGTGCGAACCAGATGAACGGGATCTGCGGCAGGATGCCGAACGGACCGTGCCAGCCACCGAAGAACAAGGTCACCAGCAGCGCCGAAATCAGCACGATGCCGATGTACTCGCCCACGAAGAACATGCCCCACTTCATGCCGGCGTATTCAATGTGGTAACCGTCGGCCAGTTCCTGCTCCGCTTCCGGTTGGTCGAACGGGTGACGGTGAGTCACGGCCACGCCAGCGATGAAGAAGGTCAGGAAACCGAAGATCTGCGGGATGATGAACCACAGGTGCTGGGCCTGGTAATCAACGATGTCGCGCATGTTGAACGAACCGACCTGGATCACGATGCCCATCAGCGACAGGCCCATGAACACTTCGTACGACACGGTCTGTGCCGAGGCCCGCAAGCTGCCCAGCAGGGCGAACTTGTTGTTGCTCGACCAACCGGCGAACAGCACCGCGTAGACCGACAGACCGGCCATGGCGAAGAAGAACAGGATGCCGATGTTCAGATCCGCGACACCCCAGGTCGGGGTGATCGGGATGATCGCGAAGGCAATCAGCAGGGCGCTCATGGCCACGACCGGTGCCAGGGTGAAGATCATCTTGTCGGCGAACGGCGGGGTCCAGTCTTCCTTGAAGAACATCTTGATCATATCGGCGGCAATCTGGAACGCGCCGAACGGACCGACACGGTTCGGACCGTAACGGTCCTGCCAGAGGGCGAGCAGACGACGCTCGACCCAGCTGAGCAGGGCGCCGCAGATCACCACGGCGAGCAGAATCACCACGGCCTTGAGGACCGCGATGATGATGTCGATCACTTCAGGAGTGAACCAGGTCATTGCGCTGCCTCCTGCAGACCGTCAACGGATTTGCCAAAGATCGCTGGCGGGATGCCGGCGATGCCCGCAGGCAATGCCACCAGACCGGCGCCCAGCTCTTCGTTGATGCGCAGTGGCAGACGCAGGGTCTGGCCAGCCACGTTCAAGTTCAGCATGGCGCCGTCGTTGACACCCAGACGGTCGGCTTCGGACTTGGCCAGTGCGACGTAGGCGGCCGGAATGCGTTCCTGGACCGGAGCGGCTTTCGAAGAGTTCTCTTCGCTGCCGAACAGGTGGAAGAACGGCACGACCTGCCAGGTACCCGGAGCCGGGTTGAACGGCCTCGGAACACTGGAGAACCAGTTCAGCGAGTCACCGCTGCTTTCGATCAGGCGGGTGCCCGGGTCGCCAGCGCGGATGTGACCACCGACTTCGTCCTGGAACTTGTTCCAGGCTTGCGGCGAGTTCCAGCCCGGAGACCAGGCGAATGGCACTTGCTGACGCGGTTCGGCAGAGCCCGAGTAACCTTCCATCGAGAAGGCGAACGCGGTGTCCTTGTCTTGCGGGGTACGCGGTTCGTGTACGCTGATGTCGGCGCGCATGGCGGTACGACCGGAGTAACGCAGCGGTTCACGGGCCAGTTTCAGACCCTTGATGCGGAATGCAGCGGACGGTGCGGCGTCGACGATGGCCGCCAGTTGCGGGGTGCTCGAGGCGACCGCAGCGGTGACGTGGTCCAGCTGGGTCCAGTCGATGGCCTGGTTCAGCAGGGTCGCGCGCAGGGCATGCAGCCAGCGCCAGCCTTCGTGAACCAGGATGCTCGCATCCATGTATTGCGGGTCGAAGACCTGGAAGAAGCGCTGGGCACGGCCTTCCTGGCTGACCAGGGTACCGTCGCCTTCAGCGAAGCTGGCGGCTGGAAGAACCAGGTGCGCGCGATCGCTGGTGGCGGTCTTCTGATGGTCGGCCACGATCACCACTTTCGCGGCGGTCAGGGCGGCATCGACTTTTGCTTTGTCGGTACGGGTGTACAGATCGTTTTCCAGCACGACGATGGCGTCGGCCTTACCTTCGATGACCGCTTGCAGTGCGGCGTCGACCGATTCGCCACCGAGCATGGCCAGGCCGAGGCTGTTGGCCTCCGGCACGATCAGGCTGATGGAACCGTTCTTCTCGCGCAGCTTCAGGGCCTTGGCGATGTTCGCGGCGGCTTCGATCAAGGCTTTGGAGCCAAGGGAAGTACCGGCGATGATCAGTGGGCGCTTGGCGGCGAGCAGGGCGTCGGCGATGCGCTTGGCCAGTTCCAGGGCTTCAGCGTCGAGGCCTTCCACCGCTGGAGCGTTGGCGTCGAGGGCGTGAGCCACGGCGAAACCGATGCGGGCCAGGTCGTCGGGAGCTGCATGAACGCATTCTTCGGCGATGTCGTCGAGCTTGGTTTCAGCCAGGCTGGCGATGAACAGCGGGTTCAGCGCGTGCTGACCGATGTTCTTCACGGCGGCGTCGAGCCAAGGCTGAACGCGCATGGCGTCGGCCATGTCTTCGGCCTTGCCCTTGACCGACTGACGCAGGGCCAGGGCCATACGGGCAGCGGTCTGGGTCAGGTCTTCACCGAGGACGAACACGGCGTCGTGGTCTTCGATGTCGCGCATGTTCGGCACAGGCAGCGGGCTGTCTTTCAACACCTGCAGAACCAGACGGATGCGCTCCAGTTCGGACGCTTCGATGCCGGAGTAGAAGTGGTCGGCACCGACCAGTTCGCGCAACGCGTAGTTGCTTTCGAGGCTGGCGCGGGGCGAGCCGATACCGACGATATTGCGACCGCGCAGCAGGTCGGCGGCTTTATCCAGTGCTTCGTCCAGGCTCAGCTTGGTGCCGTTGGCGAGCAGTGGCTGGCGCGGGCGGTCGGTGCGGTTGACGTAGCCATAGCCGAAACGGCCACGGTCGCACAGGAAGTACTGGTTGACCGAACCGTTGTAGCGGTTTTCGATACGACGCAGTTCGCCGTAGCGCTCACCCGGGGAGATGTTGCAACCGCTGGAGCAGCCATGGCAGATGCTTGGCGAGAACTGCATGTCCCATTTGCGGTTGTAGCGTTCGGAGTGAGTCTTGTCGGTGAACACACCGGTCGGGCACACCTCGGTGAGGTTGCCGGAGAACTCGCTTTCCAGGGTGCCGTCTTCAACGCGACCGAAGTACACGTTGTCGTGGGCGCCAAATACACCGAGGTCGGTGCCGCCGGCGTAGTCCTTGTAGAAGCGCACGCAGCGGTAGCAGGCGATGCAGCGGTTCATTTCGTGGGAAATGAACGGGCCCAGTTGCTGGTTCTGGTGGGTACGCTTGGTGAAGCGGTAACGGCGCTCGTTGTGGCCGGTCATTACCGTCATGTCTTGCAGGTGGCAGTGACCGCCTTCTTCACAGACCGGGCAGTCGTGAGGGTGGTTGGTCATCAGCCATTCGACAACGCTGGCGCGGAAGGCCTTGGACTCTTCATCGTCGATGGAGATCCAGGTGTTGTCGGTGGCAGGGGTCATGCAGGACATGACGATGCGACCACGGGTGTCGTTCTCGTCGGTGTACTGCTTGACCGCGCACTGGCGACAAGCGCCAACGCTGCCCAGGGCAGGGTGCCAGCAGAAATAAGGAATATCGAGGCCTAGCGACAGACATGCCTGTAACAGGTTGTCTGCCCCGTCGACTTCGAGCGCTTTGCCGTCTACGTGGATAGTGGCCATGGTTCAAAGTTCTTCGTTGGCCCGGTGTCAGCGGGCGTGGCTAATGGAATCTTGTTATCCGCGCGAATCAACACAGCCGGTAAAGGCGTCATCGCACGAAAAGCGAAGGGCACGGACCCTTCGCTTTTTTTAAGCGTTTACGCGCCGACTACGATCGGCTTTGCCAGAGGCGGGACGGCTGCGCTGGTGGGCGCGATGCCGGCTTCGAACTCGTGGCGGAAGTATTTGATTGCGCTGCCCAATGGCTCCACGGCGCCCGGTGCGTGAGCACAGAAGGTCTTGCCTGGGCCGAGGAAACCGACCAGACCCAGCAGGGTCTCGATGTCGCCGGCTTGACCCTGACCGTTCTCGATCGCCATCAGGAGCTTGACGCTCCACGGCAAACCATCACGGCACGGGGTGCAGAAACCGCAGGATTCGCGAGCGAAGAACTGCTCCATGTTGCGCAGCAGGGACACCATATTGATGCTGTCGTCCACCGCCATGGCCAGGCCGGTACCCATACGGGTGCCCACTTTGGCGATGCCGCCGGCATACATTTGTGCATCCAGGTGTTCCGGCAACAGGAAGCCGGTACCGGCTCCGCCTGGCTGCCAGGCTTTGAGCTTGTAACCGTCGCGCATGCCGCCGGCGTAGTCTTCGAACAGCTCGCGAGCGGTGACGCCGAACGGAAGCTCCCACAGGCCCGGGTTCTTGACCTTGCCGGAGAAGCCCATGAGCTTGGTGCCCATGTCTTCACTGCCTTCGCGAGCCAGCGATTTGTACCAGTCCACGCCATCGGCAATGATCGCCGGCACGTTGCACAGGGTCTCGACGTTGTTCACGCAGGTCGGCTTGCCCCACACGCCAACAGCGGCAGGGAAGGGCGGCTTGGAGCGCGGGTTGGCGCGGCGGCCTTCGAGGGAGTTGATCAGTGCGGTTTCTTCACCGCAGATGTACCGCCCGGCGCCGGTGTGGACGAACAGCTCGAAATCAAAACCCGAACCGAGGATGTTCTTGCCCAAAAGGCCCGCTGCCTTGGCTTCTTCCACGGCACGGTTGAGGTGCTTGGCGGCGGTGGTGTACTCGCCACGCAGGAAGATGTAGCCACGGTAGGTTTTCAGTGCGCGGGCACTGATCA
>DATMUG010000354.1:0-4693 GCA_035563915.1 Pseudomonas sp. | reverse complement strand
CCGGTTCGCGGCGACTTGAAATCAGTGTGCCGCCCACTCGATTTTCGAAATGTCGACACCGTCTTTGTACATGTCCCACAGCGGCGACAGAGCGCGCAGCTTGGTAACGGCCTCGCAGACTTTCTGCGCGGCGTAGTCGATCTCTTCTTCGGTGGTGAAACGGCCGAAGGTGAAGCGAATCGAGCTGTGTGCCAGTTCGTCGTTGCGGCCCAGGGCGCGCAGCACGTACGAAGGCTCCAGGGAAGCCGAGGTACAGGCCGAACCGGACGATACCGCCAGATCCTTGAGGGCCATGATCAGCGACTCGCCTTCAACGTAGTTGAAGCTCAGGTTCAGGTTGTGCGGAACACGGGAGGTCAGGCTGCCGTTGACGTACAGCTCTTCCAGGTGCTCGACCTGCTTGTAGAAACGATCGCTCAGTGCCTTGATGCGCACGTTCTCGGCAGCCATGTCTTCCTTGGCCACGCGGAAGGCTTCGCCCATGCCGACAATCTGGTGAGTCGCCAGGGTGCCCGAACGCATGCCGCGCTCGTGACCGCCACCGTGCATGGTCGCTTCGATGCGTACGCGAGGCTTGCGGCTCACGTACAGCGCGCCGATGCCTTTAGGGCCGTAGGTCTTGTGGGCGGAGAAGGACATCATGTCGACTTTCAGCTTCTGCAGGTCGATCTCGACCTTGCCGGTGGACTGAGCGGCGTCGACGTGAAAGAGGATGCCTTTGGAACGGGTCAGCTCGCCGATGGCGGCGATGTCGTTGACGGTACCGATCTCGTTGTTCACATGCATGATCGATACGAGGATGGTGTCGTCGCGCAGTGCGGCTTCGACCATCTCGGGCGTGACCAGACCGTCTTCACGAGGCTCGATGTAGGTCACTTCGAAACCTTCACGCTCCAGTTGGCGCATGGTGTCGAGGACAGCCTTGTGTTCGATCTTGGTGGTGATCAGGTGCTTGCCTTTGGTGGCGTAGAAATGTGCCGCACCCTTGATTGCCAGGTTGTCGGATTCGGTGGCGCCGGAGGTCCAGACGATTTCACGCGGATCGGCATTGACCAGGTCGGCCACCTGACGACGGGCGTTTTCGACGGACTCTTCAGCTTTCCAGCCGAAAACGTGGGAACGGGACGCCGGGTTACCGAAGTTTCCGTCGACCAGCAGGCATTCACTCATCTTTTGCGCGACACGCGGATCAACCGGGGTAGTCGCAGAGTAATCAAGGTAAATCGGCAATTTCATGGACTATCTCCTAAATCAGGCTGGCTGGCGCGCCGTTAGCTCTGCGGCTGTCATTCGACGGCGGACGCTTCAATCTTGTCCAGGCGTGGCGCCTTGCTGTTGCAACGGCGTTGATCCTGGCGCTGGGCTACTTCTTGCACCTCACGGCGAGTCACAAGGTCAGCCAAGCTGATACCGCTCAGAAATTCGTGGATCTGCAGGCTCAGATCGCACCACAAGTGGTGAGTCAGACAGGTATCACCTTGATGGCAATCACCCTGGCCCTGGCATTTGGTGGCATCGACCGATTCGTTCACCGCATCGATCACCTGGGCAACCTGGATACCCTGCATGTCGCGCGACAGCTGGTAGCCGCCGCCTGGACCACGAACGCTGGACACCAGATTGCTGCGGCGCAATTTGGCGAAAAGCTGCTCGAGATAGGACAGGGAAATGCCTTGGCGCTCGGAGATATCGGCCAGGGACACGGGCCCGTGCTGCGCGTGCAACGCCAGGTCAAGCATGGCGGTCACGGCGTATCGGCCTTTTGTAGTCAGTCGCATGGACAGTTACCACGGAGTTCGGAATGGGTGCGAGTATGCGATTCCCGAGTATTTAAGTCAACTATAAGACCTAGTACTTTAGTCAGGTTTACCCGCAAAAGAGCGCGCAAATGATAGCAGGGTCCGCGGCTTAATGGCACACCGCTTGGCGCTGTGGCCTTGCCTGAAAACGACCGACACTGGGCCTCCCGCTCGGATGCAATCCATGTAGGAGCTGTTGAAGGCTGCGATCTTTTGATTTTCCTTTTAAAAGACAAGATCAAAAGATCGCAGCCTTCGGCAGCTCCTACAGAGGGTGATCAGCTGGCCTGGGTCTGGTCTTTGTCTTTCACGCAGGCGAAGTCTTCTTCGCGCAGTTCAGGCAGATCTTTCGCACAGTAATTACTGCCCAGATCCTTCAGCGCCCCGCACATCCCCTCCAGACGTCCGTCGACGGCCTGCAGATGGTCCAGCAACTGGTTGATGGCTCGCGCCACCGGGTCCGGCATGTCTTCGGTCACACCATAGGCATCGAAGCCTATCTTCTCGGCCATGGCCTTGCGCTTGGCGTCCTGCTCCTGGTCGGGCTTGACGATGATCCGCCCCGGAATCCCCACCACAGTGGCGCCCGGAGGCACTTCCTTGGTCACCACGGCATTGGAGCCGACCTTGGCACCCGCACCCACAGTGAACGGACCCAGCACCTTGGCGCCGGCACCGACCACCACACCATCACCCAGCGTGGGGTGGCGCTTGCCCTTGTTCCAACTGGTGCCGCCCAGGGTAACGCCCTGATAGATGGTCACGTCATCGCCGATTTCGGCGGTCTCACCAATAACGATGCCCATGCCATGGTCAATAAAGAATCTACGCCCCACCTTGGCACCGGGATGAATCTCGATCCCGGTCAGCCAGCGACCGAAGTTCGAAACCAGCCGCGCCAGCCACTTCAGATCCGAGCGCCACAGAACCGAAGACAGGCGATGAATCCAGATGGCATGCATGCCCGGGTAGCATGTCAGGACTTCAAAGGCATTGCGCGCCGCCGGGTCACGGTGGAAAACGCTCTGGATATCTTCACGCAAACGCTCGAACATCATTAATCCTTCCGCTTCAGGAGCTCACCACGGGCCGCTTTTTGGGTTTCCGTGAGGATGCCACGCAAAATATTCATTTCCGCCCGGCTGACCGAGCTGCGACCGTACAACCGGCGCAGGCGCGCCATCAAGTGCCGTGGCTTTTCCGGATCGAGGAACTCGATGGCCACCAGCGTCTGCTCCAGGTGCTCATAGAATCGCTCCAACTCGTCCATGGTCGCCAGCTCTGTGCTTTTGACCGACGCCACTTCTTCCTTCTCGACCTTGCTCGGCTGGCCTTGGGCCGCGAGCCAGAACATGCGCACTTCGTAGCTCAACACCTGCACCGCCGCACCCAGGTTCAGCGAACTGAACTCAGGATCGGAGGGGATGTGCACGTGATAGTGACATCGCTGCAGCTCTTCGTTGGTCAGGCCGGAGTCTTCGCGACCGAATACCAGTGCGATCTCGGCACCTTGCGCAGCCTCCTCGACCACTTTCGCGCCGCATTCGCGGGGATCGAGCAGCGGCCAGGGAATCCGCCGATCCCGGGCACTGGTCCCCAGCACCAGGTTGCAGCCCACCAGGGCATCCTCCAAGGTGGCGACGACTTGCGCTTTTTCAAGGATGTCCCCGGCACCGGATGCACGGGCATCGGCTTCGTGATGCGGGAACAGGCGAGGCTCGACCAGCACCAGCCGCGACAGCCCCATGTTCTTCATGGCGCGCGCAGTCCCGCCGATATTGCCCGGATGGCTGGTATTGACCAGGACGACACGAATGTTTTGCAGCAAGGGAGGCGCTCTCGAACACGTATATAGGGAGCGGAATCTTACAGCTCAAGCGACCGTTAAGCCATGAAAGCGAACGTCGTCCTTCACCTGTAGAAACTTTCTGATAGAATGCCCGGCTTTCTTTAACAACCTTAGGTGACACATCCATGCAGCCCATGCTGAATATCGCGCTGCGCGCCGCCCGCGCCGCCAGTGAATTGATCTTCCGCTCCATCGAGCGCCTGGACACCATCAAGGTCGACGAAAAAGACGCCAAGGATTACGTATCCGAGGTGGATCGCGCCGCCGAACAGAAAATCATCGACGCCCTGCGCAAGGCGTACCCGAACCACTCGATCATGGGTGAAGAAACTGGCCTGCACGCCGGCACCGGGATCGAAGGCGAAGAATACCTGTGGATCATCGACCCACTGGACGGCACCACCAACTTCCTGCGCGGCATCCCTCACTTCGCTGTCAGCATCGCCTGCAAATACCGCGGTCGCCTGGAACACGCCGTTGTTCTGGACCCGGTTCGCCAGGAAGAATTCACCGCCAGCCGTGGCCGTGGCGCCCAACTGAACGGTCGTCGCCTGCGCGTCAGCGGTCGCACCAGCCTGGACGGCGCCCTGCTGGGTACCGGCTTCCCGTTCCGTGACGACCAGATGGACAACCTCGACAACTACCTGGGCATGTTCCGCGCCCTGGTGGGCCAGACCGCCGGCATCCGCCGCGCAGGTTCGGCGAGCCTGGACCTGGCCTACGTGGCCGCCGGTCGTTTCGACGCGTTCTGGGAGTCGGGCCTGTCCGAGTGGGACATGGCTGCAGGCGCCCTGCTGATTCAGGAAGCAGGCGGCCTGGTGAGTGACTTCACCGGCGGTCACGACTTCCTCGAAAAAGGCCACGTCGTTGCCGGCAACACCAAATGCTTCAAGGCAGTCCTGACGGCCATCCAGCCGCACCTGCCGGCCTCGCTGAAGCGCTAAGCATTCAGCGACAGAAAAGCACCCTTCGGGGTGCTTTTTTTATGCCTGTGTCATTAACACCTCACCCCCTGTAGGAGCTGCCGAAGGCTGCGATCTTTTGA
>DATMUG010000353.1:0-3733 GCA_035563915.1 Pseudomonas sp. | reverse complement strand
GCCGAGCGGGAGCAAGCTCCCTCGCCACAAAAAATTCCCCTCACCATAGCTTTCTCTACACCATCGCCTGCTGCACCTGGCCAATGGTGGCCGCCAGGCTATTGAGATGCAGGCTCAGCACCCGCTCCACCGGCGCTTCGTCCATCGGCCAGTGCAACGCCATGCTGCCCACCAGGCGGCCATCGGTGCGAATCGGCAGCGCCACCGCGCGGATCAGGAAGGGTAAGCGCACCGGGTATTCCCAGTGGCCTTCAGTGCGCTGGCCGAAGCCCTGATGCAGTGATTGTTCGGTGACACGCAACAGGGATTCGTCACTGATCTGCTCACGGGCCGCCAGGCGTTGCACTTCATCGCTTTGCAGCTCGCCCAGGCAGGCACGGCCCATGGCGGAATGAAACAGGCTGGCGTTATGACCGACGATCTGGCAGTTGTTCGGATAGCGTTTGCGCAACGCCGATGGAATCGCGCTTTCCATGACCTCCACCCGTTCGCCGTCGAAGCACGACAGGTCCGCCACCAGACCGGTGCGCTCGCTCAACTCCACCAGCAACGGCGCGGCGCTCTCCACCAGGCGCCGCTTGAAGCGCTGCCGGCTGTCGCCAAACAGACGCTTGGCGCACAGCCGGTATTGCCGGTCGCTCAAGCCGCGATACACCCAGCCCTGCTCCTGCAAGGTCAGCAACATGCGCGACACGGTGGCCTTGGGCAAGGCGGTCAGGTAGTGCAACTGCTCAAGGCCCAGCGCCTGGTGCTCGCCGAGCAACTCGACGATCGCCAGTGCGCGCTCCACCGAACGTACGCTGCCGGTTTCTGCCTTGCTGTCCATGTGTTCAACCTCCCTATGCCCGAAATGGAGTTTTACAAAGTACAGCAAGTTGCGCGCCCATCCGACGCCTTCAGGCAGGTTGCAGACAAGCGGGAGGCCGACGCTTGACCCATTGCGTCAGTTGCTCATGGGCATACGCCAGTTGCAGCACGGCAAAGTCGGCCTGGGCCGGGCCAATGATTTGCAGGCCCATCGGCAGGCCGGCCGGGTTGAATCCCACGGGCACGTTCATGCTCGGCAGACCGGCCAGGGTCGGCCCGATCACCACCTCCATCCAGCGGTGATAGGTGTCCATGTCCCGCCCCCCGACGACGCGCGGCCATGGCGTTTGTGCATCAAAAGGGAACACCTGGGCAGTGGGCAGCAACAGGAAGTCGTAACGCTCGAACAATTCGTTCAAGGCCCGGTACCACTCGCTGCGACTGACCGAGGCCTGGTAAATGTCCGCGGCGCTCAGACGCAAGCCGCCCTCGATTTCCCAGTGGGCTTCGGGCTTGAGCTGCTGGCGCTTCTGCGCATCGGCGTACAACCCGCCGAGGCTGCCCTGCACCAGCCAGTGTCGATGCACCAGCCAGGTCTGCCACAGGCGCTCCAGGGAAAAATCCGGCTGACAGGCTTCGACCTTGCAGCCCAGCGCCGCGAAGTCTTGCAGCGCCGATTCGCACAGGCTCATCACGCCGGGCTCCATCGGCAGGTAGCCGTTGTAATCGCCTAGCCAACCGAGCCGGACATCGCTGAAATCCTGTGTCAGCGATTGCTGGAAAACCTCCGGATCGCCGGTCAGCGACAGCGGCACGCGCGGGTCGTAACCGGCCTGGATGCCGAGCAAACGGGCGACGTCGGTGACGGTGCGCCCCATTGGCCCTTCGGTGGCCAATTGCTGGACGAACACCTCCGGCGCCGGTCCGTGGGGCACGCGCCCAAGGGACGGACGCAAACCGAAGACATTATTGAAGGCCGCCGGATTGCGCAGCGAGCCCATCATGTCGCTGCCATCGGCCACCGGCAGCATGCGCAAGGCCAGCGCCACTGCTGCCCCACCGCTGCTGCCGCCGGCGACCCGCGTCGGGTCGTAGGCATTGGTGGTGGTGCCGAACACGCTGTTGTAGGTCTGCGAGCCGAGGCCGAATTCCGGGACGTTGCTCTTGCCGATGATAATCGCCCCGCTCTCGCGGACCCGCGCCACACTGATCGCATCCTGTGCCGGCACTTGTTCGGCGAACAGCGGCGAGCCCATGGTCGTGCGCAACCCGGCGGTGGCCGCCAGGTCCTTGATCGCCTGCGGCATGCCGTGCATCCAGCCCCGGGACTGGCCCTGGTCCAGTTGCCGGTCACAGGCATCGGCCTCGGCCAGCAGTTCCTCTTCCGAACGCAGCGACACCAGCGCATTGACCTGCGGATTGAAGCGCTCGATCTGCGCCAGATAGGCCTGCATCACTTCACGGCAAGACACGTCCCTGGCGTGAATGGCCCGGGACAACGCATCGGCGTCCATTTCAACAATCGGATGGATGCTCAAGATTTCACCTCAAGGTTAAGGGCGACAGAGGACTTGGCGCGCGGCTTCTCCTGCATGCAGTAAGTACCCAACAGCGTCAGCAGGCAAGCGAACAACACATAGAAGGAAGGGGCCACCGGTGTCGCCAGGACCTTGCTCAGCCAGGTGACGATCAGCGGGGCAAAACCACCGAAGACCATGACCGCGACGTTGTAAGCCACCGAGACGCCGGTGGAGCGCACTTCGACCGGGAACTGCTCGGCCAGCGCCGTCGGTGCCGGGCCGAAGAAGCCGCCAATCGCACTGCACAACAACAGTTGCATCACCAACAGGCGCTCCACCGAAGGCGCTGCCGCAACCCACACGTACAGCGGATAGACCATCAGGAAAAACGCCAGGGTGAAGGCCATCAACACCGGACGGCGACCGAGGCGATCCGACAGCGCGCCGGACAGCGGGATCACCACCGTCATCAGCGCCACCGCGAGCATCTGCACCAGCAGCACCTGGTCCAGCGGCAGGCCGAGGTTCTTGTGGGCGAAGGTCGGCATGTTCACCAGCACCACGTAGAACGACACGGTGGCACCACAGGCCAGGCCCATGGACACCAGAATGGCGCGGCGATGTTCGCGGATCACTTGCAGCAAACCGGGGCCGGCGCCTTTGGCCTGCTTGCGTGCTGCGAGGAATTCCTCAGGCTCTTCCATGTGTTTGCGAATCCACAACCCTACCGGGCCGATCAGCAGACCGATCATGAAAGGAATTCGCCAGCCCCAACTGTCCAGCGCCTCGGGCGACAGCAGATGGGTGAACAATGCCACCATCCCGGCCCCGGAAAACACCGCCAGGCACTGCCCGACCAATTGCCACGAGCCATACAGCCCCTTGCGGTGGGCCGGTGCGCTTTCCACCAGAAAAGCCGTGGCGCTGGCGTACTCGCCGCCGGTGGCGAAGCCTTGCAACATCCGGGCGACCACGATCAACAGCGGCGCGCCCATGCCGATGGCGGCGTAGTCCGGCGCAAAGGCGATCAGCGCGATGGACACCGTCATCAGGCGGATGATCATCTGCATCGCCGCCTTGCGCCCTTTGCGGTCCGAATACATGCCCAACAGAATGCCGCCCACCGGGCGCATGAAAAAGCCGACGCCGAAGGTGGCCAGGGCCATCAACAGCGAGGCGTATTCGTCGTCGGAGGGAAAGAATTGCTTGGCGATGATGCTCGCCAGAAAGCCGTAAACAATGAAGTCATACCATTCCAGCGCATTGCCGATAACGGCGGCGACCACCTGCCGGGTACGCGAAACGCCAGTGCTTGAACTGTGCATGGGGAAACTCTCCAAAAACCTGTTGGGTGATGCCGGGCGCGACTTGGCGCGCCCGGTCCAGCGGCAGTAGAAAGTGAAGAG
>DATMUG010000352.1:0-6491 GCA_035563915.1 Pseudomonas sp. | reverse complement strand
CCCGGGACGTGGCCGCGCATCGGCCCCCGCCGCCTCGGACAAACGACTCCCCGCCGCGACCAGCGGCCGGGTCAGGCGCTCGGCCAATTGCGGCAGCATCAGCGTCAGGCCGAACAGGGCGACAAACACCAGCGCCAGCCAGCGTCCGTACTGATTGAGCTGCACGACCCAACCTCCGCCCACCGCCGCCAGCGTGGCAACGAACGCAAAGGTCAGCGCCATCCCCGCCAACAGGGGCAGGCCACTCTTCACGAACGGCTGCCCGGTGCGGGCGAAGACAAAGGGCAGTACCGGCAAAATGCAGGGGCTGACAATCGTCAGGACACCGCCGAGATACGCGAGGACCAGAAGCCACATAGGGGTCACCTGCAAAACGTAAATGAAGGAAATCAGATCGTGCGGGGCGCGAATTTCATCGCCAGGCCGTTCATGCAGTAGCGCAGGCCAGTGGGCTGTGGCCCGTCATCGAAGACATGCCCCAGATGCCCGCCACAACGCCGGCAGTGAACCTCCTCGCGGACCATGCCGAAGGTGCGGTCCTGGCGAGTGGCCACGGCCTTGTCCAGTGGCGCCCAGAAACTGGGCCAGCCGGTGCGGCTGTCGAATTTGGTGGCCGAGGAAAACAGCGGCAGATCACAGCCGGCACAGGCGAAGGTGCCGTCACGGTGCTCGTTGTTCAGCGGGCTGCTGTAAGCCCGCTCGGTGCCCTCTTCACGGAGGATTTCATACTGCTCGTCGCTGAGGATGGCGTGCCATTCGCTGTCGGTGTGGGTCACTTCGAACACCTGCGAAGCCGCCTCAGCCTCGCTGATCAGCGAGGTGTTGGTAGCAAATTTTGGCAAAGCGCCAATGGCCAGGGCTGCAACCCCCAGCCCGCCGCTCGCCCATAGAAATTGTCGTCTTGAGAACATGGTCGTCTCCTAAGTCCTTCAGGCCTTTCATGGAACAAAGCCTAAGCTTGGGGTGATCGCCAAATCCTCACGGGGAGTTAAACAATTCGTGATAACTCGGGCGCAGAAAACACCGCACAATGCGCCATATCAATCCCTGTACCTGCAGGAGCGAGCTTGCTCGCGATTATCGTTAACGATGACGCGTGCTGTCTGTCTGAGCGAGGCGCCCTTGAGTCCATCGCGAGCAAGCTCGCTCCTACAGATACAGGTAGGGCAATAATCGAAGGATGAGTGGATGGAACAGAACAAACGCGTCCTCGTGGTCGAGGACGACCTGCATATCGCCGACCTGATCTGCCTGCATCTGCGCGATGAGCAGTTCGAGGTGGTGCACTGCGCCGATGGCGACGAAGGCATGCGTCTGCTGCAGCAAGGCAACTGGGACGCACTGATTCTCGACCTGATGCTCCCGGGCGTCGACGGCCTGGAAATCTGCCGGCGCGCCCGCGCCATGGCCCGCTACACCCCGATCATCATCACCAGCGCCCGCTCCAGCGAAGTCCACCGCATTCTCGGCCTGGAACTGGGCGCGGACGACTACCTGGCCAAGCCGTTTTCCATGCTCGAACTGGTGGCCCGGGTCAAAGCCCTGTTGCGCCGGGTCGATGCCATGGCGCGCAACCTGAAGATGGACGCCGGCAGCCTGAACATCGATGGCCTGGCCATCGACCCGATCACCCGTGAAGCCTCCCTCGACGGCCGGCGTCTGGACCTCACGCCACGGGAATTCGACCTGCTGTACTTTTTCGCGCGCCAGCCCGGCAAGGTGTTTTCGCGCATGGACCTGCTCAACGCCGTCTGGGGCTACAGCCACGAAGGCTACGAACACACCGTCAACACCCACATCAATCGCCTGCGCGCCAAGATCGAGACCGACCCGGCGCAACCGGCGCGCATCCTCACGGTCTGGGGCCGAGGCTACAAGTTTGCCGCCGGCGAGGAGTCACAACCATGAGGCTGACCCTCACACAACGCCTGTCCCTGGTCTTCGCCGTGCTGCTGCTGGTGTGCTGCGGCACCTCGGCGTGGATGCAGGTGCGTTCCAACCAGATGCATGAACAGGAAGTGGTGCAGGGGTTGTCGCGGGATCTGGCGCAACACATCGCCCGCGACACGGTGCTGATGGACGCTCAAGGCCTGATGCCCAATGCCGTGCGCGATCTGTTCAGCAAACTGATGCTGGTCAACCCCAGCGTCGAGGTGTACCTGCTGGACACCGAGGGCAAGATTGTCGGCAGCGCCGCGCCCGAGGGTCGGATACACCGGGAACAGGTGGACCTGGCACCGATCCGGCGCCTGCTCAAGGGCGATGCCCTGCCCATACTGGGCGACGACCCGCGCAGCGTCGATGCGCGCAAGGTGTTCAGTGCCGCGCCGCTGAAGGTCAATGGCAAGCCGGCCGGTTATCTCTATGTGGTCTTGCTCGGTGAAGACCATGACCGCCTCGCCGAGCGCGGTGCCACCAGCGCCGCGCTCAATACCGCGCTGCTGTCCATCGGTCTGGTGGCGCTGCTGTGCCTGATTGCCGGTCTCACGGCATTTGCCTTGATCACCCGGCCATTGCGGCGCCTCACCGACAGTGTCAACCGCTTCGACATCGATGGCATCCCGGTCACGCCGGCGCCCTCCCCGCTGACGGAGAAAGCCGCCAGTCACGACGAAATCGCCATCCTCGATGCCACCTTCCGCCAGATGCAGGCGCGCCTGGGCGAGCAGTGGCGCTCACTGACCCGCCAGGATCAAGAGCGCCGCGAGCTGGTGGCGAACATTTCCCACGACCTGCGCACGCCCCTGGCGTCCTTGCACGGTTATCTGGAAACCCTGTCGCTCAAGGACGCCACGCTCTCTGCCGCCGACCGCCGCCGCTACCTGGGCATCGCGCTGGATCAGAGCCGCAAGGTCGGTGGCCTGGCGCAGTCGCTGCTGGAACTGGTGCGCCTGGAACACGGTTTCGTGCAGCCGATCCTGGAGCGCTTTTCGCTGACCGATCTGGCGCAGGACATCTTCCAGAAATTCGAGCTCACCGCCGAGGCGCGGCACGTGGAACTCAAGGCCACCTTCGCCCCCAACGTGTCGGCGGCTTGCGCTGACCTGGGGTTGATCGAACGGGTGCTGACCAACCTGTTCGACAACGCCCTGCGCCATACGCCGCAAGGCGGAGAAATCGAACTGAGCCTGAGGCCTCAAGGAGCCTTTATCGAAGTGACCGTCAGCGACACCGGCCCCGGTATTGCCCCGGAACTGCGCGAAAGCCTGTTCCTGCGACCGTTCAACATAGGCGGTGCGCGGCGCGACGGGGGGTTGGGGCTGCGAATCGTGCATCGGATCCTGCAATTGCATGGCTGCGAGATCCGGTTGATCGATGTGCCGGGGCGCGGTGCGACTTTCCGTTTTTCGTTGCCCAAGGACGAAGAAACGGCGGTGCGGTCGATGAGCCTGAATGCTCCGGGGAACGTCTGACATTCCGCGGCGCACCCATCGCGAGTCGTTCACCCCTATTGCGCACGACACAAACCCTGTGGGAGCGGGCTTGCTCGCGAAAGCGGAGTATCAGTCAACAAAGATGTTGAATGTTCCGGCCTCTTCGCGAGCAAGCCCGCTCCCACATTTGATCCTGGTTGTTCATCTCACCCACCTGGCTGCGAGCGCTTGGCGCAGCCGTTGTTCCGAGGGGATTCATACCTTCGCCCCCTCTTTTACTGAACAAGCCTCAAGCCCCTGCCCCAATGCCTCCCAGCCATCGAAACCACGCCGTGCGATGAAAACCAGGCGCGAACCGCCGGGCCTGGCCTCATCCTCCGCCGGCAGAAACTGACTGCGGTTTCCGACATGCTGCAACCAGTGCGCCTTGTCACCCTGCGCCAGCCGCACCAGGCCCTTGACCCGAAACACATCAACAGGCAACGCCTGCAACCAGCCACGCAATCCCTCGGCATCGAGGGCCAAGTCGCTCTGCCACAGCCAGCTGCTGAACATTTCACCGTGGTCGCCGTCAGCCACCCGGGTCAGCGGCTTCTGCGCACGCGGCTCAAGCTCCAGTTCTGTCTCCAGCCACAGCGCATCCGGCAACTGCGCCTGCACGCTTTCGTGGATCCGGCTGCGCAGCCCCAGCGCCTCGCGCAGTGCCTGCAATGGGGGCTCGTCCACCAGATCGGTCTTGTTCAACAGCAACAGATCGGCAGCGGCCACCTGGGCGCGGGCCAGGCGCGCATATTCGCCCTCCAGTTGCAGATGACGGGTGGCATCGACCACGGTGATGACCATGTCCAATTGCATCTGGCTGCGCAGTTGCGGGTAAGCCAGGGTCTGCACGATGCGCTGTGGATCGGAGACGCCACTGCACTCGATGACGATGCGCTCAAGGCGCGGCTCGAGCTGGGCCAGGCTGCCCAGTTGCGCCAGCAGGTCTTCCTGCACGGTGCAGCAGATGCAGCCGTTTTGCAGGCTGTACACCGCGTCGGTAACCTCCGAAACAATGGCTGCATCGATGTTCAATTCGCCGAAATCATTGACGATCACGGCCAGTCGGCTGCCTTGCGCACGGCGCACCATGCGGTTGAGCAAGGTGGTTTTGCCGGCGCCGAGAAAACCCGAGACGACGGTCACTTTGATGCGCTGTGAGCTCATTCTGCCTTGCCCTCCAGCACCGGTGGTTCACCCTGCCACACGGCCTTGAGGCCGAGGGATTGCAGGGTCGAATGACGGTCGTAGACCAGTTGGCCTTCGACGAAGGTCAGCAACACCTGGGTCTTGTGGATGTAATGGCGCGCGGGAGCGGCGAACAGGTCGCGGTCGATCACGATCAGGTCCGCCGCCTTGCCCACTTGCAGGCTACCGGTGCTGTGCTCCAGCCCCATCGCCACGGCGCCGTTGCGGGTGATCACCGTCAGCGCCTGTTCGAGGCTGATCGGGTCGCCGAAGCAGGCCGGGTCGTCGTTCCACGGGTTCTGCCGGGTGATCATGGTTTCCAGCGCCAGCCACGGGTCGATGGACGCCACCGGCCAGTCGGTGCCCATCACCGCTGTACCGCCCGCCGCCAGCACGCCCTTGAAGTCGTAGATGCGCTTGAGTCGCTCCTGCCCGTAGCCGGAACGCGCGCCGCTGGCGAAGGGTGTCGGGTACCAGGCCGCCGGGGAAAATTCGGCGATCACGTTGAGTTCCTTGAAGCGCGGCAGGTTGCCCGGATGCAGCAAGGTGCTGTGGGCGCATTGGTGGCGCACGCCGCTGAAACCGTTGCGACGACGGGCCTCGGCCACGGCGTCGAGGAACACGTCGGACGCGCCGTCGCCGGTGCAGTGGGCAATCACGCGGATGCCCTTGCGGTCCATGTCCACCACCATGTCGGTGATGTGTTCCGGGGTCAGGTTGAGCTTGCCGCGCCAGCTTTTCTCCTGCGGCCAGGGCGTGAGCAGGTAGGAGGATTTCGGTTCCACGGTGCCGTCGAAGTGGAACTTCACCGCGTTGGCGCTCAGGCGCGCGCTGCGATAGTAGTGACGTTCGCCCGCCAGCAATTCCCAGCGACGCCGCACCGGAAAGATATCGTCCTGCCAACTGATTGCCGCTTCGATACGCACGGTCAGCTCGCCGCTGTCGTCCAGTTCCTTCAAGGCTTGCAGGCGCTGCTCGCAGACGTGCACGTATTTGCTCGCGGTCACCCCACGGGAGCTCTGGAAGTGCACACCATCGCGATAGGCGCGGCGCAATACGCTGACCGGGGTCGGCGGCATGGCGGCGTGGATCATCGCGTAGGCGCCGTCGATCATCAGGCCGGTGGGTTCGCCGGTCAGTTCGTCGCGCTCGAAATAACCATTGCGCGGATCCGAGGTGTGGCGGTCGATGCCGGCCAGTTCCAGGGCCTTGGAGTTGACCATCATGGTGCCCCACATGCGATCGAGCAGGGCCACCGGACGGTCCGGCATGACGCTGTCGAGCCAGGCGCGGCCCGGCGTCAGGCCGGCTTCGCGGAAGGTGTAGCGCACCCAGTACTGACCGTAGATCCAGCCATCGCCGGGATGGCTGTCGGCGTAGGCGAGGATGCTTTCGCGCAGTTGTTCCGGGGTCGGGTCTTCGATGCCGACGTCGAGGTCATCGGCATAACGCGGCGCCAGTGCCAGGTCAGGGTGGGTGTGCATGTCGTGCAGGCCCGGCATGCAGAACGCGCCTTGCAGATCATGCACCTTGGTGTTCGGGCCTTTGAACATCTCGATCTGGCCGATGCTCGCGACGCCGATCAACTTGCCATCGCGAATCGCCACGGCCTCGGCCCAGGGATTGGCCGGGTCCTGGGTATAGAGGCGACCGTTGGCCAGGATCAGGTCAGCGTAGGTCCCCTGCGCCGAATGGGTAGAGAGGAAGTTATCGGACTCGGCCATGTAAGCCACCTTTGAGTTCAGGAGGTTGAAAGGTCCACCTGGCGCTTGGCTGGCGGGGGCCTGAAAAATTCACCGAGAGTGCCGAAGACGTGTTTGACGCCAAAGCTTTCCAGCAACTGAACGAGCGCTTGGGCGCAACGGGTCACGCAGCACCTGTTTTATCCAT
>DATMUG010000351.1:0-8988 GCA_035563915.1 Pseudomonas sp. | reverse complement strand
CCGCAGAGTCACCCTTACCTGACTGCCCCGCGCAAATCCCCCACCAACACCTGCAACTTCGCCGGCTGCGCCGCCTCGACAGCTACCGCGTCCCCCGCCACCACAGTCACCCGCGACCACAACCGACGAAACAGCCCCTTGTTCGGATCGCGACTGAAGAAACTCCCCCACAACCCCTGCAACGCCAGCGGAATAACCGGCACAGGCGTTTCCTCGAGAATCCGCGTCAACCCGCCCTTGAACTCATTGAGTTCACCATCGGCGGTCAATTTCCCCTCGGGGAAAATGCACACCAACTCGCCATCCTTGAGATAGCGGGCAATTCGCGTGAAGGCTTGTTCGTAGATCTGGATATCTTCCTGTCGCCCCGCAATCGGAATGGCCCCCGCGGTGCGAAAGATAAAGTTCAGCACCGGCAGGTTGTAGATTTTGTAGTACATGACAAAGCGGATCGGCCTGCGCACCGCGCCGCTGATCAACAAGGCATCGACGTACGACACGTGGTTGCACACCAGCAACGCCGCGCCTTCATCGGGGATCAGCTGCAAATTGCGATGTTCCACACGGTACATGGAATGGCTGAGCAGCCAGATCATGAAACGCATGGTGAATTCGGGGACGATTCTGAAAATGTAGGCATTGACGCCGATGTTCAGCAGCGACACCACGAGGAACAGCTGCGGGATCGACAGCTTGACCAGGCTTAGCAGGATGATCGAGACAATCGCCGAAACCACCATGAACAGCGCGTTGAGAATGTTGTTGGCGGCAATCACCCGCGCCCGCTCGTTCTCTGCGGTGCGCGACTGGATCAGTGCGTACAGCGGCACGATATAGAAACCACCGAACACACCCAGGCCGAGGATGTCGATCAATACCAGCCAGGCGTGGCCGAACCCGAGAATCTCGATCCATCCATGGCCAGTAACGCTGTCCGGGATCCCGCCGGAATGCCACCACAGCAGCAAACCGAACACGGTCAGGCCGAACGAACCAAAGGGCACCAGGCCAATCTCGACTTTACGCCCCGACAGTTTTTCGCACAGCATCGAACCCACCGCGATCCCCACCGAGAACACAGTAAGAATCAGCGTCACCACGGTTTCATCGCCGTGCATCCATTCCTTGGCATACGCCGGGATCTGCGTCAGATAAATCGCCCCGACAAACCAGAACCAGGAGTTGCCGACAATCGAGCGCGACACCGCCGGTGTTTGGCCAAGGCCCAGCTTCAGCGTGGCCCAGGACTGGCTGAAGATGTTCCAGTTCAGGCGCATCTGCGGCGAAGCGGCCGCCGCCCGCGGAATGCCGCGGCTGGCCAGATAGCCGAGTACGGCGATGCCGATGATTGCGGTGGACACCACCGGCGCGTAATGACTGGAGGACATCATGATTCCGGCGCCGATGGTTCCCGCCAGGATCGCCAGAAAAGTGCCCATTTCCACCAGGCCGTTGCCGCCGACCAGTTCGTCTTCATGCAGAGCCTGGGGCAGAATCGAGTACTTCACCGGCCCGAACAACGCCGAATGGGTGCCCATGGCGAACAGCGCCAGCAACATCAATGACAGGTGATCGAACATGAAACCGACCGCGCCGACCGCCATGATGGCGATTTCGCCAAGCTTGATCAGACGAATCAGCGCGTCCTTGGCGAATTTTTCCCCGAACTGTCCGGCCAAGGCCGAAAACAGAAAGAACGGCAGGATAAACAGCAGCGCGCACAGATTGACCCAGATCGAGCGGTCACCTTCGATCGCCAGCTTGTACAGAATGGCGAGGATCAACGACTGCTTGAAGATGTTGTCGTTGAACGCCCCCAATGACTGGGTCACGAAGAACGGCAGAAAGCGCCGCGTGCGCAGCAAGTTGAATTGTGAGGGGTGACTCATCGTCCATGTGTCCCTGATCGAGGTAGTGAGAGGCCTGTACGTATTGAGTGGGTACGTTGATTGGAACGCCCCCACGCCGATCCAGGCCACACATTACCTAATCCGGGACGGTTATTTCTTCAATCCTGCAATGCAGGGCGAGACGAACAGCTCGCCACGCCACGCGCCCTGCAACGTGCGCTTGCCGACGATCAGCCACATCACGGCCAGCATGGTCACCAGCACACATCCGAAGACACTGAAGAACGTCAGGTGCAACGCACTGGCCAGTTTCAGCGTTGCCAGGGAATAGACGCCCAGCGGGAACGTGAAACCCCACCAGCCGAGATTGAAAGGAATGCCGGCGCGCAGATAGCGCAGCGTGATCAACACGGCCATCAGCATCCACCACAGGCCAAAACCCCACAGCGTGATGCCGGCGACCAGCCCTGTTCCGGCCGCGATTTCGCCCACGCCCTGCAAACCATTGGCGGCGAAGATTGCTGGCGCGTCGGCACCCAACAGCAGCATGCCCAGCGCCCCGGTGCCGATCGGCCCCAAGGCCAGCCAGCTGGAAGCGGCCATGTTTTCGTGGGGCAGTTTATGCAGGGCCATGCGCAACAACAGAATCGTCAGAATGCTGAACGCCACCGGCAGGGAAAATGCCCAGAGCACGTAGCTGGTTACCAGCGTCACCAGTTGGGCGTGGGCGTCGGTCAGGTGCGGCGCCAGCAGGCCACCGCTGGCGGCCGCCACTTCCGCCGCCACCACCGGCAACAACCACACGGCGGTCATCTGGTCGATGCTGTGCTCCTGGCGGGTGAACATCATGTAGGGAATCAGCACCCCACAGGCCAGGGACAGCGCCACATCCAGCCACCACAAGGCCTCGGCGAGCCCGATCACGCCCTCGCCCCAACGCGGCAGACCGAACACCAGAAAACCGTTGATGATGGTCGCCAGCCCCATGGGAATGGTGCCGAAAAACATCGAGACCGTGGAATGACCGAAAATCCGCCGCGCCTCATCGAAAAACAGCACCCAGCGCGCCGCATACAGCGCCGTGAACAGCAGAAACAGCAGGATATTGAATTGCCAGAGGCCTTCGGCAAGGGCGCGCAAGACCGGATTGGCGACCGGCAACTGCGCCACCGCCAGGGCCAGTACTCCGGTGCCCATGGTGGCGGCGAACCAGTTGGGGGTGAACTGACGAATGACTTCGCGCGAGTGCTGCAGGTGAGTGAAAGGCTTGATGCCAGGTTTGACGGTGTTGGGGCAAGTCATGGTGGGCTCCTGTCCTCTGGTGAGGTGGAGCCCATCATAGATCCGAATAGAATATCGATATAACGGGTAATATCTCTAACTGTTATCGATTTTACAGATGTAATTCATCCCCGCCAAAACGCGACACCAGATGAATCAACCCGCCGCACTGCAAACATTGTCAGCACGCTGGCGCATCATCGCCAGTAACGCTCCCAGCGCCAGAACGATCAGCGCCCCGGCATAACCATCGGTGGTCGCGACCAGACCGAACGCGCGGGAGAGGTTGCCGGCCAACAAGGCAGGCAGACAGAACGCCAGGTAACTGAGCACGTAGTACGCCGACATCAACCCGGCCCGCTCATGGGGCAATGCCAGCGGAACCAGGGTGCGTACCGTCCCGAGGAAACCGGCGCCGAAGCCACAACCGGCGATGAGTGTGCCCATGAAAAACAAGGCAAGACTGGCGCTGTGAACGCCGATCAGAATCAGGATGACACCCACGGGTAACGAGCTGGCACCTATTCGAAGTCCCAGGGTGGCTGGCCGATTGCGCAGGGTGAAAATCATCAGGGCGCCGGTCATGGTCAGCGTCGCCACGGTCGATCCGCCAATCAGGTTCGACGTCGAGCCAGTAGCCGCACGCACCAGCGAGGGCGCCAGGGAGGCGAAGAAGCCGCCCAGTGCCCAAGTCGCCGTGTTGAGCGGCAGCAACCGCCACAAGGTCGAACGCGCCTGCACCGGTACATGCAGGGTTGGACGCAATGAAGACCACGCACCGGGCTGCGGCGAGACGCTTTCCGGCAAACGCCAGACGTACAGGGCCTGCATCACGAACAACGCCAGCAGCAGCCAGTAGGTCAGGTGCAACGGCGCCGGCGCGAACTCCGCCAGCAGGCCGCACCCCAACCCACCCAGGGCCATGCCCATCAAGGGCGCCACGCTATTGATCAGCGGCCTGTGCTGGCGGTCGGTATCCAGCAGCGTGGCGCTCAACACCGCAGTGGCCATGCCGGTCGCGAAACCCTGCAATACCCGCGCACTGATCAGCCAGGCGACGTTGTCGGCATAGATGAACAGCAGCATCGCCACACTGTTGAGCAGCACCGCCGTGAAAATCACCGGTTTGCGTCCCAGATAGTCCGACAGCGAACCGACCGTCAGCAGCGCCACCAGCAGGCTGAGGGCATACACCCCGAAGATCAGGGTCAGGATCGCTGCGGAGAAGTGCAGTTGCTCCTGATACAGGTGATACAAGGGTGTTGGCGCGGTGGAAGCCGCGAGAAAACTGAGCAAGGTGATGGCCAGAAACCACAGGCTGGCACGATTTGAAGGGGTACTGGGCATGCGCACGCTCCGCAAAAGCTAATTTTTTGCTTTTGTGGAGTGTGCTACTGCGGTGCGCTTAAAGCAAATTCTTTGTGTTAAGGTCCCCTCCATGGCTTTTCAGGACCGTCGTGGCATTGCCGCCAACTCCGGCGCGAATCAGGAAACACC
This sequence comes from Pseudomonas sp., assembly GCA_035563915.1. Lineage (GTDB taxonomy): Bacteria > Pseudomonadota > Gammaproteobacteria > Pseudomonadales > Pseudomonadaceae > Aquipseudomonas. The sequence continues at coordinate 4,360 of DATMUG010000351.1, read as the reverse complement.
GAATGAACGCTCCCACTTTACGCCCTGGCGGGCGCAGCGCCCGGGTCCAGGAATCGATCCACGCGGCCGTGCGCGAGCTGCTCGCCGAGCAGGACCGCGCCACCGTGACCGTACCGCAGATTGCCGCACGGGCCGGGGTCACGCCCTCGACCATCTACCGGCGCTGGGGTGATCTGGCGGCGTTACTGGCGGACGTCGCCATGGCGCGACTGCAACCGGAAACCGAATCGGCCAACACTGGCAGCCTGTCGGGCGATGTGCGGGCCTGGGCGGAGCAGTATCTGGACGAAATGAGTTCGGCGCCGGGGCGCAACATGCTGCGTGACATACAGGCCAGCCTGAAACCGAGCTATTGCGCAACGATCATTGGCGGGCAATTGCAGGTGATCCTCGATCGCTACCCGGATGAGCCCGGGCCCGATGTGGATCGGCTGATCAACCTGGTGGCGGCGCCCATCGTGTTTCGTATTCTGTTTTCCGAAGCGCCGATGCAGGTCGAGGAGTTGCATCGGTTGATCGAGATTGCGCTCGGTCAGTGACGACGCCATTGACGAGCAAGCCCGCTCCCACCATTGACCGCGCTCCGTCAGGCAAAACGCGGTCAATGGTGGGAGCGGGCTTGCTCGCGAAGAGGCCCGCGCAAACACAGAAATCCAAGTGGCATCCCGCCTGCGACACCCCGCCGCTCCACGACCTTGGTCGAAACTGACTAACCCCTGCCATCGTGCGAGACTGTGTCTGTCCGGGCGGGAGGCCCGGGTGCCATTGGTTATCCGGAGTTCCCATGTCGCTGTCCAGCGGGCTGATTGCCGCCGTCGCCCTGGCCTATATGGCCATCATGTTTGCCATCGCCTTTTACGGCGACCGTCGCAGCGCGCCTTTGCCGCCACGGGTACGTGCCTGGGTGTACAGCCTGTCGCTGGCGGTCTACTGCACCAGCTGGACATTCTTCGGCGCGGTGGGTCAGGCGGCCGAACAGCTCTGGTCCTTCCTGCCAATCTACCTCGGGCCAATCCTGCTGCTGATCGCTGCGCCCTGGGTCCTGCAAAAAATGGTGATGATCAGCAAGCAGGAGAACATCACCTCCATCGCCGACTTCATCGCCGCGCGCTATGGCAAATCCCAATCGCTGGCGGTGGTGGTGGCACTGATCTGCCTGGTCGGTGTACTGCCTTATATCGCCTTACAGCTCAAGGGCATCGTGCTGGGGGTCAACCTGTTGATTGGCGCAGGTGCCGATGCCATGGGCGTTCGCGCCCAGGACACCGCCCTGGTGGTGTCGCTGGTGCTGGCACTGTTCACCATCGTTTTCGGTACGCGTAACCTCGATGCCACCGAACACCACCGCGGCATGGTGCTGGCGATTGCCTTCGAATCCCTGGTGAAGCTGTTCGCCTTTCTGGCCGTCGGGGCCTACGTGACCTACGGCCTGTATGACGGTTTCGATGACCTGTTCAATCAGGCCATGCTCGCCCCGCGACTGGAGCAGTACTGGAAGGAAACCGTCAACTGGCCCTCCATGGTGGTACAAACCGGGGTGGCAATGATGGCAATCATCTGCCTGCCGCGACAGTTCCAGATGACGGTGGTGGAAAACATCGAACCCCAGGATTTGCGCCTGGCCAAATGGGTGTTTCCCGCTTACCTCGCTCTGGCGGCCTTGTTCGTCGTGCCAATCGCCCTGGCGGGCCAGATGTTGCTGCCCAGCTCAGTGTTGCCGGACTCCTTCGTGATCAGCCTGCCGCTGGCCCAGGCCCACCCTGCGCTGGCGCTGCTGGCTTTTATCGGCGGCGCGTCTGCGGCCACCGGTATGGTGATCGTGGAATGTGTTGCACTGTCGACCATGGTCTCCAACGATATGCTGCTGCCGTGGCTGTTGCGCCGCAACAATGCCGAGCGCCCGTTCGAAGTCTTCCGCCAGTGGATGCTGTCGGTGCGCCGCGTGACCATCGTGGTGATTCTGCTGCTGGCCTACGTCAGCTATCGCCTGCTGGGTTCGACCGCGAGCCTGGCAACCATCGGCCAGATCGCCTTCGCCGCTGTCACCCAGCTGGCGCCGGCCATGCTCGGTGCGTTGTACTGGAAACAGGCCAATCGTCGCGGCGTATTCGCCGGCCTCGCCGCCGGGACCTTCCTCTGGTTCTACACCCTGATCCTGCCGATTGCGGCCCATAGTCTCGGCCTGCCGCTAAGCAGTTTCCCGGGTCTGGCCTGGCTGCACAGCAACCCGCTGAACCTGCCCATCACCCCGCTGACCCAAGGCGTGGTGCTATCCCTGGCCGGCAACTTCACGCTGTTCGCCTGGGTCTCGGTGTTGTCACGTACTCGGGTGTCGGAACACTGGCAGGCCGGCCGTTTCATCGGCCAGGAAATCAGCGCCCGCCCCAGCGCCCGCTCGATGCTGGCGGTGCAGATCGACGATTTGCTGCAACTGGCCGCGCGCTTCGTCGGCGAGGAACGCGCGCGCCAGAGCTTCATCCGCTTTGCCTACCGCCAGGGCAAAGGGTTCAACCCGAACCAGAACGCCGACAGTGAATGGATCGCCCACACCGAGCGCTTGCTGGCCGGTGTGCTGGGCGCCTCGTCGACCCGCGCAGTGGTAAAGGCCGCCATCGAAGGTCGGGAGATGCAACTGGAGGACGTCGTGCGCATCGCCGACGAAGCCTCGGAAGTGCTGCAATTCAACCGCGCCTTGCTGCAAGGGGCGATCGAGAACATCAGCCAGGGCATCAGCGTGGTTGATCAGTCGCTGAAGCTGGTGGCCTGGAACCGTCGTTATCTGGAGCTGTTCAACTACCCCGATGGCCTGATCAGCGTCGGCCGGCCGATTGCCGACATCATCCGCTATAACGCCGAGCGCGGCCTGTGCGGCCCCGGGGAAGCCGAAGTGCATGTGGCTCGCCGCCTGCACTGGATGCGTCAGGGTCGCGCGCACACGTCCGAACGCCTGTTCCCCAATGGCCGAGTGATCGAACTGATCGGCAACCCGATGCCTGGCGGCGGTTTCGTCATGAGTTTTACTGACATCACCCCGTTCCGCGAAGCCGAGCAGGCGCTGACCGAAGCCAACGAAAGCCTTGAGCAACGAGTGGCCGAACGAACCCATGAGCTATCGCAACTCAACGTCGCCCTGACCGAAGCCAAGGGCACCGCCGAGGCGGCGAATCAGTCGAAAACCCGCTTCCTGGCGGCGGTCAGTCATGACTTGATGCAACCTTTGAATGCTGCCCGGCTGTTTTCCGCCGCGCTCAATCACCAGGAAGACGGCCTGTCCGGCGAGGCACAAAAACTGGTGCAGCACCTGGACAGCTCGCTGCGCTCGGCCGAAGACCTGATCAGTGACCTGCTGGATATTTCCCGACTGGAAAACGGCAAGATCAATCCCGACATCAAGCCGTTCGCGCTCAATGAACTGTTCGACACCCTCGGTGCCGAGTTCAAGGCGCTGGCACGGGATCAAGGCCTGGAATTCCGCGTCAGGGGCAGCACCTTGCGTATCGAAAGCGATATCAAGCTGTTGCGTCGGATCCTGCAAAACTTCCTGACCAACGCCTTCCGCTACGCGAAAGGCCCGGTGCTGCTGGGTGTTCGCCGTCATCAGGGCGAGTTGTCCCTGGAGGTCTGGGATCGTGGGCCGGGCATCCCGGAAGACAAGCAGCAGGTGATTTTCGAAGAGTTCAAACGCCTCGATAGCCATCAGACCCGCGCGGAGAAAGGCCTGGGCCTGGGCCTGGCGATTGCCGACGGTTTGTGCCGCGTGCTGGGGCACACCCTGCGCGTACGTTCATGGCCGGGGCGCGGCAGCGTATTCAGTATTCGCGTACCACTGGCCAAAGCGGCCATCGCGTTGCCGGCCAAGGCGGCCGAACTCAACGGCAAATTGCTCGGTGGTGCGCAGGTGCTGTGCATCGACAACGAGGACAGCATCCTGATCGGCATGAACAGTTTGCTGACGCGCTGGGGTTGCCAGGTCTGGACCGCACGCAACCGCGAGGAGTGCGCGGCGTTGCTTGGCAACGGTCTACGGCCACAATTGGCGCTGGTGGATTACCACCTGGACGATGGCGAGACGGGCACCGACCTGATGGCCTGGCTGCGCACCCGCTTGGGCGAGCCGGTGCCCGGCGTGGTGATCAGCGCCGATGGACGACCGGAAACCCTGGCTCAGGTGCATGCGGCCGGGCTCGATTACCTGGCCAAGCCGGTAAGACCGGCGGCGTTGCGGGCACTGTTGAGTCGGCATTTGCCGTTGTAGAGAATCTGAAGTCAGCCCCACTTTGTGGCGAGGGAGCTTGCTCCCGCTGGGTCGCGAAGCGGCCCCTGAAAACAGGGACTGCTGCGCAGCCCAACGGGAGCAAGC
>DATMUG010000350.1:0-3170 GCA_035563915.1 Pseudomonas sp. | reverse complement strand
TCGGAAATGCTCATTACCATGCCCATGTCGTGTTCGATCAGCACCACGGTCAGATCGTGCTCGTCGCGCAGCAGCCGGATCATCGCGCTCAGCGCTTCGGTTTCCTGAGGGTTGAGGCCGGCGGCCGGTTCGTCGAGGCAGATGATCTGCGGACGGGTGCACATGGCCCGGGCGATTTCCAGACGGCGTTGCTGCCCGTAGGACAGTTCACCGGCCAGACGGTTGGCGCAGTCCACCAGGTCCACCACTTCCAGCCAGTAGAAGGCGTGGTCCAGTGCATCGCTTTCGGCCTTGCGGTAGCCCTTGGTATTGAGGATGCCCGCCAGCATGCTGCGGTTGACCCACATGTGCTGGGCCACCAGCAGGTTTTCCAGCACCGACATTTCCCGGAACAGGCGAATGTTCTGGAAGGTTCGCGCCAGGCCCGCCCGGTTGACCAGGTGGGTGCCGCCGAACGCCTTGTAATACAGGCGGCTGGCGAAGGTTTTCGGCGAGACGAAATCGGTCGGTTTGAAGGATTCGCCCAGCAGCTTGATGACGTTGGTCTGCTGGCCACGCACGTTGAGTTCAATCTTGCCGCCGGAGGCCTTGTAGAACCCGGTCAGGCAGTTGAACACGGTGGTCTTGCCGGCGCCGTTGGGGCCGATCAGGGCGAAGATCGAGTTGCGCTTGACCTTCAGGCTGACATCGTTCAACGCCTTGATGCCGCCGAAGTGCATCATCAGCTTTTCGACACTGAGTACGACTTCGCTCATGGCGCTACTCCTTTACGCGGGGTCACACCGGTACGGCTGATCCGAATCAGGCCGCGCGGTCGCCAAATCATCATCAACACCATCAGGATGCCGAACAGCAGAACGCGGTATTCAGCGAAGCCACGCAGCAGTTCAGGGGCAACGGTCAGCACGAAAGCCGCCATCACCACGCCGATGGTCGAACCCATGCCGCCCAGTACCACAATGGCCAGGATCAGGGCCGATTCGAAGAAGGTGAACGAGGTCGGGTTGACGAAGCCCTGGTAGGTGGCGAAGAACACACCGGCCAGACCCGCGGTCGATGCACCGATGGTGAACGCCGAGAGCTTGACCAGTACGTGGTTCAGGCCCATCGAGCGGCAGGCGATTTCATCTTCGCGCAGCGCTTCCCAGGCACGACCGACCGGCATGCGGGTCAGGCGGTGCTTGATGTACAGCACGGCCAGTACCACCAGGAACAACACCGCATAGATGAAGTAGTACTTCACGTCGGGGTTGTAGGCGATGCCGAAGAACTCATGGAACGGCACACCGCCGTCCTTCGCCCGCTTGCCGAACTCAAGGCCGAAGAAGGTCGGCAGCGGCGCCGGCATGCCGTTAGGGCCGCCGGTCAGGGACAGCCAGTTGTTGAGGATCAGGCGAATGATTTCACCGAAGCCCAAGGTCACGATCGCCAGGTAGTCACCGTGCAGACGCAGCACCGGGAAGCCAAGGATGCAGCCGGCCAGACCGGCCGTGATCGCCGCCAGTGGCAGCACCGTCCAGAACCCCAGCCCCAGGTACTGGTAACCGAGCGCCAGGCCATAGGCACCAATGGCGTAGAACGCCACGTAACCCAGGTCGAGCAGACCGGCCAGGCCGACCACGATGTTCAGCCCAAGCCCCAGCAGCACATAGATCAAACCGAGGATGACCACGCCCAGCAGGTAGGAGTTGGAGAAAAACGGGAACACCACGGCAATCACGATCATCAGCGGGATGATCCAGCGCAGGCGCGATTTGTAATCGGGCGCCAGTACGTGCACGCCGGAGCCAGTGGTTTCAAACCCTTCGAGGATTTTCAGGCCTTTGGGCGTTTGCAGGAACGTACTCAGTGCAAAACGACCGGCCATGACAATGGCCACGATCCACGCCACTCGTTTGGTTTCCAGGTTGAAGCCGTAGCCGTCGAGCACCACGCCGACGATGGGCCCGAACACGATCAGGGCGATGAGGCCGGCAAGAATCGCATCAACCAGACTTTTTTTGAGATCAATGGTTTTTTTAGTGGTTGAAGACATCGCTTACACCTTCGACACAAGAGGACGGCCGAGCAGGCCTTGAGGCCGAAAGACCAGAACGAGAACCAGCAGCGAGAAGCTGAATACGTCTTTGTAGTCCGAGTTGACCAGGCCAGAGAACAGCGACTCGGAAATCCCGAGGATGATCCCGCCGAGCATGGCGCCCGGTAGTGAGCCGATCCCGCCGAGTACCGCGGCAGTGAAGGCCTTGATGCCGATGACGAAGCCGGCGTAGAAGTCGAACGTGCCGTAGTTCATGGTGATCAGCACGCCGGCCAGGGCCGCCATGGCTGCACCGATAATGAACACATAGGAGATCACCCGGTCGGTGTTGATCCCCAGGATCGACGCCATCTTGCGGTCTTGCTGGGTGGCGCGGCACATACGGCCGAGCTTGGTGTACTTGATGACATAGGTCAGCAGCGCCATGCCGGCGAAGGCCGCGACCAGAATGAAGATCTTGGTGTAGGTGAGCTGAACGAAGCCGCTGCCCACATCGACACGCCATGCGCCGGTCAGCAAGGTTGGAACGCCTTGTTGTTTGGCACCCTGGGCGATCTGTGCATAGTTTTGCAGGATCAGGGAGATACCGATGGCGCTGATCAGCGGTGCCAGTCGGGTGGAGTTACGCAGGGGTTTGTAGGCGACACGTTCAATGACCCAGCCATACACCGCCGTCACGACGATGGTGAAGATCAGGGTGCCGAGCATCAACAGCGGGAAGGATTCAATACCGAAGTAAGCCAGCAGTGCCAGACTGATTGCCGCGAGGTAAGCGGAAATCATGTAAACCTCGCCGTGGGCGAAGTTGATCATGCCAATGATGCCATAGACCATTGTGTAGCCGATGGCGATCAGGCCATAGACCGACCCGAGGGTCAGGCCGTTGACCAGTTGCTGCAGGAAAATACCATCCATAACGCAATCTCACGCATTTGAGAGACTGCACAGAAGCCGACTGCGACGGACCGGGGTTCAGCCGCCGGCGCAATGCGGTTGTGTGCAGCTCTACGAGAAAAGACAGACGAGCCTTCTGGCAGATGCCATTCAGTCAAAGGTGCACACGATCTTTGTGGCGAGGGAGCTTGCTCCCGCTGGGGTGCGTAGCGCCCCCAACATCAGGACTGCTGCGCAG
>DATMUG010000349.1:0-6947 GCA_035563915.1 Pseudomonas sp. | reverse complement strand
CTCACCTCATTGAAAAAAACGAAATCGCCCGGCGTAAGGTCGAATCGATGATTTCGCGCCTCAAGGCCCTGGAGCAAGACTCATGAGTTCAAGCAATAGCGTTACCGTGCAGATCCTCGACAAAGAATATTCGATCATCTGTCCACAGGAAGAGCGCAGCAACCTGGTGAGCGCCGCCCGCTATCTGGACGGCAAGATGCGCGAAATTCGCAGCAGCGGCAAAGTCATCGGTGCCGACCGCATCGCCGTGATGGCCGCGCTGAACATCACCCATGACCTGCTGCACAAGCAGGACAGCCCTGATATTCAGGTCAGCGGCTCAACCCGCGAACAGGTGCGCGACCTGCTCGATCGCGTCGATCTGGTGCTCTCTACCGATCCGGACGTCACCAAAGGCTGATTCGCTGTTGCGCTTGGGGTATACTCCCATCACTCCCTGGGGTGCTTGCCAGTTGACGACGTCCCTGAGCCGATTTGCTATGCCCTGGAAGTTGCACGTTGGGCTGGTGTGCATGTCCGCTAGACGGAAAGCCTTAAAGCCTACTGCGTCTTCCACCTTGAACTCTCGGGTTCAAGGGCTAAGTCGGCAGCGGCACATTCGGGGAGCCTGATTCCAAGCCGATGCCGGTTTCATACCGGCATCGGCTTTTTTACAGATACGCTTTGTGTATCCACACTGCTGAAGCCGGAATTCATGAACGAACCTGCGCTGCTTCCCCGCCCGCAACTTCGACGCATGCTGCGCAAAGCCCGCCGCGCACTGACCGCCAGTCAGCAGCGCCAGGCCGCTCGCGGGCTGTACAAGCAATTGGCCCAGCAACCGCTGTTCCGTCGCGCTCGCCACATCTCTCTTTACCTGCCAACCGACGGTGAAATCGATCCGCGCCTGCTGCTGCGTGCCGCCCAGCGTCGGGGCAAGGCCACCTATCTTCCGGTGCTCAGTGCGTGGCCACGGACCAAAATGGTGTTCCAGCGCATCCGCCCCGGCGAAAAACTCAAACCCAACCGTTTCCGCATTCTGGAGCCCCGGCACAACCTTGCCCGACAGCGCAAAGTCTGGGCGCTGGACCTGGTGCTTTTACCGCTGGTGGGGTTTGACGATGTCGGCGGGCGCCTGGGGATGGGTGGTGGTTTCTATGATCGCAGTCTGGCGTATCTGGCGCGCCGCAATGACTGGCGCAAACCGACGCTACTGGGGCTGGCTCATGAATGTCAGAAGGTAGAACGACTGGCTCAGGCGAGCTGGGATGTGCCGTTGCAGGGAACGGTCACGGACAAGGCCTGGTACTTCGCAGGCTAGACGCCACTTCGGGTCAGTGGCGTCCAAAGGCAGGAATCAGCGCTTGAAGGCGGTCGATTGTTGCTGCAGCGTCGAGATTTCAACCGGTGCATCGACCTTGCTGTTCCACAGGCTCTGGGCATAGCCGGTGGTCACGACGCCGAGGCCGAACAAAATAACCAAAATCCATAGTAAATCCGGTTTGCGTTTCATCGACTGCCCCCCAAAGGCATATCTATACGATGACAGCAGCGGTTTCCATTTGTAGGCCGTGCAGCAGCGTCAAGCTTTAAAGGCCGGCATTTTGCGACAACGTGAACCTGCACGCAAATGCTGGCGTCAACCGACTGTCGGTTTGTCATAAAATCGCCGGACAACCTGTCCACACACCTCGCAAGGAGCCAAACCATGGCCTATTGGTTGATGAAATCCGAGCCCGACGAGCTCTCGATCAAGGGTCTGGAAAAGCTCGGCAGAGCGCGCTGGGATGGGGTTCGCAACTATCAGGCGCGTAATTTTCTGCGGGCGATGGCGGTGGGGGACGAGTTTTTCTTCTATCACTCCAGCTGCCCGGAGCCCGGGATTGCCGGGATCGGCAAAATCGTCGAAGCCGCGTATCCGGACCCGACGGCGCTGGAGCCTGAAAGCCATTATTTCGACCCAAAGGCAACGCCTGAGAAAAACGCCTGGAGCGCGATTGATGTCGCCCATGTCGAGACGTTTTCCAGGGTGCTGAAACTGGACTATCTGAAACAGCAAACCGCGCTGGCGGAGATGCCGTTGGTGCAGAAGGGATCGCGGCTGTCGGTGATGCCGGTGACGCCGGAGCAATGGGCCGCGGTGGTTGCGCTTAAACCATAGGTTTTTCGGCGCCTATTAGATTGCTTTCGCGGGCAAGCCCACTCCCACAGGGTTATGCGGTTTAACGCAATCATGTGTTCACCGCAGTACCTGTGGGAGCGGGCTTGCCCGCGAAAGGGCCGGCCCGGACAACAGAACGCTTATTGAATAATGAGGTTGTTGAACAACAGATCCTCAACCACCGGCTTTCCGGTTTCGTCATTCATGACCTGCTGGGTTTGCTTGAGCGCTTCCTGGCGCAGCTTTTCCTTGGCCTCGACGTTGTTCATCGTCTCGGTGGTCTGTTGGGCAAACAGCGCCACCAGCTGATTGCGGATCAATGGCTCGTTGGCCTTGACCGCCTTGGTCGCTTCATCGCCCGTGACCCGCAACGCCACATCAGCCTTGTATACCTTGAGCTTGGGTGTGCCATCGAGCCCATAGTTGCCCACGAACGGCGGGCTCAGGGTGATGTAATTGACCTTCGGCGCTGCATTTTCCGCCGCTTCTTCGGCCATCGCTGCCACCGGCAGAGACAGGGCCATCATCAACACGATCCACGCTTTCACTATTGGTTCCTCATCCGGTTTGCGGCCTAGCATAACGACCCGCCGCTCAAGCACAAGCTTATGGCTGACTATCAGGGGCGGGCATGCTCGTTGACCCGTCGACTCACACACCTACACTTATCGGCCATCTCTCCCAAAGGAATAGCCCTGATGAAAGCCGTGCTGTGCAAAGCCTTCGGCCCTGCCGAATCGCTGGTGCTGGAAGACGTCGCCAGTCCTGTCGCGAAGAAGAATGAAATCCTGCTGGACGTGCACGCCGCCGGGGTGAATTTCCCCGACACGCTGATCATCGAGGGCAAGTACCAGTTCAAACCACCCTTCCCGTTTTCCCCGGGTGGCGAAGCGGCCGGCGTGGTCAGTGCGTTGGGTGAAAAAGTCAGTCATCTGAAAGCCGGCGACCGGGTCATGGCCCTGACCGGTTGGGGCAGCTTTGCCGAACAGGTCGCGGTGCCGGGCTACAACGTACTGCCAATCCCGCCTTCGATGGACTTCAACACCGCAGCCGCCTTCAGCATGACCTATGGCACCTCGATGCACGCCCTCAAGCAGCGCGGCAACCTGCAACCGGGTGAAACCCTGCTGGTGCTCGGCGCCTCCGGCGGCGTTGGCCTGGCTGCCGTGGAAATCGGCAAGGCCATGGGCGCCCGGGTAATCGCCGCCGCCAGCAGCGCGGAAAAACTGGCGGTGGCCAAGGCCGCCGGTGCCGATGAACTGATCAACTACAGCGAAACCAGCCTCAAGGACGAAATCAAGCGCCTGACCGATGGCCAGGGCGCCGACGTGATCTACGACCCGGTGGGCGGCGACCTGTTCGACCAGGCCGTGCGCTCCATCGCCTGGAATGGCCGCCTGCTGGTGGTCGGTTTCGCCAGCGGTCGCATCCCCGAGCTGCCGGTCAACCTCGCCCTGCTCAAAGGCGCCGCCGTGGTTGGCGTGTTCTGGGGCTCGTTCGCCCAGCGCCAGCCACAGGACAACGCGGCGAACTTCCAGCAGTTGTTTGGCTGGTTTGCCGAAGGCAAGTTGAAGCCGCTGGTGTCGCAGGTCTATCCGTTGAGCAATGCCGCGCAGGCGATCAATGATCTCGGTCAGCGCAAGGCGGTGGGCAAGGTCGTGGTGCAGGTTCGATAAGCCAACCTGAGGGCCTGGACTTCGCTCAGCGCTGTCCAGACCCGATCACAACTAGAGCAACTCGCGAATATCCTTGGGTAAATACCTCGCATACCTGGAGCCCGGGCTGCTCAGGCATTGCCTGACGATGGTGGGCACCATCCTGTTCATCTTCGCTATCAGCGCCAGACGCCGCTCATCCGACAATATCGCTGAGGATAATGAATTCGACAGATAAGCTCGGATGTAGTGAAACGGGGTGGAGTCTGCCCACTTGTGCTCCGGAAGGCGGACGAAAGTCTCATTAACGTCGCGACACTTCAGTTTCTTGAGCGACTGATTGACGTCCATCGGCAGATACACGTTGAATCCAAACTTCATTGGCGCAATCACGTCCTGCTCCGAAGGCTTGTCACCCTCAACTGTCCAAGGCTTGAACCGCCATTGTTCTACGGCAACCCTGACTGCCTTCACCAGATCAGGGTGGGCGCTTTTCAGAATCTTCACTTTGCTGATGGTGCCATCGGGATGCACCGTAAACCCGACCCGAACTTCGCCGATGATCCCCGCCCGTTGCAGCGCTGGTGGATAAACCGGTTTGGGGTTGTGTTCCGGTATCAGGAAAATCTCCTCCGCTCTACTTTCCAGCGCCAACAGCATCAGCAAAACAACACACACCAACCACCGCATAACCACTCCCTTCGCCTCTGAATAGCCAAACCTGGCCACGGCACAAAAGGCTAAAGATCAATGGCACCGGGCTGAAGATCATGGCTTCCGGTAACTGCGCGGGACAATTCCCAAAGATCTGACTGACTGCGCAAGCATGAGGCGTTTTACCGAGGCAGCGGGTAACGCTTCCTACGCGCTCATCACATGTGTCTGTACGACATGTTCGTAAAGCAACGCTCGAATTCCAACATTTCCGCATTTTCATCAATGAGAACGGCTGCTATTTTCGGTAACGAAACTGTAATATTCGCATCCGCAGTCAAAACAAGAAATCTGGAGCTCTTGAATGTTTGCTTTCTTTCGCCCTGCCGCCCATCAGGCGCCCATGCCTGAAGAAAAAATAGACAGCACTTATCGACGCCTGCGTTGGCAGATCTTCGCCGGCATCTTTATCGGTTACGCGGGCTACTACCTGCTGCGCAAAAACTTCTCCCTGGCCATGCCCTACCTGATCGAAGAGGGTTACACCCGTGGCGAGCTGGGGGTGGCGTTGTCGGCGATTGCCATTGCCTACGGCCTGTCCAAATTCCTGATGGGCATTGTGTCCGATCGATCCAATCCGCGCTTTTTCCTGCCGTTCGGCCTGATGGTCTCGGCGGCTGTCATGTTCATTTTCGGATTTGCGCATTGGGCGACGTCCAGCGTGACGATCATGTTCGTGCTGCTGTTCATCAATGGCTGGGCGCAGGGCATGGGTTGGCCACCCAGTGGCCGGACCATGGTGCACTGGTGGTCGCAGAAGGAACGCGGCGGCGTGGTGTCATTGTGGAACGTGGCGCACAACGTCGGTGGCGGCCTGATCGGCCCGCTGTTCCTGATCGGCATGGGCCTGTTCAACGACTGGCACGCAGCGTTCTACGTGCCGGCGGCGGTGGCTCTGGCGGTGGCGGCATTTGCCTTCATCACCATGCGTGACACCCCGCAATCGGTCGGTCTGCCACCGATCGAGAAGTACAAGAACGATTACCCGGAAGGCTACGACGCCAGCCACGAAGACGAATTCAGTGCCAAGGAAATCTTCGTCAAATACGTGCTGCGCAACAAAATGCTCTGGTACATCGCCCTGGCCAACGTCTTCGTCTACCTGCTGCGCTACGGCGTGCTGGACTGGGCGCCGACCTATCTCAAGGAAGCCAAGCACTTCGACGTCGACAAGACTTCGTGGGCGTACTTCTTTTATGAGTGGGCGGGCATTCCGGGCACGCTATTGTGCGGCTGGATGTCGGACAAGATCTTCCGTGGCAACCGTGGCCTGACCGGCATGGTGTTCATGGCGCTGGTGACCGTCGCGACTCTGGTTTACTGGCTGAACCCCGCCGGCAACCCGACCATCGACATGATCGCGCTGTTCTCCATCGGCTTCCTGATCTACGGCCCGGTGATGCTGATCGGCCTGCAGGCGCTGGAGCTGGCGCCGAAGAAAGCCGCCGGTACTGCGGCAGGCTTCACCGGCCTGTTCGGTTATCTGGGTGGTTCGGTCGCGGCCAGTGCCGCGATGGGCTACACCGTGGACCACTTCGGCTGGGATGGCGGTTTCGTGCTGCTGGTGGGCGCTTGCCTGCTGTCGATGGCCTTCCTGGCCCCGACCCTGTGGCACAAACAGGTCGCCAGTCAGAGCCGCGAAGCAGTCGCCTGATCGGCTTTTGACTTGCAGCGCTTGAGCCGCGCCTCCAGATTCCGGTCTGGCATGGCGTGGCTGCGCAGGGCGTGGGCGGTCTGCTCGACATAATCGCGAGTGGTGCCGTAACGCCCGCAAGCGCTTTCGAACACCTGGCTCAGCACATGATCCGGCAGATTGCCGGCATAGCTGGGCAGGTGTCGCTCCAACACAAATCCCAGGGCCTGCACCTGGCTGCCATCTTCGAGCCGGCAGTTGAGCCAGTGCGGGCGGTAGGACGGGAACGGCATCTCGCGTTTCCACAGCGCATACAGCGCACTGTCGAGGTTGTCTTCCGGCAACCGATAGGCAAAGCCGCTGCACGAGCCACCGCGATCCAGACCGAATACCAGCCCCGGCATTTCCGGCGTACCGCGATGTTCGTGGGACCACAGGTACAAGCCGCGATGGTAGCCATGCACCCGCCCGCGCACCCGCTCCACCGCCGAACATTCCGGCCGCCAGATCAACGATCCATATGCGAACAACCAGACCGGACCGCCCTTGTGGCGTGCCATGGTCGATTGCATGGAAGCGAGAAGTTGTTCGTGAGTCAGCTGCGGCCCCAGGTCGAGCCGCGGAGGGTAAGCCAGATTCAGAAAAGCAGATTCAATGGCTGTCATGACGGAAGTATTCGGCCCCGCAAGTATTACAAGATGTAAGCGCAATTCGCTTGATAGAACATATAGCAGTAACTGTAAAACGAAAAGTGCTAAAGGATGTATGACACCTTTGATAGCGCTGATACGGGGTTATCCGCGAG
>DATMUG010000348.1:0-8690 GCA_035563915.1 Pseudomonas sp. | reverse complement strand
AGCGGTAAATCAGTCGACATCAATGTTTGATGTGCCGACGCCATCGCTGGCAAGCCAGCTCCCACAGGGGGCGGTGTTTAATCTGATGGCTTTGCGCGCCGGGCCTTGAAGAAGTCGCTGAGCACCGCCCCGCACTCCTCCGCCAACACCCCGCCCTCATACAGCACTCGATGGTTGAGAAACCCTTGAGTAAAGAATTGCCCCTGGCTCTGCACAATCCCGGCCTTGGGCTCCAGTGCGCCATACACCACCCGCGCAATCCGCGAGTGCACGATCAACCCGGCGCACATGCTGCACGGCTCCAGGGTCACGTACAGCGTGCTGCCGGGCAGGCGATAGTTGCTCACAGCCTGGGCGGCGGCGCGGATTGCGACCATTTCGGCGTGGGCACTTGGGTCGTTGCCGCTGATCGGGCAATTGAAGCCACGACCGATGATTTCCCCATCCTGCACCAGCACCGCGCCTACCGGCACTTCGCCGAGAGCAGCGCCTTGCGCGGCGAGGGCCAGGGCTTCTCGCATGAAGTCGCGATCACGGCTGCGGTCAATGATGGCGGCGGGTCGAATCTGACGCATCACGCCACCTCGATGGCGGCCATCAGGCCGGTTTCCATGTGGTCGATCACGTGGCAGTGGAACATCCACACACCCGGGTTATCGGCCACCAGGGCCACTTGCGCGCGTTCGTTCTTGCCCAACAGGAAGGTATCGGTGAAATACGGAATGATCTTGCGCCGGTTCGAGGCGATGACCTTGAAGCTCATGCCGTGCAAGTGAATCGGGTGCTGGTACTGGGTCATGTTTTTCAATTCGAAGATGTAACTCTTGCCCTTTTCGAGCTTGGCAATCGGCCGGTCGGCGCAGGTCTTGTCGGTGATGTCCCAGGCCTTGCCGTTGATCTGCCACAGGCTGGGCGGCTTGCCGTTGTCGACATTGACCGACACCGAACCCACCCATTCGAAATTGAAGTTGAGTTTCTCGGCATTGGCCAGGTCCGGCTCGGCCACCGGGTTGGCCGGTAGTGCGGGTGGCCATTGGGTCGGGGCGTCGGTGTTGGCCACCGAACGGAAGGTGCCCAGACGCACCGGGCCGTTACGCAGAGAAAGCTCTTCACCCGCCGGCGGTGCCTTGATTGCCAGGCAAATGCGCATGCCGGGGCCGAGCCAGTACTCCTTGCCGAGCGGACGCGGTTCGACGGGGTTGCCGTCCAACGCATAGATCTGCGCTTCGACGCCGGGAATGTTGAGGCGATAGGTCAGGGTGTTATCGAGGTTGAGAAGGCGCACTCGGGTGATCTGCCCGGCCGGCAAGTCGATGACCGCTTGCGGCACGCCGTTGATCGTTGCCAGGCGTCCCGCCGTGCCGCCACGGGCCGCTTCACGGGGAATGCTGAACTCGACGAAATTGCCGACGTCGTCGACGTGCCAGCTCTTGAGGCTCAAGGTCTTTTCGTACTTGAAACCGGTCGGCTCGCGCTCTTCGACGATCAGCGGCCCCACCAGTCCACGGCCCAACTCTTCGCTGCTGTTCACATGGGGGTGATACCAGTAGCTACCGGCATCCGGTACGCGGAATTTGTAGTCGAAGTACTCACCCGGCAGCACCGGCAGTTGCGACACGTAAGGCACACCGTCCATTTCCAGCGGCAGGCGAATGCCGTGCCAGTGAATGGTCGTCGCCACCGGCAGACGATTGATGAAACGCACCCGCAGCCATTCACCCTGACGCACACGCAACTCGGTGCCCGGCGCCGACGGACCGAACGCCCAGGCTTGGGTCTTGTGCCCGGCCACCAGTTCGACATCCAGCGGTGCGGCAATCAGCTCGTAGTCATGGCCCGCGTCGGCGTCGGCCATCTTGCCCAGCCAGTAACGCGAAGCGCCACCCGCGCCGACACCAACGACAACAAGGCCGGCCAGACCACCGAGTATTTGGCGACGGGTAAAGGACATGAACTCAACTACCTCACAGATCAGCGACAGGCGCCGGGCCTGCAAAAAGGCGAATACGATACACCTGCGATTGCGAAACAGTAAGGGCAGCGTGGCGGATGGTCACAGCCAGATCGGCGAGTACAGGAATTCGGATCGGGTGGGGTCATAGATAGGTAGTGCATCGTTGATGAGTGGTTGGGCAATCCTCAGCGCCCCATTTCTCAAGGAAAGAGAACCCATGAACCCGACTGAAACCCGCCTATTGCCCAATGCAGCGGATAAAGCTGCCCTCAAGGTCATCGCCGCCCATGTCGTCAATGCCTGTCCGAGCCTGCAAGACACCGCGCACCGGGTCGCCACGGACCTGCTCGTCAACTATGGCCTCGCCCACCTCGACCCCGACGAAGTGTATTTCCACCGTTTCAAGGCTGCGCAAAGCAGTGCCAAAACCTTCACCGGGTGGATGCACCTGTATGAAAAGCCCTATGAGTCCCTGACCCTGACACAGTTGGTGATTCATCGCTTCCGCGCCACCGATCAGGACAATGCCGACCTGCTGGACCTGTACGCCGGGTTCTACACCGCTGGCCCCGAGGCCGATAACTTCAACGAGACCAATGAGGTGCGCCTGCATGGCAACGAAGTCCTGAAGGACTTTTGGAACATCAATTTCAGCGATGTTTATCGTCAGCAGTTAAAAGCATTCTGGGATGAGTTTGCCGATGAATTCCGTACCCTGGCCAAATGCAATTTCCTCATCAAAGCTGTTGAAGCGCGGGACAGCTCGCGCTTGTCTGACGATGATTTTCAAACGGTGGTCAAGGCGGTCATTGGAACTCTGACCTGGCCGGTCAGCTTGCAAATGCTGCAAACCACCACACCGACTCCTCGTCGTGCCCGGGTTCACGCACTGGATATCGCCGGGCATGTGGCGACCAACATCTTGCGCATCATTGACTACAGGGGCCGGCAAATTTTGTACGTGCCGGGCGAGGAAGACGCGTTTCAAGTAGTCGATACCGAAATGGCCATGTGCTGGTGGGCGATGTACAGACTCAACGACAAAGAGCTGCGCAGCGCGCTCTTGAGTCATTTCACCTTGGCTGACCGCCAGGCAATGACCGACAACCTTACCGATCTCAACAAAAGCCTCGAAGCCAGCTGGCGCCTGGCGAACTATCACATGATCAACCAGAAAGATCAGAAGGTGACAGGCGATGCCTTCAACTGGTTACGCGATTCGACCCGCTCAGCAATGTTCGCCGAGGCTGACCTGACCCTGACTTCCAATGGCGATTTGCGCAAAAAATTGTGGATCGGTTACCTCAGTGCCGGCTTGCGCGTGTTCGGTCCGATGGCCGCCGTGGGCTGGCCTGTGGCACTGCCGGTGATCGGTGCCGGCCTTGCCAGCACGGGTTTGAACATCGACCAGGCTGTCAATGGCAAAACCGCGTCCGAGCGAAAGCAAGGGGTGATCGGAGCCGTCCTCAGCGGTATCGATACGCTGTTCAACCTTCCTT
Organism: Pseudomonas sp.; assembly: GCA_035563915.1. Taxonomy (GTDB): domain Bacteria; phylum Pseudomonadota; class Gammaproteobacteria; order Pseudomonadales; family Pseudomonadaceae; genus Aquipseudomonas. The sequence continues at coordinate 5,237 of DATMUG010000348.1, read as the reverse complement.
TCCTCAAAGGCGTCGGATCGATGTCGGAGGTCGGTGCCGAAGTGGACGCTGCCGAGGCCAGTGAAATGGCCGAAGTCTCGCAAGGCACGCGGCCGCTGGAAGAACCTGAGGTCACTCCACCGGAGGAAGCGCCGGCAGCCTTGCCACCCATCGGCCAAGTGATGCCGCCTGAATCAGTCCCGCGCCCGCTAATACCCCAGCAATACCAGTGCAACGAATTGCTCGATGAAGGAACGCTGATCACCGAACCGGGAAAATTCCAGGGCATTTACAGGCTCGAATCCGATCCGCCCTATGCCATCTTGCTCAACGACACCGCGTATTACGTGCGGTATTTCCCCGACAGCCGTGGGGGCGGTTTCTGGGCGATTGTCGATCCCGCCAGACCCAACCAGTTCATCTATTCGTTGCCAGTGCGCCTGAATGCCGAAGGGGCCTGGGAGCGAATGCCAAGGCTGAGATTGAAGGGTGGCGGCCAGTGCCTGGGCAAAGAATGCACCGTCGAGTTGGAGCTTCAGGAGCTCGATGGGCAACACAACACGGAAGGTGAAGTTGAAGTTGAAGTCGCGCAAGGTCCTGCCACTGGCCAGCCCTCGACACCGACACCACCCCCTCCCCGACTGATCACTACACCTTACGATGTGGCACCGAATGCCAGGGCGAGACTCAGAAACTGGGCACTGGCACTTCCCGAAGACCATGTCCGCTTTCAGATCGGCCCGGAGGGAAATCCCATCATCGCGGATCGATATGCCCCGAACTTCCTCGACAAAGCCCATGCGCTGCATATGTCCGCCAGACGCTTCTACCAAAATCTTCCCTGGGCCAACCTGCCGCCGCGCCCGCCGATCCCGGCCGTGAACAGCTCGACCACCATCGATACGCTGATCGAGCAAGTTTTCAACGTGTCTCCCGGACTGGTCATTGGTGAAACACTGGACCGGATCACCAGCATGCGCCTGATGATCGAGCACATGCCCTCCTTCGCGGCACAAGGGGTCAAAACCATTTACATCCGTCGCCTGCTCAGCGATTTTGCCCAGGCGGATCTGAACGAGTACTTCAACACAGGTGACATGTCCGAAGACTTGGAGGCCTACCTGACCCAGCTGGGGACTGACCCTGCGGAACGCTTCAATGAGCTGCAACTGGTCAAAACCGCCAGACAGCAGGGCATTCGTATCCAGGCGACCGACTGTGCAGCCAATTACAAAAAGCCATCCGCATTGTTGCCGGTCGATGAGCAGATGATTACCAACCATCTGACCACTGACATCATGTTCTCGGACAAAGTACTCAATCGAGCCGGCAAATGGGTGGTGTTGACCGGCGTGGAAAATACCAACACGTTCAGAGGGCTGGCGGGGATCAGCGAGCTGAAAGGCGGCGTCGGTTTGCGCATAGAGGAAGTCAACCCGGGCGAAACACAGGGCATCGCAGCCGACCCCGGCATTGACATTGAACGGGGCCCTCTTCTCACCCCTGCTGCCGTACCGGGGGAGGTGCAAATGCACGGGACGTTCGACACCTTACATGCCGATCTGCGCCTGCAACTGCAAGCCCCTCCCGTCATCAGGACGGCTAACCAGAGAGCCAACCTGCTCTATCGCAAAGGGATGTACCTGTTCGAAAAGACCGGGGGCGACTACAGCCTGATTCACCGAAGCCAATCAGGAGAGCTCATCCGGACCGCCGTAGAAACGACAGCGGACGGTCACTATCGAATCATTCGCCCGTCATGGCCACGGGTCAGCGGCATTCCTTATCCCAGCATCGAACAGCTGTCCCGAGGGCTGAACAGCATAGGGTTGAGCCTGCAGAGCCGGATTCCCGCTTGAGGCTCATAGCGAGGCGCACGCCCTTGTAGACAAACGCAAAAAGGCCGTGTGAAACACTGTTTCACACAGCCTTTTGTATTGCCTGCGCTCAAGCCATCAAGGCCTGCGCGGGATCATTCCCACTCAATGGTCGCCGGCGGCTTGCTCGATACATCGTAAGTGACGCGGGAGATGCCTTCGATTTCATTGATGATGCGGCCGGATACGGTTTCCAGCAATTCGTAAGGCAGGTGTGCCCAACGCGCGGTCATGAAGTCGATGGTTTCCACGGCACGCAGGGCCACGACCCAGGCGTAACGACGGCCATCGCCCACCACGCCTACCGATTTCACTGGCTGGAACACCACGAAAGCCTGGCTGACCTTGTGGTACCAGTCGGCCTTGCGCAGTTCTTCGATGAAGATGTGGTCGGCGCGACGCAGCAGGTCGGCGTATTCCTTTTTCACTTCACCGAGAATCCGCACGCCCAGACCCGGGCCCGGGAACGGGTGACGGTAGACCATGTCGTACGGCAGGCCCAGTTCCAGGCCCAGACGACGGACTTCGTCCTTGAACAGCTCGCGCAGAGGCTCGACCAGCTTGAGGTTCATTTCTTCCGGCAAGCCACCCACGTTGTGGTGCGACTTGATCACGTGGGCCTTGCCGCTTTTCGCGCCAGCCGATTCGATCACGTCCGGGTAGATGGTGCCTTGGGCCAGGTACTTGATGTTGTCCAGCTTGCAGGATTCGGCATCGAACACGTCGATGAAGGTACGGCCGATGATCTTGCGCTTCTTCTCCGGATCGGCTTCGCCGGCCAGGTTGTTGAGGAACTGGTCTTCGGCGTTGGCGCGAATCACCTTGACGCCCATGTTCTCGGCGAACATGGCCATCACTTGTTCGCCCTCGTGCAGACGCAACAGGCCGTTGTCGACGAACACGCAGGTCAGCTGGTCGCCGATGGCCTTGTGCAGCAGCGCGGCAACAACGGACGAGTCAACACCGCCGGACAGGCCCAGCAGCACGTTGTCAGTGCCGACCTGGGCGCGAACCTGGGCGATGGCATCTTCAGCGATTTTCGACGGCGTCCACAGCGCTTCGCAGCCGCAGATGTCGAGGACAAAGCGCGACAGGATGCGACCGCCTTGCTTGGTGTGGGTCACTTCCGGGTGGAACTGCACGCCGTAGTAAGCGCGCTCGTCGTTGAACATGCCGGCGATCGGGCAGCTCGGAGTGCTGGCCAGGATGTGAAAATCGCCTGGCATTTTGGTGACCTTGTCACCGTGGCTCATCCACACGTCGAGACCGAACAGGCCGTCGGCGTCGATGTGGTCTTCGATGCCGTCGAGCAGGCGGCTCTTGCCGACTACGTCTACGCGGGCATAACCGAACTCACGCAGTTCGGAGCCTTCTACCTTGCCGCCCAGCTGTTCGGCCATGGTTTGCATGCCGTAGCAGATACCGAAGACCGGTACGCCCAGGTCCCAGACCGCCTGGGGCGCGCGCGGGCTGTCCGCCACGTGTACCGACTCCGGGCCGCCCGCGAGGATGATCCCCTTTGGCGCGAATTCGCGGATCGCTTCGTCATCCATGTCGAACGGGTGCAGTTCGCAGTACACGCCGATCTCGCGCACGCGGCGAGCGATCAGTTGGGTGTACTGGGAACCGAAGTCGAGGATCAGGATGCGGTGAGCGTGAATATCGAGGGCCATGATTCAGTCTCGTCTAAGTCAGTCAGAAACAGTCGTGATTCAGAAACAACTCGGGGCTGAATCAAACAGCCCCGGTCGTTAACTTTTTACTTGAAGGCTCAACCTACGCGGTAGTTTGGCGCTTCCTTGGTGATCTGCACGTCATGCACGTGGGATTCGGCCATGCCAGCGCCGGTGATCCGCACGAATTCAGGAATGGTGCGCATTTGCTCGATGTTGGCGCTACCGGTGTAGCCCATCGAGGAACGCAGGCCGCCCATCAACTGGTGGATGATCGCGCTCAGGGTGCCCTTGTACGGAACACGTCCTTCGATGCCTTCCGGAACCAGCTTCTCGGCACCTGCCGAGGAATCCTGGAAGTAACGGTCGGAGGAACCTTGTGCCTGGGACATGGCGCCCAGCGAACCCATGCCACGGTAAGCCTTGTACGAACGGCCCTGGAACAGTTCGATCTCGCCCGGTGCTTCTTCGGTACCGGCGAACATCGAGCCCATCATTACGCAGGAAGCACCTGCCACGATGGCCTTGGACAGGTCACCGGAGAAGCGGATGCCGCCGTCGGCGATCAACGGAACACCGGTGCCTTCGAGGGCAGCGGCGACGTTGGCGATGGCGCTGATTTGCGGGACGCCGACACCGGCGACGATACGGGTGGTGCAGATCGAGCCAGGGCCGATACCGACCTTGACCGCGTCAGCGCCGGCTTCGGCCAGGGCCTTGGCGGCAGCGCCGGTAGCGATGTTGCCGCCGATGACCTGCACTTGTGGATAGTTTTCCTTGACCCAGCGAACGCGGTCGATCACGCCTTTGGAATGACCGTGGGCGGTGTCGACCACCACCACGTCAACGCCGGCATTGACCAGGGCGGCAACGCGGTCGCCGGTGTCTTTACCGGTACCGACGGCGGCGCCAACACGCAGACGACCTTGATCGTCCTTGCTGGCCAGCGGGTAAGCCTTGGCTTTTTCGATGTCGTTGACGGTCATCATGCCCTTGAGGGCGAACTTGTCGTCGACGATCAGCACGCGTTCGATGCGGTGCTTGTGCAGCAGCTCGCGAACGTCGTTCTTGTCGGCACCTTCCTTGACGGTGACCAGACGCTCTTTAGGCGTCATCACTTCACGGACACTGGCTTCCAGACGGCTTTCGAAACGCACGTCACGGGAAGTGACGATGCCGACCAGGTCGCCATCGTGCAGCACCGGAACGCCGGAAATATTGTGCAGGCGGGTCAGTTCGAACAGGTCACGAACCGTGGCGTCAGCCTCGATGGTGATCGGGTCTTTCACGACACCGGCTTCGAACTTCTTGACCTTGCGGACTTCGGCAGCTTGCTGCTCGATGGTCATGTTCTTGTGGATGATGCCGATGCCACCTTCCTGAGCCATGGCGATTGCCAGACGGGCTTCAGTAACGGTGTCCATGGCGGCAGAAACCAGAGGAATGTTCAGCTCGATGCCACGGGTAAGGCGGGTCTTCAGACTGACTTCGTTAGGAAGTACCTCGGAATAACCGGGCACGAGGAGAATGTCGTCGAATGTCAGAGCTTCTTGGCTGATACGCAGCATCGCGGGGGCTCCCGAGCGGGAAAATGGAAGCGCGCCATTATAGTCAGACACCCCTTCGGGTTCAATGTAAAACTTGTCTTATATCAATGTTGCTGATGTACGGAAAAAGCGGCCCCTAAAGCTCGACCTTGACCCAGCTC
>DATMUG010000347.1:0-5281 GCA_035563915.1 Pseudomonas sp. | reverse complement strand
TGTCGACTGACACTCCGTATTCGCGAGCAAGCCCGCTCCCACATGGCGATGTGGCGATTGCCTGCATTTCCCGATTTTTTCACAGGGTGTCTGGATAATTCCCCGACTATTGGCGCATGAGCCTGCCCCGTTTGTCCTATTTCCCCAAGCCTGATTCTGGAACCCGTTCTCTGATGGCCACTCAACCGATCTCTACGCTCAAACCCGCTCGCCGCTCGCGCTTCGCTCTGCGTTGGTACACTTGGCTGTTGCTGGTGGCAGTGGTTGCCTATGGTCTGGCGTTCGCCATGCATTGGGACGATCGTGGCGCGCTGTGGGTGAAAGAGCGTTTCGAAAGCGCCGCCGAGAAGCAGCAGAGTGTCTGGCTGCCGGACTATCGCGCGGTGATCGACGCCAAGCCGCTGCCAGGCATGGAAAAGGATGAGGCCTCGGATGTGGCCTACGATCCGCAGACCAAGACCCTGTTTTCGGTGATGGGCAAAAATCCGTTTCTGGTGGAATTGACCCTGCAGGGCGATGTGCTGCGCAAGATGCCGCTGGTGGGCTGGAGCAACCCGGAAGGGGTGACGGTGCTGGGTAATGGCCTGCTGGCGATCACCGATGAGCGCGATCATCTGGTGACCATCGTCAAGGTCGATGCCGGCACCCGCGAACTGACCATCGCCGACGCCACCAAATATGATCTGGGCCCTTCGAAAGATCAGAACAAGGCCTTCGAGGCCGTTACCTGGGATGCGCGCCATCAGCAGTTGTTGTTGGGAGAGGAGCGTCCACCGGCGCTGTTCACCTGGAAGGGCGACGGTCAGAAGCTGATGGGCGACAAGCAAAAACTGGCCAGCGATGAACTGGATATGCGCAATCTGTCGGCCCTGGCCATCGATCCGCGCACCGGCCACACCCTGGTCCTGTCCGCTGACTCCCATCTGTTGCTGGAGCTGGACGAAAAAGGAGAGCAGGTCAGCTTCATGACTCTGCTGCGCGGTTTCAACGGTCTGAAAAGCACCATTCCTCGCGCCGAAGGCGTGACCATGGATGAGGCGGGCAACCTGTACATTGTCAGCGAACCGAACCTGTTCTATCGCTTCGAAAAACAGAAGTAGCCTTCTATAACGGCATGTTTATTTCCGTTTATGACCATTAAGCTTTAATTCAGACAGGCGTGATATTTCATCCGCCTGTTTTGATTCCGAGCTTGTGCCCATGCGTCGATTTGCCCGCCCCAAACCGCTGTTTCTCATGGTGTTGACCCTCGCGCTGGTCCTGTTGATCGCGATCGGTCAGTACCTGCGCCTGTTCGAGCGCGCCTGGTTCAACCTGCATGCGCTCTGGCAGCCGATGAATGCGCAATCCATCGGCCTAGACCAATATCGGGTGGTGGTGGAGGGGCAGGTCATCGAGGGGTTGGACGACGATGTGTCGGCGCTGACCTTTGATCCTGTGCGCAAAAGCCTGTTCACCGTCACCAACCAGAACTCGGAACTGATCGAGCTCTCCCTCGACGGCAAAATCCTGCGCCGCATTGCCCTGGTCGGCTTTGGCGATCCGGAAGCCGTTGAATTCATCAGCGCCGACACCTACGTGATCACTGACGAATATCAGCAGCGCCTGATCAAAGTCCGGGTAGAAGATGACACCACCTTCATCGATGCGGCGGATGCCGAGCAGATGACCCTGGGCGTGCATATGAGCAGCAACAAGGGTTTCGAGGGGCTGGCTTATGACTCGGTGGGCAAGCGGTTGTTCGTGGCCAAGGAGCGCGACCCGATGCTGATCTACGAAGTGCACGGGTTTCCGCACTTCAATCCGGAAAAATCCTACGCGGTGCATGTGATCAATAACCCCAAGCGAGACGCCGGGATGTTCGTGCGTGATCTGTCGAGCCTGCAATACGACGAGCGCAGCGGTCACTTGCTGGCGCTGTCCGACGAGTCGCGGCTGATTCTGGAGCTGGATGTGGATGGGCGGCCGCTGAGTACCATGGCCTTGCGCAAGGGGAGCCAGGGGCTGCAAAAGACCGTGCCGCAGGCGGAAGGGATCGCCATGGACGACGACGGTACGATGTACCTGGTGAGTGAGCCGAATCTGTTTTACGTCTTCAGGAAACCGGCACAACCCTAGTTCACACCACAATCCAAATGTGGGAGCGGGCTTGCTCGCGAAAGCGGTATGTCAGTGACATCTCTATCGACTGACCTACCGTTTTCGCGAGCAAGCCCGCTCCCGCAGGGTTATGCGTGTGTCTGGCTTACTCGGCGCGCAGGGTCTTCACGCCTTCACTGGTCCCCAGCAACAGCAAGTCCGCCGGGCGAGCCGCGAACAAGCCATTGGTGACCACGCCAACGATGGCATTGATCTGCGTTTCCAGCTCCACCGGATGGGTGATTTGCATGTTGAACACATCGAGGATGATGTTGCCGTTGTCGGTCACTACGCCTTCGCGGTAGACCGGGTCGCCGCCCAGCTTCACCAGTTGACGGGCCACGTGGCTGCGGGCCATCGGGATCACTTCCACCGGCAGCGGGAAGGCGCCGAGCACTGGGACCAGTTTGCTGGCGTCGGCAATGCAGATGAAGGTTTTGGCCACGGCGGCGACGATCTTCTCGCGGGTCAGGGCTGCGCCGCCGCCCTTGATCAGGTTCAGGTGCTCGTCGCTTTCATCGGCGCCGTCGACGTAGAACTCCAGGTCGCTGACGGTGTTCAGCTCGTACACCGGGATTCCGTGACCCTTGAGGCGTGCGGCCGTGGCTTCGGAGCTGGCGACCGCGCCGTCGAACGCACCCTTGTGTTTGGCCAGGGCATCGATGAAGCAGTTGGCGGTGGAGCCGGTGCCGACCCCGACGATGCTCTTGTCGTCGAGTTTCGGAAGGATGAAGTCGACGGCGGCCTGAGCCACTGCCTGTTTGAGTTGATCCTGGGTCATGCGGGCTCCGAGGTGCCGAAGAGAGGTAAAAGAGGCCGGCATTATAGGCTTCGGGTCGGGGAAGGTCATTGCCCGATTGGCGGGCGGCGCAAATGAGCTTTTGTGGCGAGGGAGCTTGCTCCCGCTCGGCTGCGCAGCAGTCGCAAAACCTGCTCATGCGGTATATCCGAGGAGTGCAGGGGAGCGCTTCGCACTCCAGCGGGAGCAAGCTCCCTCGCCACAGGGTATGTGTCCGGCTTTAAAACCTCTTGAATCGTGTGGTCGTGCAGCCAAAAGCCGGGTTAGACTCCGTGGTCCCGCCCAACCCGCTCAGTGATGCTTTCCGATGCTTGAACAGTACGTCAAAAAGATCCTCACCTCGCGCGTTTATGACGTTGCCGTAGAAACCCCATTGCAGACTGCCCGTCAGCTTTCCGAGCGTCTGGGCAATGAGATTTGGCTCAAGCGTGAAGACTTGCAGCCGGTGTTCTCGTTCAAGATTCGCGGCGCGTACAACAAACTCACGCAGCTGAGCGATGAAGAGCGCGCCCGTGGCGTGGTCACCGCATCGGCGGGCAACCATGCCCAGGGCCTGGCGCTTGCAGCGAAGGTATTGGGTGTGAAGGCGACCATCGTCATGCCCAAGACCACCCCCGAGATCAAGGTCGAAGGCGTGCGTTCGCGCGGAGGCAAGGTTGTGCTGCACGGCGACTCGTTTCCAGAGGCCCTGGCCTATTCGTTGAAACTGGTCGACGAAAAAGGCTACGTCTACATTCACCCCTATGACGATCCCCACACCATTGCCGGGCAGGGCACGGTGGCCATGGAGATATTGCGCCAGCATCCGGGTCGCCTGGATGCGATTTTCGTCCCCGTGGGCGGCGGCGGCCTGATCGCCGGCATCGCGGCGTACGTCAAATACCTGCGCCCGGAGATCAAGATCATCGGCGTCGAGCCGGACGACTCCAACTGCCTGCAAGCCGCCATGGCCGCAGGCGAGCGCGTGGTGCTGCCGACCGTGGGCATCTTCGCCGACGGCGTGGCGGTGGCGCAGATCGGCCAGCACACGTTCGATATCTGCAAAGACCACGTCGATGAAGTGATCACTGTCAGCACTGACGAGATCTGCGCAGCTATCAAGGATATCTACGACGATACCCGCTCGATCACCGAACCTGCCGGCGCGTTGGGCGTGGCCGGGATCAAGAAATACGTCGAGCAACACGCCATCACCGGCCACACCTTCGTCGCCATCGATTCCGGTGCCAACGTCAACTTCGACCGCTTGCGCCATGTGGCCGAACGCGCCGAGCTGGGCGAGGGTCGCGAAGCCATCATTGCCGTGACGATTCCCGAGAAGCCGGGCAGCTTCAAGGCGTTCTGTGAAGCCATCGGCAAGCGCCAGATCACTGAATTCAACTACCGCTACAACACCGGCAGCGAAGCGCACATCTTTGTCGGCGTGCAGACCCATCCGGACACCGACCCGCGCAGCGCGTTGATCGCCAGCCTCGGTGAGCAGGGTTTCCCGGTGGTCGACCTGACTGACAACGAACTGGCCAAGTTGCACATCCGTCACATGGTTGGCGGCCGCGCGGCGCACGTGGTGGATGAAGTAATCCTGCGCTTCGAGTTCCCGGAACGCCCGGGGGCCTTGTTCAACTTCCTCAACAAGCTCGGCGGGCGCTGGAATATCTCGATGTTCCACTACCGCAACCATGGCGCGGCGGACGGTCGTGTGGTCGCGGGCCTGCAAGTGCCCCATGACGAGCGCCATCTGGTGCCGGCGGCGCTGGAAGAAATCGGTTATCCGTACTGGGATGAAAGCGACAATCCGGCCTATCAGCTGTTTCTTGGCTGACCGGCTACGCTCAAGGGCAACGCATAAGGAAATCGAACCATGGAAACCTTAACTGCCCTCAAGGCGGCGCACGTGGTGGCGACGGTGGTCCTGCTGCTTTGCGCGCTGGGCCTGGGAATCTGGGTCTGGCGCACCAGGCGTAACGGCGACGCGACGGCGGCCAGCCGTACCCTGCAAAGTCCGCGAGTGTTCATCTGGCTGTTGATGGGGTTGGCACTGCTGAGCATGCCCTTTACCGGGTGGTGGATGGTGCATCTGGTGGGCTGGCCGCTGGGGCAGACCTGGCTGCTGGCCTCCAGCGTGCTTTACACCTTGGCCGCATTGGCGTGGTTCTGGTTGCTGGTGCGGCTGAACAAAGTGCGCAAGACGCCGGGGGGCGTGGGCAGATTTACCTTCGCGTTGGCGTTGTTCAGCTTCGTCTGCTTTATCGCCATTGCCGGGTTGATGGGCGCCAAGCCGGTTTAACGTTTTAAACCGAGTCGCCCCATTCGCGAGCAAGCCCGCTCCCACATTGGAACGCA
>DATMUG010000346.1:0-9575 GCA_035563915.1 Pseudomonas sp. | reverse complement strand
GTTTTTAGATTTAAGTAAACTGTTACGCTGATGGCTTTATTGCTTCCAAAACGACAAAGCCCGTCGTGGTTTCCCACGACGGGCTTTGTTTTTTCAATTCGTTTGCTGGCGGTGGACCTTAAGGTCAGGGCCAGCGACGCTCACTTAGCGCCAGAACGGCTTGCTCAGCTCTTCGTAGCGTTGTGCTTCGCTGATACCGGCATCAGCCAGCAGACGCGAGTCCAGACGAGCCAGTTGGTGGCGGCTGGAGATGCGGCGTTGCCACAGCATCAGGTTGGCGATAACGCGCAGAGGCATGGAAGCCTGGGATTTTGCAGCAGTGTCTTGAAAGAACAGATCGGAACTGAGTGTACGTTCCATGGTTTTCATCCTTCCGCTTGTGGCGGGATTAGGTAGTGGTTTAACTGGTGCCCATGATCCTCTCGTTTGCCTAGTCTCTGTAGATACAGTTCATCTGTATTGTGAGGGCTCAGTTAACTGTTTATAGGGGGTGTACTGGTCGAAATTGAGGCAACTGTACCTATCTGCACCGTGTTGGTGCAATTTGAAACATTTTTCAGTGGGTGTGGGAGTTTTCTGTAGGAAAAGACCAGTACAGCAGTACAGTTTTTTACATATTTCGAAGAGATGGGAGTCAGCTGGCGAAACTGTGTTTGCACCAGCTGTTATTTGAGGGGATTACTTCTTCAGCATTTTCCCGGTTTCTTCCAGGTTGATGTGCCAGCTCAGGGCATCACGCAGGATGTGTGGGGTGTGCCCGCCGACGGCACATGCGGCGGTAAAGTAATCGTTCAGCGCCTGGCGATAATCCGGGTGCACGCACTTGTCGATGATGACTCGGGCACGCTCCCGAGGCGCGAGGCCTCGCAAGTCGGCCAAGCCCACTTCAGTCACCAGAATGTCTACATCGTGTTCGGTATGGTCGACATGACTGACCATCGGTACCACGCTGGAGATCGCGCCGCCCTTGGCAATCGACTTGGTCACAAACACAGACAGGTGCGCGTTGCGCGCGAAGTCTCCCGAACCGCCAATGCCGTTCATCATTCGCGTGCCGCAGACGTGGGTAGAGTTGACGTTGCCGTAGATATCAAACTCCAGCGCCGTGTTGATGCCGATGATGCCCAGGCGGCGCACCACTTCCGGGTGGTTGGAAATTTCCTGCGGGCGCAGTACCAGTTTGTCCTTGTAGCGTTCCAGGTTGCCGAACACGTCGGCATTGCGCCGGCTCGACAGGGTGATGGAGCTGCCCGAAGCGAAACTCAGCTTGCCAGCGTCGATCAGGTCGAATGTCGAGTCCTGCAGTACCTCGGAATACATCGTCAGGTCTTCGAAGGGCGAGTCGATCAGGCCACACATCACCGAGTTGGCGATGGTGCCGATGCCGGCTTGCAACGGGCCGAGTTTGTTGGTCATGCGCCCGGCGGCCACTTCCTGTTTGAAGAAGTCGATCAGGTGGTCGGCAATGGCCTGGGTCTCGGCATCCGGTGCCAGCACGGTGGAAGGTGAGTCAGCCTGGTTGGTGACCACGATGGCGACGATTTTTTCCGGAGGAATCGGGATCGCGGTGCTGCCAATTCGGTCGTCGACCTTGACCAGCGGAATCGGCGTGCGGGTCGGGCGGTAGGTCGGAATATAAATGTCGTGCAGGCCTTCCAGGTTTGGATTGTGGGCCATGTTGATCTCGACGATCACATGTTTGGCGAAAATCGCGAAGCTGGCCGAGTTACCCACCGAGGTAGTTGGCACAATATGCCCTTGCTCGGTGATGGCTACGGCTTCGATCACGGCAATGTCCGGCAGCTTCAGTTGCTGATTGCGCAGTTGCTCCACGGTTTCCGACAAGTGCTGGTCGATGAACATGACTTCACCGGCATTGATCGCCTTGCGCAGTGTGCTGTCGACCTGAAACGGCATGCGTCGCGACAGTACGCCGGCTTCGGTCAACTGCTTGTCCAGGTCATTGCCCAGGCTCGCGCCCGTCATCAGGCTGATCTTCAGTGGCGTGACCTTGGCGCGTTCAGCCAGCGCCTGCGGGACGGCTTTGGCTTCGCCGGCACGGGTAAAGCCACTCATGCCGACGGTCATGCCGTCCTCAATCAGAGCGGCAGCGTCGGTAGCGCTCATCACTTTGTCCAACAACGAAGGCAGGCGAATACGGTCACGGTACATGGCTTGTTATCTCGGGTAACAGGTAGCAGGACGTGCAGTCTAGTGAATTGCGCCGACTTCTGTCCCGCTACCAAGGTCGCAATAGAGGCGTCTATTCCGGGCCTTTGCAGCAAAACACCGTTACAGGATCGGTAACAAAAGAATAGTTTGTCCGACGATTTACACAAACAAAAACGCCCCGACAGGTCGGGGCGTTTTGCGTTGCCGGTGAGGGTTACTCGACAGCCTTGACCATGTCCTCGATGACCTTTTTCGCGTCACCGAACACCATCATGGTTTTGTCCAGGTAGAACAGTTCGTTGTCCAGGCCGGCGTAGCCGCTGGCCATCGAGCGCTTGTTGACGATGATGGTCTTGGCCTTGAACGCTTCGAGAATCGGCATGCCGGCAATTGGCGATTTCGGATCGTTCTTGGCGGCCGGGTTGACCACGTCGTTGGCGCCCAGCACCAGCACCACGTCGGCCTGGCCGAACTCGGAGTTGATGTCGTCCATCTCGAACACCTGGTCGTAAGGCACTTCCGCCTCGGCCAGCAGTACGTTCATGTGCCCTGGCATCCGACCGGCTACCGGGTGGATCGCGTACTTCACGGTCACGCCGCGATGGGTCAGCTTCTCGGTCAATTCCTTCAGCGCATGCTGTGCCCGTGCTACCGCCAGGCCGTAGCCCGGAACGATGATCACGGTGTCGGCGTTGGTCAGCAGGAAGGTCGCGTCGTCAGCCGAGCCGGATTTCACCGGGCGGGCTTCTTTCGATCCTGCAGGGCCGCCAGCGTCGGCCGTGTTGCCGAAACCGCCGAGCAGTACATTAAAGAAGGAGCGGTTCATCGCCTTGCACATGATGTACGACAGAATCGCACCGCTTGAGCCCACCAGCGAGCCGGCGATGATCAGCATCGAGTTGTTCAGCGAGAAGCCGATGCCCGCCGCCGCCCAGCCGGAATAACTGTTGAGCATCGACACCACGACCGGCATGTCGGCACCGCCAATCGGGATGATGATCAGCACGCCGAGTACGAAGGCCAGCGCCAGCATCAGGCCGAAAGCGATGTAGTCACCGGTGAGCATGAAGGTCACGCCCAGTGCCAGCGTGGCCAGGCCCAGCAGCAGGTTCAGCTTGTGCTGGCCGCCGAACTGTACCGGTGCGCCCTGGAACAGGCGGAACTTGTATTTGCCCGCCAGTTTGCCGAAGGCAATGACCGAGCCGGAGAAGGTGATCGCACCGATGGCGGCACCGAGGAACAGTTCCAGGCGGTTACCGGCAGGGATCGCGTCACCCAGTTGCTGGACGATGCCCAGCGACTGTGGTTCCACCACGGCGGCCACGGCGATGAACACCGCAGCCAGGCCGATCATGCTGTGCATGAAGGCGACCAGTTCCGGCATCTTGGTCATTTCAACGCGCTTGGCCATGATCGAACCGGCGGTGCCACCGATCAGCAGGCCGACGATCACGTAGACGATGCCGTCATGGGCGAGTTCCGCGCCGAGCTTGTAGATCAAGCCGACCGTAGTGAGGATCGCCAAGCCCATACCGAGCATGCCGAACAGGTTGCCGCGACGTGACGTGGTTGGGTGTGACAGACCCTTGAGCGCCTGGATGAAGCAGACCGAGGCGATCAAATACAGGGAAGTAACCAGGTTCATGCTCATGCTTGCTGCACCTCAGCCTTGACTGCTTCGGCCTTGGCTGCTGGCGCTTTTGCTGGCGCGGCCTTCTTCTTGAACATTTCCAGCATGCGACGGGTGACCAGGAAGCCACCGAACACGTTGACCGCGGCCAGGGCCACGGCCAGGGTGCCCATGGTCTTGCCCAGTGGGGTCACAGTGAGAGCGGCGGCGAGCATGGCGCCGACGATCACGATGGCGGAGATGGCGTTGGTGACCGCCATCAAGGGTGTGTGCAGCGCAGGGGTCACGTTCCAGACCACGTGGTAGCCGACATAGATAGCCAGCACGAAGATGATCAGGTTGTAGATACCGTGAGAGATCAGCATGTCTTCCATTGTTTTTATCCTCAGCCGTTCTTGCGCACGATCTGGCCGTCGCGGCACATCAGGCACGCGGCGACGATATCGTCTTCAAGGTTGATCACCAGTTGTCCATCTTTATCGAACAACAGTTTCATGAAATCCAGCAGGTTGCGGGCATACAGGGCCGAGGCATCGGCGCCGACAGCGGCCGCCAGATTGGTAGGGCCGACAATGGTCACGCCATTTTCGACGACTACCTGGTCCGCCACGGTCAGCGGGCAGTTGCCGCCCTGGGCTGCTGCCAGATCGATGACCACCGAACCTGGCTTCATCTGCGCTACGGTCTCCGCGCTCAATAGCGTCGGGGCCTTGCGGCCCGGAATCAGTGCAGTGGTGATGACGATGTCAGCCTGTTTGGCGCGCTCGTGTACGGCCACGGCTTGACGCTGCATCCAGCTCGCCGGCATCGGGCGTGCGTAACCGCCGACACCAACGGCGCACTCACGCTCCTCGTCGGTTTCGTAGGGTACGTCGACGAATTTGGCGCCGAGGGATTCGATCTGTTCTTTAACCGCAGGACGTACGTCAGAGGCCTCGATGACCGCACCCAGGCGTTTGGCCGTAGCGATCGCCTGCAGGCCAGCCACGCCCGCGCCAAGAATCAGCACGCGCGCCGCTTTCACGGTGCCCGCCGCTGTCATCAGCATCGGCATGAAGCGAGGGTAGTGGTGAGCGGCCAGCAACACGGCTTTATAGCCGGCAATGTTGGCCTGGGAAGACAGCACGTCCAGGCTTTGGGCGCGGGAGGTGCGTGGTGCCGCTTCCAGTGCAAACGCGGTAATGCCGCATTCGGCCATTTTGGCGATGGTTTCGTTGTTGAACGGGTTGAGCATGCCAACCACGATGGTGCCGTTTTTTATAAGGGCCAACTCGTTGTCGCTGGGGGCGACGACCTTCAGGATCAGTTCTGCACCAAACGCGTCACCGGCGCTGCCAATGGTTGCGCCTGCCGCTTCATAGGCACTGTCGACAACGCTGGCATTAATGCCTGCGCCGCTTTGTACAGTGACCTTATGACCCTGGCCGATCAGCTTCTTAATGGTTTCCGGGGTAGCAGCAACCCGAGTTTCACCCGTCTGGGTTTCGAGAGGAACACCAATGTGCACGTCAAATCTCCTGCGTGATCTTATTAAGTAAACCCATGCACTACGGATGGTGCGGCTGGGGCGGCCGATCAGCACGATCCCGCCAAAGCAGGGCGGGGCGCGGCATTTTGCAGGCGAACTTTGCGCCCTTTCAAGGGATTATGACGTGTGACGCAAAATTAACTACAAGTCATCCCGTGACCGAATGTCGCACCGATTCGGTTCAACCCCTTGTAGAACGTGAACCTTAGCCATTTTTGTCGGAAATAAAGAAATTTCGCATCGGCCATATGAATGATGCGGTATTGCTTCGAAATAGCCCCTCAAAGCCATGTATTCAGGCGCTTGTGGGACGTTTGTACTGCTTGGGGATACAGTCTTCGAATATGCGACAAATACTTATATCTGTAGGGTTTTTATTTTTCTGACTACGAAGTCAGTTAACGGCTGAGCCCCTTTATTCTTCGATGCTGTAGCTGTGCGCCTGGTTGACCAGCCAATCCCGAAAAGCCCTTAAAGAGGCCGATTCGACCTTTCTCTCGGGAATCATCAGGTAATACGCCTTGATGCTGGAGAGTGCCTGGGGGTTGGCAATGACCAAGCGATTCTCGGCCAATTCGCGTTGGATCAGAAACGGTGGAATCAGGGCGATCCCCATGTCATGCATGGCCGCCTGAGCCAGCATGGAGAATAGCTCGTAGCGTGGTCCTGTCATGTCTCGTGGGACATTCAGTCGCTGAGAGTTAAACCAGTGTCGCCAGGCGTAGGGACGGGTGGTCTGCTGCAAGAGGGGTAGTTCGGCGATTTGTTCGGCGGTCAGATGGTTGCTTTTCCCCAATAGGTTGGGGCTGCAAACGGGAAGAGGGTGTTCGCCCATCAAACGATGGGATTGCGTACCTGACCAGTCTGCATCGCCGAAATAAATCGCTGCATCGAAGTCGGTATCGGCAAACAGGAAGGGTCGTGTGCGGTTTGTCAGGTTGACCGTCACTTCCGGGTGTTTTTGCTGGAAGTCCTTAAGTCTGGGCAACAGCCATTGGGTGCCGAAGGTCGGAACCACAGCCAGTTCGATCACGTTGGTGCCTTGCTGGCCCATCACTGACAGCGTGTCTCGCTCGACCGCATCGAGCTGGGTCGCTACCCGACGGCTGTAGGAGAGGCCGGCTTCCGTCAGTTTCACTCCGCGCCGTGAGCGTCGGAACAGCTCTACGTTGAGAAACTCCTCAAGGCTGGCGATCTGTCGGCAAATCGCTCCCTGGGTCAGTGAGAGTTCCTGTGCCGCCTTGGTAAAGCTCTCATGGCGTGCGGCCGCCTCAAAGCTGATCAGGGCGGTTGTGCTGGGAATCTTTCTACGCATGTACGTCAACCTCACTAATACATCGCCCTATTTGCGGTTTGCGACGTTTCGGAGTGAGAAATTAGCACAACAGTATGCGAAATCCTCGTTTGCCCGGATGGCGAACCCGGCCTAGGATCATTCCCACGTTATTTGACCCGTTTCGAGAGGATGTACTCATGGCCGGTAAAGCTAGCTTCAACTGGATCGATCCCCTGCTGCTGGATCAACAGCTCACCGAAGAAGAGCGCATGATCCGTGACACCGCCGCTCAATTCGCCCAGCAGAGCCTCGCGCCACGCATTCTCGAAGCGTTCCGTCATGAAAAGACCGATCCGGCGATCTTCCGCGAAATGGGCGAAGTGGGCCTGTTGGGTGCGACCATCCCCGAGCAGTACGGCGGCAGCGGCTTGAACTATGTCAGCTACGGTCTGATCGCCCGTGAGGTCGAGCGTATCGACTCCGGCTACCGCTCGATGATGAGTGTGCAGTCCTCGCTGGTGATGGTGCCGATCAATGAATTCGGTACCGAAGCGCAGAAACAGAAATACCTGCCAAAACTGGCTTCGGGTGAATGGATCGGCTGCTTCGGTCTGACCGAACCTAACCACGGTTCCGACCCGGGCGCGATGATTACTCGCGCGCGTAAAGTGGAAGGCGGCTACAGCCTGACCGGCAGCAAGATGTGGATCACCAACAGCCCGATCGCCGATGTATTCGTGGTCTGGGGTAAGGACGATGCGGGCGACATTCGTGGTTTTGTTCTGGAGAAAGGCTGGAAAGGCCTGAGCGCTCCAGCGATTCACGGCAAGGTTGGCCTTCGTGCATCGATCACGGGCGAGATCGTCATGGACAACGTATTTGTTCCTGAAGAGAACATCTTCCCGGATGTCCGTGGCTTGAAAGGTCCATTCACCTGCCTCAACTCGGCGCGTTATGGCATTTCCTGGGGCGCGCTGGGCGCCGCTGAGTTCTGCTGGCACACCGCTCGCCAATACACGCTGGACCGTCAGCAGTTCGGTCGCCCATTGGCCGCCACTCAGCTGATCCAGAAGAAGCTGGCCGACATGCAGACCGAAATCACCATGGCGCTGCAAGGCTGCCTGCGTCTGGGACGTATGAAGGACGAAGGGACCGCAGCGGTGGAAATCACTTCGATGATGAAGCGCAACTCCTGCGGCAAGTCCCTGGATATCGCGCGCATGGCTCGCGACATGTTGGGCGGCAATGGTATTTCCGATGAGTTCGGTGTCGCTCGCCATCTGGTCAACCTGGAAGTTGTGAACACCTATGAAGGTACGCATGACGTCCACGCGCTGATTCTCGGTCGCGCGCAGACTGGCATCCAGGCGTTCTATTAATAGGAGAACGTCCATGGGCGCGCTTTCGCATCTACGGGTACTGGATTTATCGCGGGTGCTGGCCGGGCCTTGGTCCGGACAAATCCTTGCCGACCTTGGCGCCGAAGTGATCAAGGTCGAGCGTCCGGGCAATGGCGATGACACGCGCGCCTGGGGGCCGCCTTTCCTTAAGGACGCCTATGGAGAGAACACCAGCGAGGCCGCCTATTACCTGTCGGCCAATCGCAACAAACAATCGGTGACCATCGACTTCACGCGCCCGGAAGGGCAAAAGCTGGTGCGAGACCTGGCGGCCAAGTCAGACATTCTGATCGAGAACTTCAAGGTCGGTGGGCTGGCGGCCTATGGACTGGACTATGAATCGCTGAAAGCGATCAATCCGGATCTGATCTATTGCTCGATCACCGGGTTTGGTCAAACCGGTCCTTACGCCAAGCGCGCGGGTTATGACTTCATGATCCAGGGGCTGGGCGGCCTCATGAGTCTGACGGGTCGACCTGAAGGGGATGAGGGGGCGGGGCCGGTGAAGGTGGGAGTGGCGCTGACCGACATTTTGACGGGGCTCTACTCGACCGTGGCGATCCTGGCGGCACTTGCGCATCGGAACCAGGAGGGCGGTGGGCAGCACATCGATATGGCCTTGCTGGATGTGCAGGTGGCATGCCTGGCTAACCAGGCGATGAACTATCTGACAACGGGCAATCCTCCCAAGCGCTTGGGGAATGCTCATCCGAACATCGTGCCTTATCAGGATTTTCCTACGGCGGATGGCGACTTCATTCTTACCGTGGGTAATGACGGGCAGTTCCGCAAGTTCGCGGAGGTCGCCGGGCAGCCTCAGTGGGCTGATGATCCGCGGTTCGTAACCAATAAATTGCGGGTGGCGAATCGGGCAGTGCTTATTCCGCTGATCCGTCAGGCAACGGTATTCAAGACCACTGCTGAGTGGGTGGCGCAGCTGGAGCTGGCCGGTGTGCCGTGTGGTCCTATCAATGACCTGGCGCAGATGTTTGCAGATCCTCAGGTCAAGGCGCGCGGTCTGGCAATCGAGCTGCCTCATGCTTTGGCCGGTTTAGTGCCTCAGGTGGCGAGTCCGATTCGGTTGTCCGAGACGCCGGTTGAGTATCGTCATGCTCCTCCTTTGTTGGGTGAACATACGTTGGAAGTTCTGCAGCGGGTGTTGGGGCTGGAGGCTGGTGTCGTCGCTGCGTTTAAAGAGTCCGGCGTGCTCTGAAAATTTCCCTCTATATAAGCAGACGGGTTTGCTCCTCCCGCGTGGGTGGGGCAGGCCGTATTTCTGCCGCTCGTAACTTATTGAAAGAAAACTGAAATTAAGTGTTGACGGCGAATTTTAGTTCTCTATAATTCGCCCCACTTCCGGCGCAGTCGAAACGGAAAACTCCTTGATAAACAAAGAGTTAAGTAAGTTTCGGTGGTCAGGTGCTTCAATTCATCGAAGCCCGCAGGGAGTTGAAAAAGAGGTGTTGACAGCAGCGAGTAACGCTGTAGAATTCGCCTCCCGCTGACGAGAGATCGAAAGCGCAAGTGGTTGAAGTTGCAAGGGAAACTTTGAAATCTTCTGAAAATAAC
>DATMUG010000345.1:0-5997 GCA_035563915.1 Pseudomonas sp. | reverse complement strand
CCTGTGTAGGAGCTGCCGCAGGCTGCGATCTTTTCATTATTTGGCCAATTCCAGGCTATGCCTTCCACCCAACCACAGGAGCGGGCGACGAAGTGCAGGAACCAGATCGGCCAATCACAGTCTCTAAAGTTCGCGAGAAAGGTCACTCGCCAGCAAAATCAAGGCTTTGCGCCTGTTTAACCCTGGCATCCACAGTGACTTTTCTTTATCGTACGCGCCCTTTGAAAAAGCCTGGAAAATCAAAATGTTGGAAGCATCCCTAAGCCAATTGGAACAACTGGTCAGCGACCTGGTGCAACAGAACCAGACGCTGCTTGGCACCAACCAAGCCCTGAGCGCAGAACTGGCCCAGGCCAAGGATGAAAACGAAAGCCTGCAACTGAGCCTGATGGAACAGGAAGAGAAACAAGGCGCCACCGCCGCCCGCATTCAAGCCCTGGTTGAGCGCGTCAGCGCAGGCCCTGTCAGCGCATGAGTTACGGTGCGGGGGTAAAAGTCGTCTCGATCCTGGGGGAGGACTATTCGATCAAGGCGCCGGAAGGGGAAGAGCAAACCCTGCTGGACGCGGCATTGATGCTCAAGGCGGCCCTGGCCGAGACCAAAAAGAAGTACCCGGCCCTGATCGGTGATCGCCTGCTGGTTCTGGCCGCGATGAACCTGTGTTCCCAGCAGATCGAAATGCAAAAGCAGCACAAGCTCGAACTCGACCGTTACCAAGAGCAAGTCAGCGCCACGGTTGAAGTGATTTCCAAGACGATCAATCAGGCCTGATCGGCTTTGCGCACAACCAAAGAATAAATTGTCGATTTAGTTGTATACAATCGGCACGGCTGTTGCAGTGTTTCAGCCTCTTATTCTTTGGGGGTGCTCCATGCAGTTCTGGCGACGCAGTATTCAATGGCAGTTGATCCTGAGCATGGGCACCGCCCTGCTGGTCAGCGTCCTGATCGTGGTTGGCATTTATACCCTTGTGGTCAACCGCCTCGCCCAGCGCTATCTGGTCGAACAAGCGCTGCCGTCGAGCATCGAAGCGATGCGCAACGACATCGAACGCATCCTCGTCCAGCCCCTCACCGCCGCCAAGGACATCGCCAGCAACAGCATGGTGCGCGACTGGTTGGCCGCAGGTGAAAACCCGGCGCAGACACCTGCGTTTGTCGAATATCTGGAAGGTATCCGCGCCGAACAGCAAGCATTTACCGCGCTGATGATCGGCACGGCTTCAAGCCACTACTACACGCAAAAGGGTCTGGACCGGACCCTGAGCCGTACCAATCCCAAAGACGCCTGGTTCTACTCGTTCCTCGACAGCAACCAGCCGCGCACCCTCAATATCGACAACGACACGGCCACCGGAGAATTGGCGCTGTTCATTGACATCAAGGTGGAAAAGGCCGGGAAGGTGGTGGGTGTTGCCGGGCTTGGCCTGAGCATGAAAGAGCTGTCGCAGCTGATCCACAATTTCAGCTTCGGCGAGCGCGGGAAGGTCTATCTCGTGCGTTCCGACGGGTTGATCCAGGTGCATCCCGAGGCGCAATTGAGCGGCAAGCGTTCCCTGAGCGAACAGATTGGCGAGTCGGCAGCGCACGCGGTCATGGGTCAAAAAAATGCCGCCGCCAGCAGCCGCTTTGCACGCGATGGCGAGGATTATCTGGCATTGAGCCTGCCATTGCGTGATCTGGGTTGGACCCTGGTGGCCGAAGTGCCACAGGCGCAGATCTACGCCGAGGCACGTCGCGCCATGTGGATGAGCAGCGGCATCGGCCTGGTGGTGGCGTTGGTGTGCCTGTTGTTGGTGGTGTTGCTGGCCCGTGGCCTGGTACGGCCGATTCGTCAGGTAACAGCCGCGCTGGTCGCCATCGGTAGCGGTGGTGGAGATTTGACCCAGCGGTTGGATGCCAGCCGCGCCGATGAACTGGGTGATCTGGCTCGCGGCTTCAATCGGTTCCTGGATAGTCAGCGCGACATGATCGGTGAAGTGCTCACCACCAGCGAACGCTTGCAAACGGCTGTCGGGCAGGTGGCCAAGGTGGTGGACAACACCGCCGAGCGTTCAGGGCGTCAGCAGGAGATGACCGACATGGTCGCTACCGCTGTCCACGAAATGGGCCTGACGGTGCAGGACATTGCGCAAAACGCCGGGAATGCGGCAGTGGCTTCTCAAAATGCCCGGGATGAAGCCATACAGGCCCGAGCAGTGGTCGGCGGCTCGATTCGCCATATCGAAAGCATGTCCGACGAAATTGGCGTCGCTGCCAGCGCCGTGGGCGAGCTGGCGGATCAGGTGGCGTCGATCGATCAGGTGCTGGCGGTGATTCGCGGGATTTCCGAGCAGACCAACCTGCTGGCGCTCAACGCGGCCATCGAAGCGGCGCGGGCAGGGGACATGGGGCGCGGGTTTGCCGTGGTCGCCGATGAAGTGCGGACCCTGGCCCGCCGCACGCAATCGTCCACCGAAGAGATCCAGCAGATGATCGGCAGCCTCAAGCAGGGGGCGGAGAATGCCGTGTCGTCGATGCACAGCGGGCAGGCGGCCACCGGGACTGGTGTTGAATCGAGCCAGCGCACCGGGGCGTCGTTGACCGCGATCACCGGGCAGGTGGAGCGCATCAGCGATATGAACCATCAGGTGGCGACGGCGACGGAACAGCAGTCGGCGGTGACAGAAGAGATCAACCGCAATGTGCAGGGGATTTCCGATCTGGCCCGGGCGACGGCAGGGGAGGTCAGGGCTTGTCGTGAGGATTGTCAGACGTTGCAGCGGTTGGCGGATGATTTGGCGCGGCAGATGGGTGGATTCAGGCTGCGATAGTCTGAGGGTTATTGAAAGTTTTGAATCGATATAAGAGTTTGAAGATTATTGGGGTGAGCACTTTCCTGACTTAAAGGGAAACATGATTAACAGCTATGCTGGTAATCATGTTTCAGTGGGAGTGGCTTTCAGCTAACCAAAAGATAGGCGTTCACCAAGGTGGGATTAGAGGGTGCTTCGTCGCATAGTTTTCGGTTAATGATGTGAGATTTATTGCTTGCGGTGATAATATTTTGAGGTTCTGAGCACATAAAAACGTGGTTGAAGTCAATGTTTTTGCTGCTATTGTAAGTTTTTCCCGCAGACTCAATAGTAATGCTGTAACTGTTTGCTTGAGTTGATTTGAACGTTTTTTTTGTGATGGGGGAATTTGTGGTAGAGATAATATCTCCCAATCGCGCGGCTCTAACGAACGTGTCTTGGTCGACGGTGTCTCTTCTAAGTTCTAGTTCTTGCTGGTTAGGGTTTTTTACTATAAGCGCACAAACCCATGTGTTCCCGGATGGGGAGAAAATCTTTCTTTGGAAATTATAAGTTACACCATTTGTCCTGATGGCCTCACCACTGCCAAGGGATTCAAGCATTTCTCGAATAGGGATATTGCTGGTTTCAGCTTCTTCAGTCTCTTCTTTATTATCTTCTTGATGGGCTTTATCGAGAGGCCACGTTGTTATTTGAATGTTAGATACGACATCCCCATTTAAGGAGTAAATTTTTCCCGTTACTACTCGTTGATTACGGTTTAGCTCCCAAATCGTAGTCGCTCTTGTGGATGAGATGATGCAGTGGTTGCGATCAACATATGATCCGTGTTGCGGAATGCGGGTTTCATTATTTGTGCCCATATTTGTATCTCCATTACCGTCTCGCTAGAAGAGTTGCCTTTCATTTTCTGTCGCTATTCCGTTTGGAATATACGAGGCAGGTGGAAAAGCTAGCATCGGGGGATAAGGAGGCACAACTGTCATAAGTGACAGGTCGGTGAGGGACACGGGGACAGTATTGGGGATCGAAAATTTTAGTTTGAGAAGAATTTTGCGTCTTCTACCTGAGTCGAACACCATATTTCTTCAGTTTGCAGCGGGTTAATACAGGCGAAAGTTTCCGTTGATGTCGCGTTCAGCCATAGCAGGTATTCCAGATTGGGGATGGCCGTCGTTATCACCGTTGGTCGGTAGCCAAATCACTGGGTTGCGGCAACTCACTAAAGTCTCTCTATAGGTGAAGTTGCCGCGACCAAATCAGAACCACTCATCTTGCATGTTCAGGCAAACATCATCCCGCGCCTCAAGAAGTGTCAGCTCATGGTGGCATCCCGGAATTTCCCAAGTCAGGAAATACCGCGCCGCCTGAAACTTGCCTTTATAGAAGGCCACATCCGCCGCATTGCCCTTGGCCAGCCCTTCCTCGGCGCGAATCGCCTGTTCCAGCCAGCGCCAGCCAATCACTGTGTGGCCGAACACCTTCAGGTACAGCGCCGAATTGGCCAGGCTGCTGTTGACCTTGCCCTGGGCCAGATCGGTCAGCAGGCCGATGGTCGCGGTTTGCAGGCGCGCCACCAGTTTCTCCAGTGGTTCACGCAGAGCGGTCAGCGATTTATGGGCCTGGGCGCGCTCGGCGGTGTCGGCGATCAGGCGGATCAATTGCTTGAGCCCGGCGCCGCCGTTTTGCGCCAGTTTGCGGCCCAACAGGTCCAGCGACTGAATGCCGTGAGTACCTTCGTGGATCGGGTTCAGGCGGTTATCGCGGTAGTACTGCTCTACCGGATATTCACGGGTGTAACCGTGGCCGCCGAGGATCTGAATCGCCAGTTCGTTGGCTTTCAGGCAGAACTCAGACGGCCAGGATTTGACGATTGGCGTCAGCAGATCCAGCAGCTCGTGGGCCTGTTTGCGCTCGGCTTCGGTTTCAAGGGTGGTGGTGTCATCGAACAGCCGGGCAGCATACAGGCCAAGATCGAACGAGCCTTCGACGTAAGCCTTCTGGGTCAGCAGCATCCGTTTGACGTCAGCGTGCTGGATGATCGCCACGGGGGCGGTGTTCGGGTCCTTGCTGTCCGGAACGCGACCTTGCGGGCGTAAACGTGCGTATTCCAGGGAGTACAGGTAACCGGCATAGCCGAGCATCACCGCGCCCATGCCCACGCCAATCCGCGCTTCGTTCATCATCTGGAACATGTAGCTCAAGCCATGGTGCGGCTTGCCTACCAGATAACCGACACACTCGCCGTTATCGCCGAAATTCAGCGCAGTGGAGGTGGTGCCACGCCAGCCCATCTTGTGGAACAGGCCGGCCAGCAGGACATCGTTGCGCTTGCCCAGGCTGCCGTCATCGTTGACCAGGAACTTGGGCACGATGAACAGCGAGATGCCCTTCACCCCGGCAGGTGCGTCCGGCAGTTTTGCCAGGACCATGTGCACAATGTTTTCCGACAGCGGGTGATCGCCGCCGGAGATGAAGATCTTGTTGCCCTTGAGGCGATAAGTGCCGTCGGACGCGGGCTCGGCGCGTGTACGAATATCCGACAGGGATGAGCCGGCGTGGGGTTCGGTCAGGGCCATCGTGCCGAAGAAACGGCCGTCGATCATCGGTTGCAGGAAGCGTCGCTTCTGCTCTTCGGTGCCGAAGCTTTCGATCAGGTTCGCCGCGCCCATGGTCAGGAACGGGTACGAGGTCGATGCAGCGTTGGCCGATTGAAAGTGAGCGAAGCAGGCCTGGGACAGCAATGTAGGAAGTTGCATGCCGCCGGCGTCGAAACTGCGCGCGGCGTTGAGGAAACCGGCTTCAAGAAAGGCGTCTACCGCCGGTTTGACGTCCGGAATCAGAATCGCCTGACCGTCCTCGTAGCGCGGCTCGTTTTCGTCACCCTTGCGGTTGTGCGGCGCGAAAAATTTCTCGGCGATATTGCGAGCGGTGCCGAGGGCGGCATCGAAGGTTTCGCGGGTGTGCTCGGCGAAACGCTCACGCTGGGTCAGACCTTCGGCATCGAGGACTTCATACAGCTCGAAAGCCAGATTGCGGGAACTGAGCAACGTCTCGGACATGGCGGCCTACCTTTTATTGGAGTTGGCCGAGTCTAGGCGTCGGAATAAAGGCTGAACAGGATGATTGATCCTGGTGATGGAGAAGCAAAAGATCGCAGCCTTCGGCAGCTCCTACAGGGGAATGCATTCCAAATGCAGGAG
>DATMUG010000344.1:0-3371 GCA_035563915.1 Pseudomonas sp. | reverse complement strand
ACCGACTGACACCCTTGTCCGTCGGCCCACTCATTTGCCCATAAACCCCCTATCTGCTAGTGTCGCGCCGGTTTAACGTCAACCGGAAATCGCCGCCATGGCCCGCAAAAAAGCTGCACTGGATTTCGAACAGTCCCTCGCTGACCTGCAAACGCTGGTCGAGCGTCTGGAGAACGGTGAATTGTCGCTGGAAGACTCGCTGACCGCTTTCGAGCAGGGCATCGGGCTGACCCGCGATTGCCAGGCGGCGCTGGCCCAGGCCGAGCAAAAGGTTCAGGTGCTGCTCGAACGTGATGGCGAACTGGCCGAGGAACCCTTCGACGCGGATCAACCAGAATGATTGCAGCGTACTCGGCGACCAGCCAGGCGCGGGTCAATGCTGCCCTGGAAACCCTGTTCAATGCGCCTCTGCCGGAACTGGCGCGACTCTACGAGGCGATGCGCTACAGCGTAATGAATGGCGGCAAGCGCGTGCGTCCGCTGCTGGCCTATGCCGCTTGCGAAGCGCTGGGCGGCAAGGCCGAACAAGCCAACGGCGCGGCTTGCGCGGTGGAATTGATCCACGCCTATTCCCTGGTGCACGACGATTTGCCGGCCATGGACGACGACGATCTGCGTCGCGGCCAGCCCACCACCCACAAGAAATTCGATGAAGCCTGCGCGATCCTCGCCGGTGACGGCTTGCAGAGCCTGGCTTTCAGCGCCCTGCTCGATCCGCGCCTGAGCAGCCTGGATGCAGACATCCGCCTGCAAATGGTCACTGCATTGGCCCACGCCGCAGGCCCGGCAGGCATGGTGGGCGGTCAAGCCATCGATCTAGGCTCGGTCGGGCTGAAACTCGATCAGAAAGCGCTGGAACAGATGCATCGGCACAAGACCGGTGCGCTGATCGAAGTCAGCGTCCAACTCGGCGCCCTGGCCAGCGGACGTGCCGAGAAAGACGAACTCAAGTCCCTGAAGACGTATGCACAGGCCATCGGCCTGGCGTTTCAGGTGCAGGACGACATTCTCGATGTAGAAAGCGATACCGCCACCCTGGGCAAACGCCAGGGCGCCGACATCGCTCGCGACAAGCCGACCTATCCGGCCTTGCTCGGCCTCGACGCCGCCAAGGCCTACGCCCTGGAACTGCGCGATCAGGCCCTGCACGCGCTGCGACCGTTTGACGCGGCCGCCGAACCCTTGCGCGATCTGGCCCGCTACATCGTCGACCGTCGCAACTGACGCCGTATCGGCCAAAAAAGACCAACGCGTGGGCAGGGACCGATGCATCAGGTAAACTGCCGCATCTTTTATACCTATAACGATTCGCCTGATGCCCACGACGTTTCATGAGATTCCCCGCAAGCGCCCGACCACGCCCCTGCTGGACCGCGCGAACACGCCGGACGGCCTGCGCCGGTTAGGCGAAGCCGAGCTGGAAACCCTGGCCGATGAGTTGCGCCTGGAATTGCTCTACACGGTCGGTCAGACCGGTGGACATTTCGGTGCCGGCCTGGGCGTGATCGAGCTGACCATCGCGTTGCACTACGTATTCGACACCCCGGACGACCGGCTGGTGTGGGACGTGGGGCATCAGGCCTACCCGCACAAGATCCTCACCGATCGTCGCCAGCGCATGGGCACCCTGCGCCAGAAAGACGGCATTGCCGCTTTCCCGCGTCGCTCCGAGAGCGAATACGACACTTTTGGCGTCGGCCACTCCAGCACCTCGATCAGCGCCGCGCTGGGCATGGCGATTGCCGCCCGCCTGCAAAACAGTGATCGCAAGGCCATCGCCGTGATCGGCGACGGCGCCCTGACCGCGGGCATGGCGTTCGAAGCCCTGAACCATGCGCCGGAAGTGGACGCCAACATGCTGGTGATCCTCAACGACAACGACATGTCGATTTCGCGTAACGTCGGCGGTCTGTCGAACTACCTGGCGAAAATCCTTTCCAGCCGCACCTACGCGAGCATGCGCGAAGGCAGCAAGAAAGTGCTGTCGCGCCTGCCCGGCGCCTGGGAAATCGCCCGTCGCACCGAAGAATACGCAAAGGGCATGCTGGTCCCCGGCACCCTGTTCGAAGAGCTGGGCTGGAACTATATCGGCCCGATCGATGGCCACGACCTGCCGACCCTGATCGCCACGCTACGCAACATGCGTGACCTGAAAGGCCCGCAGTTCCTGCACGTCGTCACCAAGAAAGGCAAAGGCTTCGCCCCGGCGGAAGTCGACCCGATCGGTTACCACGCCATCACCAAACTCGAACCCCTGGACGCTCCGGCCGCCGCGCCGAAAAAAGCCAGCGGCCCGAAATATTCGGGTGTGTTCGGTGAGTGGCTGTGCGACATGGCAGCGGTCGATCCACGCCTGGTAGGCATCACCCCGGCCATGAAGGAAGGCTCCGATCTGGTGGCCTTCAGCGAACGCTTCCCGCAGCGCTACTTCGACGTGGCGATTGCCGAACAACACGCTGTGACCCTTGCCGCCGGCATGGCCTGCGAAGGCGCGAAACCTGTAGTGGCGATCTACTCGACGTTCCTGCAGCGCGGCTATGACCAGCTGATTCACGATGTGGCGGTACAGAACCTCGACGTGCTGTTTGCCATCGACCGCGCCGGTCTGGTCGGCGAAGACGGTCCGACGCACGCGGGCAGCTTTGACCTGTCGTTCCTGCGCTGCATCCCCGGCATGCTGGTGATGACCCCGAGCGACGAAAACGAACTGCGCAAGATGCTCACCACCGGTCACCTGTTCGAGGGCCCGGCCGCCGTGCGTTACCCCCGTGGCAGCGGCCCGAATGCGACCATCGAGAAGAATCTCGAACCGATCGAAATCGGCAAGGGCGTGATTCGCCGCCGGGGCAGCAAAGTCGCCCTGCTGGTGTTCGGCGTGCAACTGGCCGAGGCGCTGAAAGTCGCCGAGACCCTGGATGCGACCGTGGTCGACATGCGTTTCGTCAAACCTCTGGATGAAGCCCTGGTACTTGAAATCGCCGCCAGCCACGAGCTGCTGGTGACCGTCGAAGAGAACGCAATCATGGGCGGTGCCGGCAGCGCGGTCAGCGAGTTCCTGGCACGGGAAAACATCCTCAAGTCGATGCTGCACCTGGGCTTGCCGGATGCTTACGTCGAACACGCCAAGCCTGCGCAAATGCTGGCGGAGTGTGGGCTGGACGAGGCCGGGATCGAAGCGTCGATTCGCGAGCGCCTGCAACTGCTGAACATCTAAGCACACCCTCCCTGTGGGAGCGGGCTTGCCCGCGAAGAGGCCGGCACATCCAACATCAATGTTGGTTGTGCCGACGCCTTCGCGAGCAAGCCCGCTCCCACATGGGTATTGCGTGTTACTTGTTGAGCAGTTCCAGACGCTCGCGAATCGAGGCTTC
>DATMUG010000343.1:0-6339 GCA_035563915.1 Pseudomonas sp. | reverse complement strand
GTCCTGTTTCCCCTCCGTTGTTTCAGTCGTTGCGCGCGCGCCGCGAGAAAACTGCGCCTGCCGCTAGGTTTTCGCGTTGCCCTTTGGTCATTCGGTCCATCCATAACAACAACTCCTCTGGAGACTCAAATGAACGTATCACTGCGTAAAGTCGCTCTCGCCGCTGGCGCGATGCTGTTTGCCGGCCAACTCATGGCCGAGCCGAAACGTCCGGAATGCATCGCCCCGGCCTCCCCCGGCGGTGGTTTCGACCTGACCTGCAAACTGGCGCAGAGCGCGCTGGTCAACGAAAAACTGCTGACCAAACCGATGCGCGTGACCTACATGCCCGGCGGTGTCGGCGCGGTGGCGTACAACGCGGTCGTCGCTCAGCGTCCGGCCGATGCGGGCACGCTGGTGGCGTGGTCCAGCGGTTCGCTGCTGAACCTGGCGCAAGGCAAGTTCGGTCGTTTCGACGAGACCAATGTGCGCTGGCTCGCGGCCGTCGGCACCAGCTACGGCGCCATCGCGGTGAAAAGCGATTCGCCCTACAAGACACTCGACGACCTGGTACAGGCGCTGAAGAAAGATCCGAGCAAAGTGGTGATCGGCTCCGGCGGCACCGTCGGCAGCCAGGACTGGATGCAGACCGCCCTGATCGCCAAGGCCGCCGGGATCAACCCGCGTGACCTGCGCTACGTGGCCCTTGAAGGCGGCGGTGAAATCGCCACCGCTCTGCTCGGCGGCCACATCCAGGTCGGCAGCACCGACATCTCCGACTCCATGCCGCACATCCAGAGCGGTGACATGCGCCTGCTCGCGGTGTTCTCCGACAAGCGTCTGGACGAGCCGGAAATGAAAGACATTCCGACCGCCCGCGAGCAGGGCTACGACATCGTCTGGCCAGTGGTACGCGGCTTCTACCTGGGGCCAAAAGTCAGCGACGAAGACTACGCCTGGTGGAAAGACTCCTTCGACAAACTGCTGGCGTCCCCTGAATTCGCCAAGCTGCGCGACCAGCGTGAACTGTTCCCGTTCGCCATGACAGGTCCCGAACTGGACACCTACGTGAAGAAGCAGGTTGCCGACTACAAAGTGCTGGCCAAAGAGTTCGGCCTGATTCAGTGATCGCCTCTGTCTAGCGGCTGCGGGCCCGCTTTGCGGGGCCGCGGCACAGGAGTTTCCCATGCTCTTACAACGCATTTTTGCTTCGGTGCTGTTATTGGCCTGCCTTGCGCTGGCCCTGATGGCATGGCCTTATCAGGCGGAATATTCCTACGAGCCGGTGGGACCTCGGGCCTTTCCACTGCTAATGCTCGGGTTGATGGGATGTGCGCTGCTGTATATGGCGTTTCGCCCGACACCGATCGTACACAGCGAGGAAGACCCGAAACTGGACCGTGAAACCCTCAACAAGATCGGCATCTGCGTGGTGCTGCTGTTGATCTTCGCCGGGCTGTTCGAACCCCTGGGCTTCATCCTCAGCAGCATCTTGATCGGCATTCCGATGGCACGCCTGTATGGCGGTCGCTGGCTGCCCAGCGTCGTGGTCACCACGCTGATGGCGGTGGGTCTCTACCTGCTGTTCGACAAGTTGATGGACGTGCCGCTGCCCTTGGGCCTGCTCGACGTTCTGGAGAACTGATATGGATACGCTTGGCTATTTGGGTCAGGGCTTCGGCGTCGCGCTGAGCCCGTACAATCTGGTGACCGCCCTCTGCGGCACCCTGATCGGCACCGTCGTCGGCCTGTTGCCGGGCCTGGGCCCGATCAATGGCGTGGCGTTACTGATCCCTATCGCATTCGCCCTCGGCCTGCCACCGGAATCGGCTCTGATTCTGCTGGCAGCGGTGTACCTGGGCTGCGAATACGGCGGCCGGATCAGCTCCATCCTGCTGAACATCCCCGGCGAAGCCTCCACCGTGATGACCACCCTCGACGGCTACCCGATGGCCCGCAAAGGCTTGGCCGGTGTGGCCCTGTCGCTGTCGGCGTGGAGCTCGTTCATTGGTGCGTTCATTGCTACCTGCGGCATGGTGCTCTTCGCGCCGTTGCTGGCGAAGTGGGCGATAGCCTTCGGCCCGGCGGAATACTTCGTGCTGATGGTGTTCGCGATTGTCTGTCTGGGCGGCATGGCCGGTGATCGCCCCCTCAAGACCTTCATCGCCGCCCTGATCGGCCTGTTTCTGTCGACGGTCGGCATTGACGCCAACAGCGGCGTCTATCGTTTTACCGGCGACAACATTCACCTGACCGACGGCATTCAGTTCGTGGTGCTGGTACTGGGCCTGTTCTCCATCAGTGAAATCCTCCTGCTGCTGGAGAAAACCCATCGCGGCCAGGAAGCGGTGAAGGCCACCGGACGCATGATGTTCAACCTCAAGGAAGCCTCGGCGGTGTTCGTGGTGAACATCCGCTGTGGTGTGTTCGGCTTCATCATGGGCGTGTTGCCCGGTGCGGGTGCGACTCTCGCCAGCGCCGTGGCCTACATGACCGAAAAACGCATCGCTGGCGCCAAGGGCACTTTCGGCCAGGGCGACATGCGTGGCCTGGCGGCGCCGGAAACCGCCATCGGTGCTTCCGCCTGCGGAGCGCTGGTGCCGATGCTGACCCTCGGCGTACCGGGTTCGGGCACCACGGCGGTGATGATCGGCGCCCTTTCGCTGTACAACATCACCCCCGGGCCGATGCTGTTCCAGCAGCAACCGGACATTGTCTGGGGCCTGATTGCCTCGCTGTTCATCGCCAACATCATGCTGGTGATCCTTAATATTCCGATGATCCGCATCTTCACCCGCATTCTGTCCGTGCCGAACTGGGCACTGGTGCCGGTGATCGCGATTATTACCGGGATCGGCGTCTACGCCGTGCACGCCACCACCTTCGACCTGTTCCTCATGGTCGGTATCGGCATCTTCGGCTACATCCTGCGCAAGCTGGATTTCCCGCTGTCGCCGGTGTTGCTGGGCTTCATCCTCGGCGGTCTGATGGAGCAGAACCTGCGCCGCGCCCTGTCAATCTCCAACGGTGCACTGGAAATCCTCTGGTCGAGCCCGATCACTTTCGGTGTCTGGGTACTGACCGTGGTCATGCTGCTGGTGCCGTTGCTGCGCATCTGGCGCAAACGTTCAGTCGCTCGTCGCGCGATCGCCGATGTCTGATCGAACACCGTTCAACGCCTGGTGGGGTACGCCGCTGGTCGGCGCGCTGGGCGGTTTGCTCGCCAGTCAGGTCGGCTGGCCGCTGCCGTGGATGGTCGGCTCGTTGCTGGCGATCATCCTCGTTCGCTGCCTGACGCCCTGGCAATTGGCGGAAATCCCTGGCGGCCGCAAGTGCGGCCAGTGGATTGTCGGTATCGGTATCGGCCTGCACTTCACCCCTCTGGTGATGGAGCAGGTGCTGAGTCATTTTGGTTTGATCTTCTTCGGTGCGCTGGTCACCAGCCTGTCCGCTGTGGTCGGGGTATGGCTGATGCGACGCACCGGTGAGGATCGCGCCACCGCATTTTTCTCCAGCATGCCGGGCGGCTCCGGGGAGATGGTCAACCTCGGCGCGCGCAACGGCGCGGTGCTCAGCCGCGTGGCGGCAGGCCAGAGCCTGCGGGTACTGGTGGTGGTGCTCTGTGTGCCGGCGGCGTTCAAATACCTGTTGGGCGACGGTGCGCCGATTTCCCATGCCGGCAGCATCGATTGGCGCTGGCTGGCGGTGCTGTTTCCCGCAGGGGCTTTGGCGGCCTGGATCTGGGAGCGCCTGCGTCAACCCAACCCTTGGCTGTTCGGGCCGTTGCTGGTCAGTGCCGCCGTGAGCATCGGTTGGGATCTGCACATCGGCCTGCCCAATGGCGGCAGCCAGATCGGTCAATGGCTGATCGGTAGCGGCCTGGGTTGTCACTTCAACCGGCAGTTTTTCCGTCGCGCGCCCTCGTTCATGGGCCGGACCCTGATCGGCACTGTGTTGACCATGTTGATCGCAACGGCGGCAGCTTTGGGCTTGAGCGCCCTGACCCACCTGGACCTGCGCTCGCTGACCCTGGGCATGATGCCCGGGGGTATCGCAGAGATGAGCCTGACGGCGGAGACCTTGCAATTGTCGGTGCCGCTGGTGACGGCGATGCAAGTGATGCGGTTGCTGTTTGTGCTGTTTCTGGCGGAGCCGTTGTTCAGGTATTGGAGCCGACAGCCCGAATAACCCTGACACCCACCCCTGTGGCGAGGAAGCTTGCTCCCATCCGGCTGCGCAGCAGTCGTAAACCCGGTGGATGCGGTTGACTGGAGTTGTCAGATTGCAGGGTTTGGGGCTGCTTCGCAGCCCAGCGGGAGCAAGCTCCCTCGCCACAAAAGCATCTCACCTGCCTTCAGAGTGGCGGCAACCGCCACTCGATCGGCGCCTCGCCGTTCTGCTCCAGAAACTTGTTGGTCCGGCTGAAATGCCCGCACCCCAGAAAGCCGCGATAGGCCGACAGCGGTGACGGGTGCACCGAGGTCAACACCAGATGCTTGGTGGCATCGATCAGCTTCTGTTTGCTCTGGGCATGGGCGCCCCACAGCATGAACACCAGATGCGGTTGCGTCTGACTGACCACTTCAATGATCCGGTCGGTAAAGAACTGCCAGCCCTTGTCCTTGTGCGCGTTGGCGTTGGCCCGTTCCACGGTCATGGTGGTGTTGAGCATCAACACGCCCTGATCGGCCCAGCTTTGCAGGTAGCCATGGTTGGGGATGTCGATGTTCAGGTCGCGCTTCAATTCCTTGTAGATATTGACCAGCGACGGAGGCGTCGGCACCCCCGGTTGTACCGAGAAGCACAAGCCATGGGCCTGGCCCGGGCCGTGATACGGGTCCTGACCGAGAATGACCACCTTGACCTTATCCAGCGGCGTCGAGTTGAGGGCGTTGAAGATCAACGGGCCCGGTGGATAGATTTCCTTGCCGGCCGCCCGTTCCTGTTGCAGGAAATTGCGCAACTCTGCCATGTAGGGCTGATCGAATTCGGCACGCAGTGCCTCCTTCCAGCTCGGTTCGAGTTTGATACGGTCGTCGTTAGTCATGGTTACATCCGGCAAAAACAATGGGGCGAACCCTAAGAAGGGCCACCGCGCTTGTCAATTGATCTGACACGGATCCGGCACTTTCCCGCACAGCGATCATACTTAACCCTCAAATTCCCGATCGAGGTCATGATGAATCTGCACTTCGAAGAACTCACCGGCACGGACGGTGCCCGTATCGGCGTTGCCAGTCTGGATGCCGAACAATCGCTCAATGCCCTGTCCCTGCCCATGATCAACGCCCTGCGCGACCGGATGGGCGCCTGGGCCAAGGATCCGCAAATTGTCTGTGTCCTGCTGCGCGGCAACGGCGCCAAGGCCTTTTGCGCCGGCGGTGAAGTGCGCAGCCTGGTACAAGCCTGTCGAGCCAGCCCGGGTCAGGTACCGCCCCTGGCCGCGCAATTTTTCAACGCCGAATATCGCCTGGACTTCAGCCTGCACACCTACCCCAAACCGCTGATCTGTTGGGGACACGGTTATGTCTTGGGGGGTGGCATGGGCCTGCTTCAGGGGGCGAGCGTCCGTATTGTCACGCCGAGCAGTCGACTGGCGATGCCGGAAATCAGCATCGGCCTGTACCCGGACGTCGGTGCCAGCTGGTTCCTGTCGCGCCTGCCCGGAAAGCTTGGCTTGTTTCTCGGCCTGACCGGCGCGCACATGAACGGTCGAGATGCCATCGATCTGGACCTGGCCGACCGCTTCCTGCGCGATGACCAGCAGGAAGCACTGATCGAAGGTTTGTTGCAGCTGAACTGGCAGGAGCAGACCCCCATGCAGCTCAACAGCCTGCTCAAGGCCCTGCAGCAGGAGGCTGTCGCGCAGATGCCCGAAGCCCAGTGGTTGCCACGGCGCCAGCGCATCGATGAATTGTTGGATGTCAGTGATGTGCGATGCGCCTGGAAAGCCATCAGCGGGCTGCGCGAGCACACCGATCTGTTGCTCGGCCGCGCCGCCCGGACGATGAGCGAAGGCTCACCCTTGACCGCGCATCTGGTGTGGGAACAGATCATCCGTGCCCGGCACATGTCGCTCGCGCAAGTTTTCCAGATGGAATACACCCTGAGCCTCAATTGCTGCCGCCACCCGGAGTTCAGCGAGGGGGTACGCGCACGCTTGATCGACAAGGATCAGAAACCGCATTGGCATTGGCCGGATATCAACAATGTGCCGGATGCGGTGGTAGAAGCGCACTTCCACAAGGTCTGGGAGGGGCGGCATCCGTTGGCGGATCTATCGGAATATTGAACAAAAAAATGTGGGAGCGGGCTTGCTCGCGAACGCGGAGTGTCAGTCGACATTTATGTTTCTGACAC
>DATMUG010000342.1:0-4886 GCA_035563915.1 Pseudomonas sp. | reverse complement strand
GAGGACAGAAGATATGCAACATGGGGATTTCTCCTGTTAGTGGGCAACCGCAGCAGCGCCGTGTTCATCGATCAACGCACCGTTGTGGAAACGGTCGATGGAGAAAGGTGCGGCCAACGGGTGCATTTCACCCTTGGCCAGGCTCGCGGCAAACACGTTGCCCGAGCCAGGTGTGGCCTTGAAGCCACCGGTGCCCCAACCGCAGTTGAAGAACATGTTCGGGACCGGGGTTTTCGAAATGATCGGGCAGGCATCAGGCGTCGTATCGACGATGCCGCCCCACTGACGGTTCATGCGTACGCGGGACAACACCGGGAACATCTCGACGATGGCCTGGATGGTGTGTTCGATCACCGGGTACGAACCACGCTGGCCGTAGCCGTTGTAGCCGTCGATACCGGCGCCGATCACCAGGTCGCCCTTGTCGGACTGGCTGATGTAGCCGTGTACGGCGTTGGACATGATCACGCTGTCGATAATCGGCTTGATCGGCTCGGACACCAGCGCCTGCAACGGGTGGGATTCGATCGGCAGACGGAAACCGGCGAGCTTGGCCATGTGCCCGGAGTTACCGGCAGTGACCACGCCGACGCGCTTGGCGCCGATGAAGCCCTTGTTGGTTTCAACGCCGATGCACACACCGTTTTCCTTGCGGAAGCCGATCACTTCGGTCTGCTGGATCAGGTCCACGCCCAAGGCGTCGGCGGCACGGGCAAAGCCCCAGGCCACGGCATCGTGACGGGCCACGCCGCCGCGACGCTGCACGGTGGCGCCCATCACCGGATAGCGGGTGTTCTTCGAGCAGTCCAGGTACGGGATTTCGTCTGCGACTTGCTTGGCGTTGAGCAGTTCGCCGTCCACGCCGTTGAGGCGGTTGGCGCTGACCCGACGCTCGGAGTCACGGATGTCCTGCAGGGTGTGGCACAGGTTGTAGACGCCACGCTGGGAGAACATCACGTTGTAGTTCAGGTCCTGGGACAGGCCTTCCCACAGTTTCATCGCGTGTTCGTACAGGTGCGCCGACTCGTCCCACAGGTAGTTGGAGCGAACGATGGTGGTGTTGCGCGCGGTGTTACCGCCGCCCAGCCAGCCCTTTTCGACCACGGCCACGTTGGTGATGCCGTGCTCCTTGGCCAGGTAGTAAGCGGTCGCCAGACCATGCCCGCCACCGCCGACGATGACCACGTCGTAGACCTTTTTAGGGGTCGGCGTGCGCCACATGCGCTGCCAGTTTTCATGGTGGCTGAGAGAGTGTTTGAAGAGGCCGAAGCCTGAGTAGCGTTGCATAGTCATTTACTCCAAAACCGCACTCAGCGATAAACCGGGAAGTCTGCGCACAGGGCCGAGACTTGCTGGGCAACGTTGGCCTCGACATCGGCATCGCCGAGGTTGTCGAGGATGTCGCAGATCCAGCCGGCCAGCGTGATGCACTGTGCAACCTTGAAGCCGCGAGTGGTCACCGCCGGGGTGCCGATGCGCAGGCCGGAGGTGACGAACGGCGACTGCGGATCGTTCGGCACGGCGTTCTTGTTCACGGTGATGTGGGCGCGACCGAGGGCTGCGTCCGCGTCTTTGCCGGTGAGGCCCTGACGGATCAGGCTGACGAGGAACAGGTGGTTGTCGGTACCGCCGGACACTACATCGTAGCCACGTTTGATAAATACGCTCGCCATGGCCTGGGCGTTGTCGATCACCTGCTGCTGGTAGGCCTTAAAGCCAGGCTCCAGCGCTTCCTTGAAGCACACCGCCTTACCGGCGATCACATGCATCAGCGGGCCACCCTGCGCACCGGGGAATACCGCGGCGTTGAGCTTCTTCTCGATTTCTTCGTTGGACTTGGCCAGGATCAGGCCGCCACGCGGACCGCGCAGGGTCTTGTGGGTGGTGGTGGTCACCACGTCAGCGTACGGCAGCGGGTTCGGGTACAGACCGGCAGCGACCAGACCGGCCACGTGGGCCATGTCGACGAACAGCAGCGCGCCAACCTTGTCGGCGATCTGACGGAAGCGCGGGAAGTCCAGGGTCTTGGAATAGGCGGAGAAGCCGGCCACGATCATCTTCGGCTTGTGCTCGACGGCCAGGCGCTCGACTTCGTCGTAATCGATCAGGCCGGTCTTGGTGTCGATCCCGTATTGAACGGCGTTGTACAGCTTGCCCGAGGACGACACTTTGGCACCGTGGGTCAGGTGACCGCCGTGGGCCAGGCTCATGCCCAGGATGGTGTCGCCGGCTTGCAGCAGGGCCAGGTACACGGCGCTGTTGGCCGAGGAGCCGGAATGCGGCTGGACGTTGGCGTAATCGGCGCCGAACAGTTGCTTGGCGCGTTCGATGGCCAGGGCCTCGACCTTGTCCACGTGTTCGCAGCCACCGTAGTAGCGCTTGCCCGGGTAGCCTTCGGCGTACTTGTTGGTCAGGCCGCTGCCTTGCGCTTCCATGACGCGCTTGCTGGTGTAGTTCTCTGACGCGATCAGTTCGATGTGATCTTCCTGACGTTGCTCCTCGGCATTCATCGCCGCCAGCAGTGCATCGTCATAACCCTGGATCTGGTCTTTCTTGCTGAACATCGCGTCTCTCCCAGCGGCATCTGTGCGCCATTCGTCTCGGTAAGGCACTGGCGTTACGGCAGTGCCCTTTGATAGCGATGGTATGACCGAGGCAGACAGGCCAAATGCCTATGGGCGCCACGCAAAGGTGCGTTTACGACATGACGGGAAATGACCAGCCAAACACAATCCTCCAATCACCGAGAAACCCTGTGGGAGCTGGCTTGCCAGCGATAGCGGTGGGTCAGCCGCCATCAATGCTGGATGTGCCGCCGCCATCGCTGGCAAGCCAGCTCCCACAGGGTTATGCGGCGATCTGGCGAACAAGCAGCAGCAGAAGGAAATGCACGGGATACAAGGCATACGCCCAACGCCGCATGGGCGGTGGTTTTACGCCCTGGGTGTGTCGCAAAAGGAACAGCCCCGCGCATGGCGCAATCAGACAAGTGGTAACGGCCGCCATCGCTATGTGATTGCCCAGCCGAATGGAGTAATACAGCACCTGCCATTGATTGGCGGCCAGGCACACCAGCCCCGGCAAGAGCGCGAAATACCAGGGACGACGAATGATCAGCAACAGCGCCAGCGGCAACAGCACGCCGAAAAAACCGAACATCAATCGCCCCCAGAACAGCACCGCGAGCACCATCGCCGCGACAGCCAGCAATCGCGCCTGCAACGTGCGGTCGCGCCAGCCCCGCGCCACCAGCAAGCCCAGGGCAAGGGTAGGCAGCACATTCAAGGTATCGGGATTGGGGAGGTACATTCGGTAGGGCATTTCACTCACGGCGCTAAACAACAGCAACCAGCCCATGTAACGCCACTGACCGCCGGTCGCGTTCATGTCCACTCGCGCCAGGTTGGCCGCCATCGCCAGACAGAACCACGGGAAGGCGAGCCGCCCGGGTACATACAGCCAATCGGCCGAATAGCCGACATACCGCAGGTGATCGAGGACCATGCACAGCAGCGCCAGCCACTTGAGCAGATCCAGTGCACCGTCGCGCTGCTTTATGCGCCTGGACACGTGCATAATTGCCCGGCATCGCGCGTAATTTTCTGACAGTGACATCCCGTGTGCTCCCCGGACGATCTTCGGTAGAGTGCCCACCCTCATTGACCACGAGACGCTTCACCATAGGCGTCTCGACCACGGAAGCAGGCCATGACCGACAAGAGCCAACAATTCGCCAGCGACAACTATTCCGGTATCTGCCCTGAAGCCTGGGCGGCCATGGAACAGGCCAACCATGGCCACCAGCGCGCTTATGGCGACGACGAATGGACCGCCCGCGCGTCCGACGATTTCCGCAAATTGTTCGAAACCGACTGCGAAGTGTTTTTCGCCTTCAACGGCACCGCCGCCAACTCCCTGGCCCTGTCGTCCCTGTGCCAGAGTTACCACAGCGTGATCTGCTCGGAAACCGCCCACGTCGAAACTGACGAATGCGGCGCCCCGGAATTCTTCTCCAACGGCTCCAAGCTGCTGATCGCCGGTACTGAAAACGGCAAGCTGACCCCGGACTCGATCCGCGAAATCGCCCTCAAGCGTCAAGACATCCACTACCCCAAGCCCCGCGTCGTGACCCTGACCCAGGCCACGGAAGTCGGCAGCGTCTACACCCCGGAAGAAGTGCGCGCCATCAGCGCCACCTGCAAGGAACTGGGCCTGCACCTGCACATGGACGGCGCGCGGTTCTCCAACGCCTGCGCGTTCCTCGGCTGCACTCCGGCTGACCTGACCTGGAAGGCCGGCGTCGACGTGCTGTGCTTCGGTGGCACGAAAAACGGCATGGCCGTGGGCGAGGCGATCCTGTTCTTCAACCACGACCTGGCCGAAGACTTCGACTATCGCTGCAAACAGGCCGGGCAGCTTGCTTCAAAGATGCGCTTTTTGTCCGCGCCCTGGGTCGGCATCCTGGAAAACGACGCCTGGCTCAAATACGCCCGCCACGCCAACCACTGCGCGCAACTGCTGGCCGAACTGGTCAGCGACATCCCGGGCGTTGAACTGATGTTCCCGGTACAGGCCAACGGCGTGTTCCTGCAACTCTCGGAACCGGCCATCTCGGCGCTGACCGCCAAGGGCTGGCGTTTCTACACCTTCATCGGCAAGGGCGGCGCACGCTTCATGTGCTCGTGGGATACCGAAGAAGAGCGCGTACGCGAACTGGCGCGCGACATCCGCCAAGTCATGACCGCTTAAGGCGCTCTCCTGTGGCGAGGGAGCTTGCTCCCGCTGGGCTGCGAAGCAGCCCCAAACCCTGAAAATGCGGTCCGCCTGACAGACCGCATTGGCTGATTTCACGACTGCTGCGCAGCCGAGCGGGAGCAAGCTCCCTC
>DATMUG010000341.1:0-7839 GCA_035563915.1 Pseudomonas sp. | reverse complement strand
ATCCAAAGGCGCGGGTAGCCTGTGTTCATTGCCCCGAACCCAGATCGCCAGGACGCCAGACATGAAAACCCTGATCACCACCTTTATGCTGCTGAGCCTTTCCGTGCTTGCTGGATGTGCCAGCCATGTTTCCCCGGAACTGCGTCCCTACACCGCTGAGGAAACCCGTGAACTGGCGCTGGAAGCCTTGAATCGCCGGGGCTTGTCCTTCGAGGAATACCACGCGAAAAAAGCCGAATTGCTTGGTCAACCGCAGAAAATCATTGGTTTTGACAAGCAAGGCGAAATGAATGCCGAGCGAGCTGTACAGCTGCACGGTCGCGCCAGCTGATCGAAAACTGTACGGGTCGAATTTTCGCCTAACTGTCCATGGGTTTCCCCAAGGGTGTGCGATAGGGTCAATACCTGACCGACCCTGACGGACTGCCTCCCATGACGCTCTCACTTGATCTGCTGCTGGGCTTCGCCCTGTTTGCCCTCGTCACCTCGATCACACCGGGCCCGAATAACACGATGTTGCTGGCATCCGGCGTGAATTTCGGCTTCAACCGCACGATTCCTCATATGCTCGGCATTTCCTGCGGCTTCTTCGCGCTGGTGGTGGCGGTCGGTTTTGGCCTGGGCGCGGTGTTCCAGACTTATCCGGTGCTCTACACCGTGCTGCGTTATATCGGCGCGGCGTATTTGCTGTATCTGGCGTGGAAAATCGCCCATTCCGGACCGGTTTGCGACGGTGAGAAGAGCGAAGGCAAACCGATCAGCTATCTGGGGGCCGCTGCGTTTCAGTGGGTCAACCCCAAGGCCTGGATCATGGCCATCGGCGCTATCAGCACTTACACGCCGATGCAGGGTTACTTCACTAACGTGATCGTGATCGCTGCGGTGTTCGCGCTGATCAACCTGCCGAGCGTCGGGCTCTGGGCCGCCTGCGGCACGCTGTTGCGCAATGTATTGAAAGATCGACGATGGTTGCGCCTGTTCAACTGGGGCATGGCCGCACTGCTGGTGGCTTCGCTGTATCCGATCCTGCACGAAAGCTTTAGCTGACTCATAGCTTCAACCGGTTGCCCGATGCCTGTTAAGCTGGCCCTTCAGGAGCGTACCTACGCACTCTTAATGAAGCTGGACTTCTTTAACGGCATCCGATCAGGTATTGGTAACGTTCTGAAATCGCGACGCAGCTCACAAGGCTGCGTTTCGGCGTTTACAGCGATGAGCCTCCTGACCCCGGAACACGCTCTGCGAGTCATTTATGAATAAACGTCCGTTGTATTTCGACTACGCCGCCACCACGCCGGTGGATGAGCGAGTCATCAAGGTCATGGTCGAGTGTCTCGGCTTCAGCGGCAATTTCGGCAATCCCGCCTCCAGCTCCCACGCGTTTGGCCGGCAGGCCCGGCAGTCGGTCGAGCAGGCGCGGCGTCAGGTCGCCGAACTGGTGGGTGCCCTTGCTGAACAGATCGTCTGGACCAGCGGCGCCACCGAATCCAACAACCTCGCCCTCAAGGGTGTCGCCCAGGCCCGCGGCGTTGCCGGTGGCCACATCATCACCAGCCAGATCGAACACAAGGCCGTCCTCGATACCGCTCGGCAATTGCAGGAGGCCGGTGTTGCGGTGACCTGGCTGGTGCCCGACGCCGATGGCCTGATTACCCCGCAAGCGGTCAGCGAGGCGATGCGCGAAGACACCTTCCTGGTGTCGCTGATGCTGGTCAACAACGAGCTGGGTACGGTCAATGACATTCCGGCCATCGGCCAGGTGGTGCGCGATCACCTGGCGCTGTTCCATGTCGACGCGGCCCAGGGGGCCGGCAAAGTGGCGATCGACCTGGCGCAATGGCCGGTGGATCTGATGTCCTTTTCCGCGCACAAACTCTACGGCCCCAAGGGCATCGGCGCCTTGTATGTCGGCCCGCGGGCGCAGCAGCGTTTGCTGGCGCAAATTCATGGTGGTGGCCACGAAGGCGGTTTGCGCTCCGGCACCCTGGCGACCCACCAGATCGTCGCCATGGGCGAGGCCTTCGCGCTGGCGTTGGCTGCATTCGATGAAGAAAAAGCCCGTATCGTCGCTTTGCGCGAGCGCCTGCTCGATCAACTGCTCGGCATGCCGGGCGTGCGTCTCAATGGCAGTGCGCAGCAACGCATCCCGCATACCCTGAGCCTGACCTTCAACGACGGCGAATTCAATTCGACGGCTTTGCAGGCGCAAATCGCGTTTTCGGCGACCTCGGCCTGCAATTCCGCGAGCAATGCGCCATCCCATGTGCTGCTGGCTTTGGGGCATGACGCGCGTTCCGCCAGCCGCACCATCCGCCTGAGCCTGGGACGGTTCACCACCGAGCAGGATATCGATCAAGCGGTACAACTGATTAAAGCGGCCTGCGCCAGTGCTCCGGCATTCTGGCAATAGGCATCGGCGCTGATCGGCGCCTACACAATAATGATGAGTGGTTAGCAGGAGTGACGATGAATACGCAGTCTTCGATCAATGGATCGGTGCCCCAGCGCCTGGCGCAAACCCGTGAACTGATGAGCCGGGAGGGCATCCATGCGCTTCTGGTGCCGTCGGCCGACCCGCATCTGTCCGAATACCTGCCGGGCTACTGGCAAGGGCGCCAATGGTTGTCGGGCTTCCATGGTTCGGTCGGCACCCTGATCGTGACCCCGGATTTCGCCGGTGTCTGGGCCGACAGCCGTTACTGGGAACAGGCGACCAAGGAGCTCAAAGGCAGCGGCATCGAGCTGGTCAAGCTGCAACCGGGTCAACCGAGCCCGCTGGATTGGCTGGCTGAGCAAACTCCGCAAGGCGGCGTCGTCGCAGTCGATGGTGCGGTGATGGCCGTGGCCTCTGCGCGCACCCTGGGCAGCAAGCTGGAGGAGCGCGGCGCGCGCCTGCGCACCGACATCGACCTGTTGAACGAAGTCTGGAGCGATCGGCCGACGCTGCCGAATGCGCCGGTGTATCAGCACCTGGCACCGCAAGCCACCGTCAGCCGCGGCGAAAAACTCGCCAAGCTGCGTGAAACCCTGCAGGCACGGGGCGCCGACTGGCATTTCATTGCCACTCTTGATGACATCGCCTGGCTGTTCAACCTGCGCGGTGGCGATGTGTCGTTCAACCCGGTGTTTGTGTCCTTCGCCTTGATCAGCCAGCAGCAGGCAACGCTGTTCGTGGCACTGAGCAAGGTCGATGCCGAACTGCGTGCGGCATTGGAGCAGGACGGCGTGACGCTGCGCGACTACAGCGAAGTGGCTGCTGCCCTGAGTGCGGTGCCAGGCGGCGCGAGCCTGCTGGTCGATCCCGCACGTGTTACAGCGGGACTGCTGGATAATCTTGCAAGCGACGTCAAGCTGGTAGAAGGCTTGAACCCGACGACATTGGCCAAATCGCAGAAGAGCCTGGCCGATGCCGAACACATCCGTCAGGCCATGGAGCAGGACGGCGCGGCACTCTGTGAGTTCTTCACCTGGCTTGACTCGGCGCTGGGCCGTGAGCGCATCACCGAGCTGACCATCGACGAAAAACTCACCGCCGCGCGCGAGCGGCGTCCGGGTTATGTGTCGCTGAGCTTCAACACCATTGCCGCCTATAACGCCAACGGCGCCATGCCGCACTATCGCGCCACCGAAGAAGAGCATGCAGTGATCGAGGGCGACGGCCTGTTGCTGATCGACTCCGGCGGCCAGTACTTGGGCGGTACCACCGATATCACGCGGATGGTCGCGGTGGGTACGCCGACCGAAGAGCAGAAGCGCGATTGCACACGGGTGCTCAAGGGCGTGATTGCCTTGTCTCGTGCGCGGTTCCCAAAAGGCATTCTGTCGCCGCTGCTTGATGCCATCGCCCGTGCTCCGATCTGGGCCGATAACGTCGACTATGGTCACGGCACCGGCCATGGTGTCGGTTACTTCCTCAATGTTCACGAAGGCCCGCAAGTCATCGCCTACCAAGCCGCTCCCGCGCCGCAAACCGCGATGCAGCCTGGCATGATCACCTCCATCGAGCCGGGTACCTACCGTCCGGGTCGTTGGGGCGTGCGTATCGAGAACCTGGCGATGAACATCGAGGCAGGCAACAGCGAA
Organism: Pseudomonas sp.; assembly: GCA_035563915.1. Lineage (GTDB taxonomy): Bacteria > Pseudomonadota > Gammaproteobacteria > Pseudomonadales > Pseudomonadaceae > Aquipseudomonas. The sequence goes on along the minus strand of DATMUG010000341.1, from coordinate 3,756 downwards.
TTCGGCGAGTTCCTGAAATTCGAAACGCTGACCCTGTGCCCGATCGACACCCGTTGCCTGATTCCGTCGCTGTTGAGCGACGAGGAAAAGCAGTGGTTCAACGCTTATCACGCCGAGGTGCGTGAACGCTTGAGCCCGCTGCTCGAGGGCGCTGCGCTTGAGTGGTTGAACACTCGCACTGCGGCTATCTGACGGGGTTGATCGGATGGAGTTCGGGCGCTGATTCCAGCGCCTGGCTCATGTAGTCGACAAAGGCTTTGACCCTGGCGGATTGGCGACGATTCGCCGGGGACACGGCATACATCGGCAGTGATTGCGCAACGTAATCCTGCAGGATGGCTATCACTCTTCCCGCCTTCAAATCCTCGCTGAACAGCCATACCGGCGATAACGCAATACCCAATCCCCCCAATACCATCTCGCGAATCGCTTCGGAGTTGTTGCTTTGCGCGTTGCCCTTGATTCGCACCTCATGCCCTTCGTACGTCCATAGGTTCTGGCTGCTCAGCAGATTGAACAGCAGGCAGTTGTGCTTTCTTAGTTCTTCGGGCGTCCGGGGATGGCCGTGTTGGGCCAGGTACTGCGGCGCGGCGACGGTGACCCGGTGGGTCGTGCCGACATGGCGGGCGATCAAGCCGCTGTCGTTCAGCGCGCCGATGCGGAATGTGACATCCAGGCCTTCGCTGACCAAGTCCTGATTCTGATCGCTCAGTTGCAGGTCGATCTGCACATCCGGATAGCGGGTGAGGAACTCCGTCAGGCGCGGGGCAATCTGCAAGCGTCCGAAGCTGACCGAGGAGCCGATTCTCAGTGGTCCGGCGATGGATTCCCGGCCGGACTGGAAGCTGTGTTCGGCGGCATCCACCGCGGCGAGGATGTGCCGGCACTCGTTGTAATAGCGCTGACCTTCATCGGTCAGGGACAACTTGCGGGTGCTGCGGGTAATCAGCTTTCCCCCCAGCTGCGTTTCCAGTGCTCGCACCACTTTGCTGATGGTTGGCTGACTGGTCTGCAGCTCCTTGGCGACGGCGGAAAAACTGCCGCGTTCGACTACGCGCACGAAGACAGCCATTGCATTGAGTTTATCCACAGCAGTTCTCATTCATGCCAATTGGGCATGTTCACTATAGCGATATGGCGACTTATCAGCATGAGTGAGTGGGCGCAAGATCGGTCTTGCCTCTTTATCTGATCGGAGTGATCGAAATGACTGACTCACTGCAAATGCGTGCGCTGATGGTTGAATCGGCCAATGCTCCACTACAGCTGGTTTCTATTGAACGCCCGACACCAGGGGCAGGGCAGGTCCTGATACGGATCGCTGCAAGTGGAGTGAACCCGTTGGACGGAAAAATCCGTGCGGGTCAGGCCGGCCATGCTCGTCAGCCTCTGCCGGCGGTGTTGGGTATGGACCTGGCGGGAACCGTGGAAACCGTGGGCGAAGACGTCAGCGGCTGGGAGCCGGGCGATGAAGTCTACGCGATGGCAACCGGGATCGGAGGGGCGCAGGGTTCTTTGGCGGAGTACGCGGTGGTCGATGCGCGGTTGTTGGCACACAAGCCGAAAAATCTAAGCATGCGAGAAGCGGCAGGGTTGCCGTTGGTGCTGATTACAGCGTGGGAAGGACTGGTCGATCGAGCGCGGGTGCGGGCTGGACAAAAAGTATTGATTCACGGCGGGGCGGGGGGTGTCGGTCATGTTGCAGTACAGATTGCTCGCGCATTCGGAGCCAAGGTGTTTGCCACGGGCTCTGCACGTAACCAGGAAATCATCGAGCGTCTGGGGGCGACCTTTATCGATTACGGCCAATCGTCCGTCGAGGACTATGTGGGCGAGCATACGGGTGGGGAGGGCTTCGATATTGTTTATGACACGCTGGGTGGCGAGGTCCTGGATGCGTCCTTCAAGGCTGCGCGGGTCTATCACGGTCATGTGGTGAGTTGCCTGGGATGGGGGCAGCACGGTCTGGCGCCACTTTCATTCCGTGGGGCGACCTATTCTGGCGTCTTTACCTTGCTGCCGTTACTCACCGGCCAGGGGCGTGAACATCATGGGGAGATACTGAGTCAGGCAGCACGTCTGATCGAGGCGGGTAAACTCCAGCCGATTGTCGATTCGCGTCGGTTCACCCTGGATACCGCCGAAGCTGCCCATGAGTTGCTCAAGTCAGGCGCAGCGCAGGGGCGATTGGTCATCGAGATTTAACTGCGGCGATTGTTCCGGGGCCCTGGGTCGGGCGCCAGATTGCAGCGTCTCAGATCATTTGCAGATGACGATCATGCTGCGGCTGGTATAGCCCGCCGGGTTGAGGCCGAACGGGTAATCGCCGGGTTCCTCCACGGCATCCCCGGACTTGGCGATGACCTTGTATCCCTTGGGAGCGCATGAATTGGCGGCACTGCTGTAGCACTTGTCCCAAGAGGATGAGAGGCCTGAGCAGTTGATGTGTAGCCCTTTCTTGCCGTGTTTGATCTGGGTCTTGGAGGTCGCCGCGCAACCCGCAACTGCTAGCACGGCGATCAACATCAAAATTCGTTTCATTACTGTCCTTGGTGCATTTCCGGATCTGACGCCCGGTCTGGCAGTATTCGCTTTTCGTATGAAGCGTTCTGATGTCCCTATCCTGAAAATTCCATGTCTGACACTGGGTTGCGGGACTTAACATGGCCTAAATGAACGGTAAATACCAGCACCTCTTCAAATCCTGCGTTAATCCGCCGCAATTGCAGGCTTGGCGGCAGTTCCCATGGTCATGGTGGCGCCGACTGATGCCAGGATAATGCAAAGAATAGCCATCCACTGTGACAGGGCGAGGTATTCATGAAGGAACAGCAAGCCTGACAGCGCTCCAAAGGCCGGTTCTATGCTCATCAAAGTGCCAAAGGTTCTGGCCGGTATGCGGGTGAGGGCGACCATCTCCAGGGTATAGGGGAGTGCCGTGGACAGGATGGCGACACCGATGGCCACCGGGAGCAAAGATGGCGACAGCAACGCGGTACCCGCATGAGCAATGCCAATGGGGGCCACGAACAGCGCGGCAATCATCACACCCAGCGCGGCCGTCTGAACGCCATGATCGGCGCCGGCCTTCTGGCCGAAAAGAATGTACAACGCCCAGCAAACTCCTGCGCCCAACGCGTATCCCGCCCCTAGAGGATCGATGGCTGCCGTTGTCGCGCCAGTCGGTATCAACAACAGCAAGCCGACCGCCGCCAGGGCAATCCATAAAAAGTCGATCGCCCGTCGTGATGCGTAAATGGCGACGGCCAAGGGGCCGGTGAACTCCAGAGCTACCGCGATACCCAGGGGAATTGTTTGCAGAGACATATAGAAGAGGAAATTCATGCCTCCGAGCGCCATGCCGTAGACGATCACTGTGCGCAGAGACTTTGCGGTGAGCTTCGCTCGCCAGGGGCGCAGTATCACCAGCATGATCAAGCTGGCAAAAATCAAGCGCAGGGTTGTGGTTCCCTGGGCGCCGATCACCGGGAACATGCTTTTGGCCAGGGAGGCTCCGGACTGAATCGATGCCATGGCTATCAATAATAGGCCGACCGAAAACAGGGTCGAGGCAAGGCTGCGAGGCTGATCATTCATTGCGAGGCATCGTCCGAAGTAGAGAGCTTGATATCTTTGTTTGGATATTGGGCAATATAGTGCGCAATCGCTGGGGGCGCGTCTATATATAAGTCGAATTTGTGTTTGCTGATAGAAATATCAAATCAGTGCTTGACGGCAGATTTCAGATCTCTATAA
>DATMUG010000340.1:0-15353 GCA_035563915.1 Pseudomonas sp. | reverse complement strand
GTTGCACTCGACAGCTCCTACAGAAGCACAGGGACTTTGTAGGAGCTGTCGAGTGCAACGAGGCTGCGATCTTTACCAGATAGCCGCGTTACTGCGCTGAGCCTGCTTTAGATAAACCCCCAACTCCCTGGCCGACAGCGGCTTGCTGTAGTGATAGCCCTGACCTTCATGGCAGCCTTCGGAGATGATGTAGGCCTCCTGCTCGGCGGTTTCCACGCCTTCGGCGATCACCTGCATGCCCAGGCTTTTGCCCAACTGGATGATGGCGCGAACAATGGTCGCGTCGTCGTCATCATCGAGCAGGTCCTGCACGAAGCTCTTATCGATCTTGATCTTGTCCAGCGGCAGGCTTTTCAGATAACTCAGTGACGAGTAGCCCGTACCGAAATCGTCAATGGCGATCAGCGCGCCGGAGCGACGCAGGCTGAGCAAGTGCTGGGCGGCGGTGCTGATGTCTTCCATCAGGCCGGTCTCGGTGACCTCCAGCTCCAGGCTGCGCGGCGGCAGGCGATACATTTGCAGCAGGTTATTAACCACCCGTGGCAACTCGGCATGGTGCAGTTGCACGGTGGAAAGGTTCACCGCCATGCGCAGGTCGCTGAAGCCCTGATCATGCCAGTCGCGCAATTGCTTGCAGGCCTGGTCCAGCACCCACTCGCCAATGGCAATGATGGTGCCGTTCTGCTCGGCCAGCGGGATGAACAGGTCTGGCGGAACCAGCCCATGTTCGGGATGCTGCCAGCGAATCAAGGCTTCGACGCCCACTACACGGTTATCGCGGTAGCTGATCTGCGGCTGATAGACGAGGTAGAACTGCTCGCGGGCCAGGGCATCGCGCAGGTCTTTCTCCAGTTCGCGACGACGGCGCATTTCGGTGTCGACGCTGGCGATATAGAACTGATAACGGTTGCGCGAGCGGGTCTTGGCCAGGGTCATGGTCTGCTCGGCTTTTTGCAGCAGCTTCTCGGTGCTGTCGCCGTCCTCGGGGAAGAGGGTGATGCCGATGGTGGCGCGCAGACGGATTTCCTGGTGATCGAGGGCAAACGCCGCTTCCAGGTCATCGAGAATGCTTTGCGCCAGTTCCGCGGCCTCGTAGGGCTGTTCGATATCGGCCTGCACCAGGGCGAACTGGTCACCGCCGAGACGGGCGAGGGCACCCAGGCGCCCGCTGTGAGCGCGCAAGCGATCGGCCAGGGCCAGCAGCAGCTGGTCGCCGGTCTGGTAGCTGAACTGTTCGTTGATGCCCTTGAAGTCATCGAGGCCGACGCACAGCACCGCAACCCGACGCTGCAACTTGCCGGCGTCAACCAGGATCTTGTCCAGTTGCGTCTGTAATTGCTGGCGGTTCGGCAGGCCGGTCAGGAAGTCGTACTGGGCCATGCGCAGCAGGCTGTTTTCCGCTTCATGGCGCAGATGGGTGTTGCGCTCGATGGACTCCAGCAACTGGTTGGCGGTGTTGATCCAGATGCCCAGTTCGTTCTTTTCGTGGCCCTTGAGCTGCGGAATCTTGTGTTCGCTGGGGCGGTCCGGGTTGATTTCGGTCAGGTGCTCGATGATCCGCGACAGCGGTTTGGTCAGCAGCCAGTGATAGACCAGATACAGCACCAGCCCCATCGCCATGGCGCGCAATACACCGGAAATGAAGATGATCACCGAACTGACGATGAAACCTTGGCCATAGGTCGCCGTGTCGAGGGTGATGCTCAAGTCACCGTAATACTCGCTGTAAGGCCCGCGTCCAACCAATTGGGTGGTGAAAGTGCGTTCCTGGCCGAGGATCAGGTCGGTCAGCCAGCGACTGTTGGAATGCTGCAAGTCGCGGGATTTTTGCGCGAGCATGGCTTCATTGGGGTGGCCGATGGATGCCTGGCGCACGGCATCGTCCTGGAACAGGCCTTCGATTACCTGCATGCCCATCTCCCGGTCCAGACTGTAGACGGCCTGGGTCGAGGGATCGCGAAACATGTCGAGGATGCGTTCGGCATCGTTGGCGACGGCCTGGCGTGTTTTATAGGCATCGAAAACGATCTGCGCGCAGCTCAAGACCACGCCCACGATCAATGCCGACAGGAGCACGACCCGGAGCAACTTCACCGACAAGCTGTTCTTGAGTTCCAGCTTCAAAGGGTAATTCCTTGTTCCGTGCGGGTAGCATCAAGTTGCCATGAGTATTGGCAATCCCGTGATGGCAGTCAAAGGGTCAATCATCCCTGCGGGATTTTGCCCGCAGCTTGGCCGAAATACGGTTGATTGGATTAATTGTCCGATTAGTACTGTGTCGGTTGTCGAGTCCTTCAACTTGAGGGGATGGGCAAATAATTTCCTTCTGATTGATGGTAGACGGGTGTGGCGTCGGGGCAAGGGGCTGAGGAGCGTTTCATCGTGGCGGCCCTTGGGCCGACCAAACTCTTGGGTGATTGAGTACATATCCATTTTTGCGGTAACGGCGACTTATGGTTTCGCCCTTACGGCGAGTCACTTTTAACAAACGCCTTAAAAGTAACCAAAAGCGCTAGCCCCGACGTCCGGCCCCTCGCTGAGGCTCGGCGTTCCTTCGCTGCGGCATTCATCCGGGGGCATCGCCTCCGGTTTGCTTCGCTGCACCTCCTCTCGATGTGTGCGGCTGCGCCGCACGGCGCTACGCGCCTTACCCCCCGATGAACGCCTCCACTCAGCCTCCCGAAGGGGCGGGTAGATCAAGATCAAAAGCTGCCGAGGCGAGCTAACGCTCGGCCTGATGGTTGGCGCGGTTCCCTGTAGGAGCTGCCGAAGGCTGCGATCTTTGATCTTGCTTCTAAAAATTAAAGGATCGCAGCCTCATTGCACTCGACAGCTCCTACATTCAGAACGCGTTCCCCTGTAGGAGCGAGCCTGCTCGCGATGGCGGTCCGGCAGACAATGAGTCTCTTGCACCCATAAAAAAACCCGGCATAAGGCCGGGTTTTTGTCTGGCATCGAGCTTAAGCGGTGAAGGTTTTGCCTTCGAACTGCTCGGCCACGAATTTCCAGTTAACCAGGTTCCAGAACGCTTCGACGTATTTTGGACGCAGGTTGCGGTAGTCGATGTAGTAGGCGTGTTCCCAGACGTCGCAGGTCAGCAACGGGGTGTCGCCGTTGGTCAGCGGGTTGCCGGCGCCGATGGTGCTGGCCAGGCCCAGGGAGCCGTCAGCTTTTTTCACCAGCCAGCCCCAGCCGGAACCGAAGGTGCCGATGGAGGTCTTGCTGAATTCTTCCTTGAACTTGTCGAAGGAGCCGAAAGCGGCGTTGATGGCTTCAGCCAGTGCGCCGGTAGGTTGACCGCCGGCGTTTGGCGCCAGGCAGTTCCAGTAGAACGTGTGGTTCCAGACCTGAGCGGCGTTGTTGAAGATGCCGCCCGAGGAAGTCTTGACGATTTCTTCCAGGGTCTTGCCTTCGAACTCGGTGCCTGGCACCAGGTTGTTCAGGTTCACGACGTAGGTGTTGTGGTGCTTGTCGTGGTGGAATTCCAGGGTTTCCTTGGAAATGTGCGGCTGCAGTGCATCGTGAGCGTAGGGCAGTGGCGGCAATTCGAAAGCCATGGTGGATCTCCTAATCAGGTCAGGTGCGGTGAGCGCAGGGCCGATCACGGGCGGCCAGACAAGCGCCGGGGAGTTTTGTACTCTTTGCGGCGCAGGGTCGGATCATAGCACCGGGGGTGCGGCATAACCACGCAACAACTGTGTGGAATAGAGGTTCCAGAGCCTTTTGGAATAAATCATCCCGCCATGATCAGTTGCAGCGCTACGGCGAACATCATCACCGCCACCAGCAGGTCGAGGATTCGCCATGTACTGGGTCGGGCCAGCCACGGAGCCAGCCAGGCGGCACCGAGCGCAAGGGTGAAAAACCACAATAAGGAAGCGCTAGCCGCGCCGACCACATAAGCGCCGGGCTCGGTTTGTTGCGCGCCCAGGGAGCCGATCAGCAACACGGTGTCCAGATACACGTGGGGGTTGAGCAGGGTCACGGCCAACGCACTGAGCATCACGGCCCGCAGCGAACGAACGGTCTGGTTTTCACCCTGTTGCAAGCTTTGTTTTGAAAAGGCCCGGCGCAACGCCTGACTGCCGTACCAGATCAAAAATACCGCGCCACCCCAACGGGCGACCGCCAACAGGGTCGGGTTCTGCGCCAGCACCGTGGCCAGGCCGAATACCCCGGCGGCCACCAGGATCGCATCGCACAACATGCACAGTGCCGCCACCGGCAGGTGATGTTCACGTCGCAGGCTTTGCGCCAGCACAAACGCGTTTTGCGTGCCGATCGCCATGATCAGGCCGAAGGCGACCAACAGGCCATTTACGTAGCTTTGCCACATGATGATTACTCCGCGTTCGCTGCCAGGTCGCGCAGCACTTGCATCGCGCGCTCGGCGTCGGCCTGGCCGACGAACAAATGGTCGTGATAGAAGCCGGCGATCACGTTGCAGCTGATGCCCGCTTGCCCCAGCGCCGTGGCGAATGCGGCGGTGAGGCCGACGGCTTCGAGGGCCGAGTGCACGTTCAGAGTGATCCAGGCTGCGATGTAGTCGAAGCTAAAACCCGCTTGTTGGGCGCGGGAACGTTCGAGAATGACCGTCAGACCTTCCTGTTCGCGAAAGCTGCCGATGATCTCCAGGTCGTGCGGCAACTGGCCGTCATGCAGGGTACAGAACACATATTCGCCAGCGTTGAGTTGCGGGCTCATGCTGCGCAGCAGCGTTGCCAATGAAGTTTCGCCAGCCATTTGGGTGTTTCCTGTTCAAGAGTGCTTGCTGGTCATTCTCGGGTAAATCGATGTATAAGAAAAACCAATACTGCTGATCGCTCATTAGGAAAACTGATGTTCGACTATAAATTGCTGTCTGCCTTGGCCGCCGTGGTTGAGCAGGCGGGTTTTGAACGGGCTGCACAGGTCCTGGGCTTGTCGCAATCGGCGATTTCCCAGCGCATCAAACTGCTCGAAGCGCGGGTGGGGCAGCCGGTGCTGGTGCGAGGTACGCCGCCAACGCCGACGGAAATCGGCCGGCGCCTGCTCAACCATGTGCAGCAAGTGCGACTGCTTGAGCGCGATCTGCAAAGCCTGGTGCCGGCACTGGATGAAGAGGGGCTGCCGGAGCGTTTGCGCATCGCGTTGAACGCCGACAGCCTGGCGACCTGGTGGGCACAGGCCGTGGGGGATTTTTGCGCAGAGCAGCATGTGCTGATGGAGCTGATCGTGGAAGACCAGACCGTCGGCCTCAAGCGCATGCGCGCCGGAGAAGTGGCCGCCTGTCTGTGTGCCAGCGAGCGGCCAGTGGCCGGCGCCCGCAGCGTGTTGCTGGGGGCCATGCGTTATCGCGCGTTGGCCAGCCAGGCCTTTATCGAGCGGCATTTCCCGCAAGGCGTACTCGCAGACCAATTGGCGCGAACCCCGGCCCTGGTCTTCGGTCCGGATGATTTCCTGCAACATCGCTACCTGGCATCCCTTGGCGTCGAGGGTGGTTTCGAGCACCATTTGTGCCCCTCGTCCGAAGGCTTCCTGCGCCTGGCCGAAGCCGGACTTGGTTGGGGCCTGGTGCCGGAGTTGCAGGCTCGCGCTCAGTTGAAAAGCGGCACGCTACGCGAGCTTTTGCCAGATAAACCGATCGATGTGCCGCTGTACTGGCATCATTGGCGCAATGGTGGCCAGTTGCTCGGGTTACTCACCGATCAATTGCTGAGCGCAACAAAACAATGGCTCGTGCCCTTCAAGCCGCTTTAAGCGTCAAGCTGCAAACGGCGAGTGAGAGCCGGCGCATTAACAACCAATTTGCAGCTTTAAACTGAAAGCTCGCAGCTGTATCCCAAGGAAACCCCCATGAAAATTCTGGTCACCGGCGCAAGCGGCTTCATCGGCGGGCGCTTTGCGCGTTTCGCCCTGGAGCAGGGGCTCCAGGTGCGGATCAATGGACGCCGGGCTGAAGCTGTGGAACATCTGGTGCGGCGTGGCGCCGAGTTTATCCAGGGTGACCTGAGCGACCCGGAGTTTACCCGCCAGCTGTGTGCCGACGTGGAAGCCGTGGTGCATTGCGCAGGCGCGGTCGGCCTGTGGGGGCGGTATCAGGATTTCCACCAAGGGAATGTCGAAGTCACGGAAAACGTGGTGGAAGCCTGCCTGAAGCAGCGGGTCCGGCGGCTGGTGCATTTGTCCTCGCCATCGATTTATTTCGATGGTCGCGATCATTTGGGACTGACCGAAGAGCAGGTACCCAAACGCTTCAAACATCCCTATGCCGCGACCAAATACCTGGCCGAGCAAAAGGTCTTCGGCGCCCAGGAATTCGGACTTGAAACCCTGGCCCTGCGCCCACGTTTCGTCACCGGTGCCGGTGATATGAGCATCTTCCCGCGCCTGCTCAAGATGCAGCGCAAGGGGCGGCTGGCGATCATTGGCAACGGCCTGAACAAGGTCGATTTCACCAGCGTGCAAAACCTCAATGAGGCATTGCTCAGCAGTTTGCTGGCCAGCGGTTCCGCCCTGGGCCGTGCCTACAACATCAGTAACGGTACGCCGATTCCGCTGTGGGACGTGGTCAATTACGTCATGCGCAACATGGAAGTCCCACAGGTGACACGCTACCGTTCCTACGGCTTGGCTTACTCTGTGGCAGCACTCAATGAAGGCGTCTGCAAGATGTGGCCCGGTCGCCCGGAACCAACGCTGTCGCGCCTGGGCATGCAGGTCATGAACAAAAATTTCACCCTCGATATCAGTCGCGCCCGGCATTATCTGGACTACGACCCGAAGGTCAGCCTGTGGACTGCCCTCGATGAGTTCTGCACCTGGTGGAAAGCCCAGGCGATGGGCTGAGCCGCCCCGCACTGAACCGACTTCGGGCTTCAGGGTCAATCGTTGCGGCGGTTGGGGGGTATACTCGCAGCATAAAGCCATCACCGATTCACAAAGGTTGACTCAATAGCCATGCGTAACGATGCCAACGACGACTTCGATGTACCGAGCCTGCGCGCCGACAGCCTCGACGACGATGAATATCCGGTCACTGCCCGCACCTCCGTGCACTCACGGCCTGCGCCGGTGGTGAAGGTCCGCAGCGCAAGCACCGGGCCGCTCTGGGCCCTGGTGGGCGCGTTGTTCTTTGCATTTGCGGGGCTGGCCTGGTGGAGCTTTCAGCAGATTTCGCTGATGGAGCAACAACTGGTGGCGACCCAGGAAAGCTTCGCGCGGATCAGTGAGGAAGCGGCGGGGCGCTTGCAGGACATTTCCGGCAAGGTGGTCGCCAGCCAGACCAACGTCAACAGCGACAGCGAAGCCTTCAAGCTGCAAATCCGGCAGCTGGAAACCCGGCTGCGGGATCAGGACCAGCAGCAACAGGGGGTGGCCGGTCAGGCCTCGGATCTGGACAAGCGCCTTGCACAGATGAGTGCGCAGACCAGTGAGCTCGACAAGCGCCTGGCGCAGGCCATTGCCCAGAACACCGAACAACAGGCCGCCAACGCTCAATTGCAGGCCCAGCTCAAGACCGTGACCAGTGAACTGACCGCACTGAAAAATGCCCCGGCTGACACCGAACAGTTCGATGCACAACTCAAAAGCCTGGGTGCCGATATCACCGCGCTGAAGAAACAAGGCAACCCGAGCGCTGCCATCGAGCGTCTGGAGCAGGAGGTTGTCATCCTCAAAAGCGTTCAGGACAATCGCCCGGCGCCGGCGCAGAACTCGACCAACACCGCGGAATTCGACGCCTTCCGTGGCCAGGTGACCCGCAACATCAACACCCTTCAGGCGCAGATTCAGAATTTGCAGCAACAACTGCGCGCAAGGCAGTAAACAGGTCTTGAGGGAGATGCTTCTGTGGCGAGGGAGCTTGCTCCCGCCGGGCGGCGCAGACGCCCCAATCCATCCACTGCGGTTGGCCAGCTAACCCGCACATCCTGATAGGCGACTGCTGCGCAGTCGAGCGGGAGCAAGCTCCCTCGCCACAAAAACGGTGCCCGTTCGCCGCAATTGGCTGAATACCCATACAGGCCCCATTGCCGTCTACGCTCTTGAAACACCAAGAGGAACGAGGACTACGCAATGGGGTTTGTGCATAAAGTGGCCTTGCTGGCCGGCATGCTTGTGTTGTGTCTGGGCCAGGTGCAAGCGGCCGGAACGGAAAAGGCCGACAGCGAGGCGGCCATCGCCTTGCTTGAAAAAGCCCTGGCTTACTATCACGACAACGGTGACAAGGCCTTCGCGGCGTTCAGCCGCCAGGGCGAGTTCGTCGACAAGGACCGTTACGTTTTCGTCCTCGACACCAACGGCGTGATGCTCGCCAGTGGCGGGCCGTCGGCGGCGCTGATTGGCCGAGATGTGTCGACGGTCCTCGGGCCGGACTTGCAGAAAACCTTCAAGGAGGCCCTGAAAGTGCCGGAAGGCAATGGCATTCAGCAGGCCGATTACCGCTGGCAGAACTGGGCCGACGGCAAGGTCGAACGCAAACATGTGTACTACCAGCGCGTCGGTCAGCGAATTCTGGCGGTCGGCTACTACTTGCCACGGGCGTCGGCGGAACAGGCCATGGCCCTGTTGAATAAAGCGGCGATCGACCTGACCAGGGACGAAAAGGGCACGCTGACGGCGATCAACTCCCTCAAGGGTGGTTACCTGCAGGATGACCTGTATGTGTTTGTCGTTGACCTGAACACCCAACGCTATCTGGCCCACGGCACCAACCTGCGGTTGATCAATACCGATTTCGGCAAGATCAAGGACCCGGAAGGCAAGCCGGTGGGTGAGCCGATCCTGGCGCTGATGGCCAAGCAGGATTATGGCGAGTACCAATACCGCTGGAAGAATCCGGTGACCGGCAAGGTCGAGGACAAGCATGCCTACCTGAAGAAGGTCGGGCATTTGCTGGTGGCGGTGGGGTATTACAGCCCTTGATTTTGTGGTGTTCAGGCTGACGCCTTCGCGGGCAAGCCCGCTCCCACAGTGGCCGGTGTTGTTGATGAATCCGAGTACAACACAAAGCCCTGTGGGAGCGGGCTTGCTCGCGAAGGCAGGCGACACGGTTTTTCTACCGAACCTTATCTTCCCGCCCGCGCAACAGCTGGTTCGGCATGGCCATCGCCGCCGCCAGCCCCAGCAGCGAAACACCGGCACTGACCATCAGCAAATGCCGGAAGGTCAGCAGCAGTTCGCCGCGCAAGGCATCCTGCGCATCTCCCGGAGCGGCGTTCAGGCCGTCCAGCAGGACATTGCCGGAATGCCCTTCACCGACCAGCGTCGAGCCGGTCAAATGGGCGAAGCTCGAATCCTGCAGCAACGCCAGTAATAGCGCCGACATGAGCGCCACCCCCACCGCACCGCCCAGGGAGCGGAACAGGTTGGTGGTGCTGGTGGCGACGCCGATGTCGCGCTGATCCACAGAATTCTGCGCACCCACCAGCGACGTCGGGAACTGCATCCCGGAAGCGATACCGCTGAGCAACATGAACAGGCTGTTCAACAAAACGGCCTGGGGTGGGCTGAACGCCATGCCAAGGATCGACAGCGGCATCAGCAGGGCACCGGTGACAATCTGGGGTTTGTAGCGTCCGGTGACAGAGGTGCGGCGCCCGGCAAAGTACGCACCGATCGGCAAGCCCATTGCCAGCGGCAGCAAATGCAGCGCTGCGCTGTCGGCCCCGGCACCGGTCACGCTCTGGAAGCGCAGTGGCATCAGCACGATCAGCGAAATCGCCTGGAAGCTGGTGAAGAAAATCGTGCCCCAGCACAACAGGGCGTTGCGGTTGGCGAACAGGTGCATCGGCAGCAAGGGTTCGCGCGCGCGACGTTCATGCCAGGCGAACACGGCCAGCACCAGGCCTGCGCAGGCAAACAGCCCCAGCACTTCGCTGCTGCGCCACGAATACCCCTGGCCGACCTGAGTGATGCCGAGCAGCAGGGCGGTCAGGCCGATAATCATCAGCAGTGTGCCGAGGTAGTCGATGACCGGTTTGCGCTGGGGAATCGGCAGCCCGACCAAGTTGCGCCGGGCGACCCACCAGGCGCCGAGCCCCAATGGCAGGTTGATCAGGAATACCCAGCGCCAGGACAGGTATTCGGTCATGTACCCGCCGAGCACCGGTCCGGCCACGCTGGCCACCGCATACATACTGCTGAAGTACCCCTGATAGCGCCCCCGTTCCCGCGGCGGCACGATGTCACCGATGATCGCCTGGCTGACGGAAATCATCCCGCCGGCGCCGATGCCCTGGAAAATCCGCGCCAGCACCAGTTGTTCCATGCTCTGGGCCATGCCGCAAAACAGCGATGCGAGGGTGAAGAGGCCCATGCCGAACAGCATCAATTTGCGCCGTCCGTACAGGTCGCCCAGCTTGCCGTAGATCGGTACCGCCACTGTCATCGCCACCATGTAGCCGGAAATCACCCAGGCCAACAGGCTCACATCCTTGAACTGCGCGGAAATGGCCGGCATCGACACCGCGACGATGGTCTGGTCCAGGGCGCCGAGAAAAATCGCCATCATCAGGGCGACCAGGACGCTGCGGATGGCGGGTTTGGGCGTTTCGGGATGGTTGAGATTGGTCACGGCAGAACCTGCGGGCAGTGGGAGTCCCGCACCAGGCATGGGCGAGCGGGGATGCTCGCCAGTGTAAGTCGATAGGAAGCTATTCGATAGCCTCGTACGCAAGCCCGACGTAATTTTCCGCGATGGTTTTGCGGCCGGCCTCGGAGTCGATGAAATAGTCCAGTTCCGACTCGGCGATGCGCTGGCTAAAGGCGTCATGATCCTGGAAACGATGCAACATCGAAGTCATCCACCAGGAAAACCGTTCGGCTTTCCACACTCGGCGCAGACAGATGTCCGAGTACTTCTCCAGCAAATCGACGCGACCGTCGCGATAAACCTTCAGCAGGATGTTGAACAACGTACTGACATCGCTCGCCGCCAGGTTCAAGCCCTTGGCCCCGGTGGGCGGGACAATATGCGCGGCGTCGCCGACCAGGAACATCCGTCCGTATTGCATGGGCTCGACCACGAAACTGCGCAGCGGCGCGATGCTTTTTTCGATGGACGGCCCGGTGACCAGGTTGTCGGCCAACTCCGCAGGCAGGCGAGATTTGAGTTCATCCCAGAAGCGTTGATCGGACCAGTCTTCGACCTTCTCTTCGGCAGGGACCTGCAAGTAATAACGGGTGCGTGTGGCCGAACGCATGCTGCACAGGGCGAAACCGCGTTCGTGACGGGCATAGACCAGCTCTTCATGGACCGGCGCAGTGTCAGCCAGAATCCCCAGCCAGCCAAAGGGGTAGACCCGTTCGAACACTTTCAGGCACTCGGCGGGAATCGACTGTCGCGCCACGCCGTGGAAACCGTCGCAGCCGGCGATGTAGTCGCAATCGAGGCGATACTGTTCGCCATCTTTCTCAAATGTGACGAAAGGTTCTTCGGTTTTCATGCCATGGGGGGTGACCTTGTCGGCCTGGTAAATCGTCCTCGCCCCGGCCTCCCGACGAGCGGCCATCAGGTCGCGAGTGACCTCGGTCTGACCGTAGATCATCACCGTCCTGCCGTCGGTGAGCGCTTGCAGATCGATGTGTACGCGACGACCATCGAGGGCCAGTTCGAAGCCACCGTGGACCAGCCCTTCGGCGTCCATGCGCTGACTCACTCCGGCCTGGCGCAACAGCTCTACCATGCCTTGTTCGAGGACGCCGGCACGGATGCGCCCGAGTACATAGTCGGGTGTCTGGCGTTCGAGAATCAGGGTGTCGATACCGGCGTTGTGCAGCAACTGACCGAGCAACAGACCGGAGGGACCGGCGCCGATAATGGCGACTTGGGTTTTCAAGGTTTTCATTGTTTTTATGACTCGCAAGCTTCACGCGACCGTAGTCGGTGAGTGATTTTTATGGATCGAGTGTTTGCATTTTTCACTTGCGGGCCTGTCAATTGAAGGTGAAAACTGAGCCGATATCTGTACTTTCTGCCAATCGGTGCGATTATCGCCCGTCATCAACCCGAGGCCTGGATTGAAGTGATGAACAAGCCTGACCTGCCTTCTATTCCAGTGTTCAAGCTCTACGGTGAAGGCCTGGATTGGCCAACCCCGGACTTGCTGCACTGTGAAACCATCTCCAAACGCAGCCGCGAACATCAATGGGAAATCAAACCTCACCGCCACGCCGATTTGTGCCAGTTGCTCTTCGTATTCAAAGGTCAGGCAGAGCTTGAAATCGAAGGCAAACGTACGCACCTGACTGAACCGGCAGTCCAGATCCTGCCTGCGCTGTCAGTGCACGGATTCCGTTTTTCAGAGGACGTCGAAGGTTTCGTCGTGACCCTGGCGGCCCCCTTGATCGCTCATCTTCAGGCGCAACTGGGGCATTCGGTGAATGCGCTGGCCCACGCCGAGAGCTATCCCGCCGGCCAGGATGCCGACTACCTCAACAGCCTGTTCGCCGCCCTGCAAAGCGAATACACCAGCCACCAGCCGGCCCGGGACATGCTCATGCACTCGCTGGTCAGCGTGATCATGGTGTGGGTCAGCCGCCGGGTGATCCAGCGACACACGGCCACGCAACGGCCGCAGCGGGCGAGGGAATACCTCAACGGCTTCATTCAACTGGTGGAAGAGACGTACCGACAGCACGTCAAGGTCGAGGACCTGGCCCATCGACTGGGCATTTCCGTGTCGCACCTCAATGGCACTTGCCGCGAACTGGCGGGGCAGCCGGCGTTGCAGATCATGCACGAGCGGCAGTTGCTGGAAGCCAAGCGGCTGCTGACCTATACCAGCATGACGATTTATGAAATGTCCGACCTGTTGGGTTTTTCCGATCCGACCAACTTCACACGCCTGTTCCGACGTCGGGTGGGGATCTCGCCCAAGGCCTTTCGCGACCGCTTGAAGGCCGACCAGGACAACCCGGCCTGAGCCTGTGGTCAGCGCAGGGCGTTGAGGGTGGCGTTGTGGGGGATGCAGCGCTCGAAATTGCAGCTGGCGTAGTCACGGGGCAGGTTGCGCAACTGCTCTACACGCCAGGCTGCGGCGCCATATAGACCGAGCGTGACCGCGCAGGTGATGAAAATGGCCAGGTACCTTCTTGTTTTGATGTTCATGGCGTAGACCTCTGAACGAATACCCGTGGGTATTACCTTGAGCATAGGTCAGGGGCAGTGAGTTGCCAGCAGAACGATCTGCGGTTGTATGTCGGTATTCAGAACACTGATGCTCCAAATGTGGGAGCGGGCTTGCTCGCGAATGCGGTGTGTCATTCAGCACTCATGTCGACTGACCGAACGCTTTCGCGAGCAAGCCCGCTCCCACATTTTTGATCGAATTACAGCCCGATATCCCATGCAGGCTCTTCGGGAAACCTCACCACCAGAAAATCCAGCAAGCTGCGCAACGCCGCGGGCATGTGTTTGCGCGAGGCATACACCGCGTACACGTTCATCTGCCGCGGTTCGGCCCGAGGCAACAGGCGCACCAATTCACCGCTGTGGATATGCACCCCGGCCTGATAAGTGGGCAGCATCGCCACCCCGGCCCCTGCGATCGCCGCGCGTAGCAGGGTGCTGGCTTCGTTGGCGCTGATATTGCCCTGGACCGGGACCGAGATCTGTTCGCCGTTGTGTTCGAAATGCCACAGGCTCTTGCCGAAGTAGGAATGGGTCAGGCAGTTGTGTTGGCTGAGATCCTCGACTTGCTGCGGCGTCGGGTGCTCGCGCAGGTAAGCGGGGGAGGCGCAGATCACCGAACGGCAAACGGTCAGGCGCCGGGCGATCAGGTTGGGGTCCAGGTCGTTGCTGGTGCGAATCGCCAGATCGATGCGCTCATCCACCAGGTTCACCGTGCGATCGAGCATCTGCAGATCAATGCTCACGCCGGGGTAGCGCTTGACGTAGGCCGCCATGGCATCGGCCAGTTGCGCCTGGCCGAACGAGGTACTCACGCTGATGCGCAGCAGGCCGCGCGGTGCATCGTCCGGCTCGCTGACGGCAGCCTGCAAGTCGTTGCACAGCTCCAGCATCTGCCGGCAACGGGGCAACGTTTCACTGCCGGCGGCGGTCAGGCTCAACTTGCGGGTGGTGCGGTGCATCAGACGCGCGCCGATCCAGTCCTCCAGTTCCGCCAGATACCGGGAAACCACCGGCCGAGACAGTTCCAGGTGATCAGCGGCGGCCGACTGGCTGCCCAGATCAACCACCGTGACGAACACCCGCATTGCTTGTAGACGATCCATGATTTGCCCGATTTCAGAAACAAACTGTGTCCCAGCATCGCATTTTTTGTACTGAGTCAGGCAACTAAGCTCTGTTCCATCGCCAAGCACGGCATTCGGAAAACGGTACGACTTATGATCGGATTCACCTCACTCAAACGCATTCTGCTGGCTACCTCCCTCGGATTTGCCGCCCACGCGAATGCATCGACGCTCACGCTGGACGTCTACAACCCCGGTGAAAAGGCGATTTTCCCGGTGACCTCGGTGCTGGTCAGCGGTGAGAAAGACGCGATCCTGGTGGACGCACAGTTCGGCAAATCCCAAGCCGAGCAAGTGGTGGAAAAAATCCGCGCCAGCGGCAAGCAGTTGACCACCATCTACATCAGCCACGGTGACCCGGACTACTACTTCGGCCTCGATACACTGACCGCTGCATTCCCCAAGGCCCGGGTGCTCGCGTCGCAGCCGACAGTCGATCACATCAAGCAGACCGTGGCCGGCAAACTCGCGTTCTGGGGGCCGAAGCTGGGCGCTGATGCGCCGGCCACAACCATCGTGCCTGAGGTGCTCAAGGGCGACAGCCTGATCCTCGAAGGGCAGAAATTGCAGGTGGTGGGACTGGAGAGCCAGCAGCCCGATCGCACGTTCGTATGGATCCCTTCGATCAAGGCCGTGGTCGGTGGCGTGGTCGTGGCCGACAACATCCACCTGTGGATGGCCGATACCCAGACGCCGCAGTCCCATGCCGATTGGTTGGCTACGCTGCATTCGATCCAAACCCTGAAACCGAAAACCGTCGTGCCCGGCCATTACCTTGGAGAAAGCGCCCGATCCCTGGTAGCCGTGCAGTTCACTGCCGACTACATCAAGGCCTTTGACGAGGAAACTGCCAAGGCCCGGGACGCTGCCGCGCTGATCGCAGCCATGAAAAAACGCTACCCGACCCTGGGCGAAGAAAGCTCCCTGGAACTGAGCGCCAAAGTCGCCAAGGGCGAGATGAAGTGGTAACCCGGCGTATTTGAGACTTGGGAGCGCTTTTGTGGCGAGGGAGCTTGCTCCCGCTCGGCTGCGAAGCAGTCGTAAAACCTGAAAGCGCGGTGTGCCTCATGAAATGCGGGGGAGCGCTTCGCACTCCAGCGGGAGCAAGCTCCCTC
>DATMUG010000339.1:0-9237 GCA_035563915.1 Pseudomonas sp. | reverse complement strand
CGTCGCGGCGGTAGCGGCCCTGTTCGATCAGGCGCTCTACTTCGGCGGCACCCAGTACGTCGTTCAGTACCTGATCAACCCCGGCCGCCATGCCCTGCAAGCTGCCACAGATATAGATCACAGCCCCGTCCGCCAGCCATTTCTTCAATTCAATGGCCGACTCGCGCAGGCGATCCTGTACATAGATCTTCTCGGCCTGATCCCGGGAAAACGCCAGGTCCAGGCGCTGCAAATCGCCGGCGATCAACCATTCTTCCAGCTCGTCGCGGCACAGATAGTCGTGTTCCCGATTCCGTTCACCGAACAACAGCCAGTGGCGTTGCTGGCCGTCGGCAATCCGCGCCTTGAGCAGGCTGCGCAGCCCGGCCAACCCCGTGCCGTTGCCGAGCAGAATCATCGGCACCGGCTCGTTAGGCAGGTGGAAACCACTGTTGCGCCGAACGCGCAGGCTGATGCTGCTACCCACCGGCGCGTGTTCGGTAAGCCAGCCGGAGCCGACGCCCAGGCTGCCATCGGGGTGCAGTTCCTGACGCACGATCAATTGGAGAATGCCATCGGCTGCGATGGAGGCGATGGAGTACTCGCGCATGGCCAGCGGCACCAGCGCATCCACGAGAGCCTGGGCGTGCAGGCCGACCAGATGGCTGCGATTCAAGGGCAACTGCCGGCTGGCGAGGGCTTGCTCCAGCGGTTGCGCCAAGCCGTCGAGGGAGATGGTCGCGCGACCGTCGATGCCCAACCCTTCGAGGAAATGCTCGATGGCCCATGGGCAATTGCGCGGCAGTACTTCCACCAGATCGCCGGCCAGCCAGCTGCTGGTGGTCGGCGCGGTCAGGCCCAGCAAGTACACCGGCGCACCGCAGCTGTCGGGGTTGAGCAATTGGCGATGACTCAGGGTCCAGTTGTCGTAGCTCGGCGCTTGCCAGGTATCCACCGGTGCCTGGCCGGTCAGGAGCCCCAGTTGTTGCTGCCAATGGCGCAAGGCGTAAGGGTCGCCACTGTCGACTTCCACCGGGGCAAACAGGGTCTTGCCGCCGTGTTCGCCCAGCCAGCTGTGCAGGCGTCGGGCGAAACCGCAGAAGTGTTGGTACTGGCGGTCACCCAGGCCCAGTACCGCATAGTGCAGGCTGTCCAGGCTCAACGCCCGACCCAGCACCTTGCGCTCGAAACCGCGGGCACTGTCCGGCGCTTCGCCGTCACCGAAGGTGCTGACCACGAACAGCGCGTTGCTCGAATCGCGCAGGTCCTGTTCGCTGACGCTCGCCAGTGGTTGCACCTTCACCGGCAGCCCGGCGGCCTGCAATTGGCCGGCGGTCTGCCACGCCAGTTGTTCGGCAAATCCGCTCTGGCTGGCGAAGCTGATCAGCCACGCCGGGGTGTCGCTGCCCGGTTGGGCCAGGCCTTTACGCGCATCCTTGATCTGGCGCTTTTTGCGTCGACGGTCCAGGTAGAGCAGCCAGCCTGTCACGAAGAACAGCGGCATGGTCAGGGCGGTGAGGGTCAGGATGATGCGTCCACCGATGCCGAAATAGCTGCCGGTGTGCAACGCGTAGACACTGGTCAGCAACTGCGCCTTGAAGCTCTTGTCGCTGTAACGGTCATGGCGTTTGATCTCGCCGGTCACCGGGTCGAGGGTGATCTGGTTCAAGGCGCGGTCGTGGGGCGAGTCTTTCAACAGGTAAAAGACCGTCGCCGGTTGACCGGCCACCGGTGGCATGCGGGTGTTGTAGAAACTCAGGTCGGGACCCGCCGCACTGTAGATGCTGCTCCACATGGCCGAATAATCGGCAGTCGGCGCAGGGCCCTTGGGGGCAGGGCCACGACCGCCGCGAACACGCTCGTTCTGCGGCGAATCGGAGAGCAACCGGGTCACGCCCTTGTTGTACCACTCGTAGGACCAGGTCAATCCGGTCAACGCCGCCAGGAGGTAAAACACCAGGCACCAGGTACCGGCGACCGAGTGCAGGTCCCAGTTAAAGCTGCGACCTTTTTTCTTCCAGTCCAGGGTCAGCCAGGCGCGCCAGCTTTTCCACTGGCGTGGCCAGCGCAGATAAAGGCCGGACAGGCAGAAGAACACCAGAATCAGCGTACAGGCGCCGGTGATCTGTCGACCGGTGTCACCCATGGCGAGGAAGCGGTGCAGTTGCAGCATCAGGCCGAAAAATTGCTGGCCGGTGGCGTCGCCCAGTAGCTCGCCGGTATAGGGGTCGAAGAAACGCATGGGGCCGCGACGTTCGCCCGGCGCCGGGGTGAAGAAGGCGCGTGCGGCAATGTCGCTGTCGATATCGACCGAGAGCATCGCGACTTTCAGACCGGTCGCCGCTTCGACTTTTTCCACCAGTTCGGCGGGCGGCAGCACACCGGCGACCTGCTTCTGTACCTGCAATACAGAAGGGTTCATGGCGTACAGAATTTCATCCTGAAACGACACTGTCGCTCCGGTTATGCCCATCAGGGCCAGGACGAGCCCTGCGCTGATGCCAAAAAACCAGTGCAACTGGAACAGGGTTTTCTTCAACACATCGCTCGCCTTGTTCATTCGAAGATAGTCATCACGGCGCGCATTATGATGCCGTGGGTTGTCGAGAAACATTCTTTTTTACACACGAAAACTGTGGGAGCGAGCTTGCTCGCGATGGCGGTCTTACAGTCAGCATAAATGTTGAATGTTATGACCTCATCGCGAGCAAGCTCGCTCCCACAGCGATTGTCGTATGGCAGGCAATCAGAAGTGGAAGTTGGTGCTCAGCAGCGCCGTACGGCCCGCCGCCTGGTTGGCGAAGTGGGTCGAAAACGCCTTGTCGTAGTAGGTTTCGTCGGTCAGGTTCTGCACGTTCAGTTGCAGGTCGATGTTTTTGGTCAGCTTGTAGGCGGCCATCGCATCGTAGCGAACGTAGGAGTCGACCATGGTGGTGTTGGCCACGCTGCCAAACACGTCGTCGACGTAGAACGCACCGCCACCGATGGTCAGCTTCGGCGTGACCTGGTAGGTCGTCCACACGCTGGCGCTGTTTTTCGGCGTGTTAGGCAGTTCGTTGCCGTTGTTGGCCTTGTTGGCCGCCAGCGGACCGCCGTCGATTTGCTCGCTGTCCATGTAGGCGTAGCCGGCGAAGACTTGCCATTTGTCGGTCAGCTTGCCGGTGGCCGACAGTTCGAAACCTTGCACGCGGGTCTTGCCGACGTTTTCGTACGAGGTGGTGTTGGTCTGCACGCGGGCGTTTTCTTTCTCGGTGCGGAAAATGTCAGCGGTCAACGACAGACGATCATTCATCAGGTCCCACTTGGTACCGATTTCGTAGTTCTTGGTGGTTTCCGGCTCCATGTCGCTGCTCAGCAGGTTGCCGTTGCGATCCGGAGTGCCGCCCAGCGGGTTGCCATCCATGCCTTCGCCGAGGGTCGCACCCGGTGGGGTCGCGGAGGTGGCGTAGGACGCATAAATGCTGCCGTTTTCCGCCGGTTTGTAGACCACGCCGAACTGACCGGTGACGAACTCGCTGACGTCATCGCCTTTGGACGTGGTGTTGCCCGCGGCGGTGTAGGTCTTGTAGTCGGTGTCGAAATGGTCGTAGCGCAGGCCCATGTTCACCAGCCACTGCTCGGACAACTCCAGGGTGTCGAACACATACAGCGCGTAAGTGTTGGCCTTGGTGTCGGTACCGGCGTAGTTGCGCGAGATCGCGCCGTTCCATGGGTCGTTCGGGTTCGGGTTGGACAACGATGTGCAGTTGTAGCCGCTTGGCGCGCCAATCAAGGCCGGCGAGCAGTTGGTGGTCGCCGCCGCAGTGGCCGGCGTGGTGTCGGTGTTGACGTTGTACGAGGACTTCTTGCTTTCCTCGCGGCTCAACTCGATACCGGTGGCGAAGCTGTTCTTGAAGCCGGCGATGTACACGTCACCAAACAGATCGGTCTGGTTGGTGGTGGTTTCGGTGTTGCTCACGCGGGTGTTGGCCCGGCGCCAGACGCTGCCATTGTTGACGTTGCCCTTGCTGTCGTCCGGCTGGGTCAGGATGTAGTCCTGCATGCTGGTGCCGTGGCGCAGGGTGTTCTTGACGGTCAGCGCGTCGCTCAGGTCGTGTTCGACGGAGATGGTCGCGGTGTCGGTACGGCCCTTGCGGAAATCGCGGTCATTCAAACCATAGAAATTGCTGCTGTTGCCGCCGTCGTCCGGCTTGTCCGGGTTGGCTTTGGTACGGGCAGCCGAGCCTGCGGTCGGGATCGAATACGGAATGCCCGAGTCCGGCGTGTCGTTGCTTTCCAGGTGGTAGTAGTCGAGGTTGACGCGGGTGTCGGTGCCCAGGCCGAAGGCCAGGGAAGGCGCAACGCCCCAGCGGTCGTAATCGACGCTCTGGCGGCCGGCGACGTTGCTTTCGTGGCTCATCAGGTTCAGGCGGCCGGCGGCGGTGTCGGAGAACTGATAGTTGCCGTCCAGGGTGTAACGCTGGGTCTGGTCCGAGCCCCAAGTGAAGCCACCGTCGAACGAGTTGCCCAGGTGTGCTTTCTTGCTCACCAGGTTGATGCTGCCGCCTGCCGCGCCACGACCGCCGATGACAGAGTTCGGGCCTTTGCTGACTTCAATCGATTCGACGGCGAAGATTTCGCGGCTCTGCGAACCGGTATCGCGCACGCCGTCCAGGTAGGTGTCGCCCTGGGCATCGAAGCCGCGAATGAACGGACGGTCGCCCTGTGGGTTGCCGCCTTCACCGGCGCCGAAGGTGATGCCTGGCACGGTGCGCAGTGCGTCCTGCATGTTCAGGGCGCCGGTGTCTTTGAGCACTTGTTGCGGGATGACCGTGATCGAACGCGGGGTGTCGACCAGCGGCGCGGTGTACTTGGGCGAAGAGGCGTTCTCGACGTTGTAGGAGGTCTCGTCCTGGGCCTCGCCGGTGATCGCGGTAGCACCCAGCGAAATGGTGTTGCTCGGTGCTTTCTCGTTGGTTTTTTCAGCGGCGAAGACCATGTGGCCCGCAGAACCGGCAGTGAGGGCCACGCCAATGGCAGAGGCGAGCAGACGTGGTGAACTGACCGGTAGTTGTGGGTATTGCCGTGACATTTGATTCCCCTTCCCCAAGGATTTGAGGCGGCGGAATATAGGGTAAACACGTATTCGTATCAATTGCGAAACATTACTATTCGCACTGAATTTACATTCTTTACAATTTATCCTTACGGTTTTTACTGATTCGTTCGTCTTGTGGGTTTTACACAGGCAATAAGAATCAATACCATTGGCGCCCTTTGGTTTTCAGGCGTTCTTCCCATGCTGCTGCACATCCCTGGCGTGTTCGACAAAGAAGAAGCAGGGCGCATTCGCGCGGCTCTGGAACAGGCCGATTGGGCCGATGGCAAGATCACCGCCGGCTATCAGTCGGCCAAGGCCAAACACAATCTTCAGCTGCCGGAAGGGCATCCGCTGGCCAAGGAAATTGGCGCGGCGATGCTGGATCGCCTGTGGAAAAATCCGCAGTTCATGTCAGCGGCGCTGCCGCACAAAGTCTTTCCTCCGTTGGTGAACTGTTACACCGCCGGTGGCAGTTTCGACTTCCACATCGACAATGCCGTGCGCCAGCCCAAGGGCAGCATCGAACGGGTGCGCACCGATCTGTCGGCCACGCTGTTCTTCAGCGAACCCGAGGATTACGACGGCGGCGAACTGGAGATTCAGGACACCTACGGCACCCAACGGGTGAAGCTGCCCGCCGGTGACATGGTGCTGTACCCCGGCACCAGCCTGCACAAGGTCAACCCTGTGACCCGGGGTGCCCGCTATGCCTCGTTCTTCTGGACCCAAAGCCTGGTGCGCGAAGACAGCCAGCGTGCGCTGCTGTTCGAGATGGACGGCGCGATTCGCCAGTTGACCCAGGATGTACCGGACCACCCTTCGCTGATCCGCCTGACCGGCACTTATCACAACCTGCTGCGCCATTGGGTTGAGGTATGAGGGTTGAGGTATGAGGGGCGAGGTATGAGTTTTCAATTGCGCCGCCAAGAGGTGCTCGACGGCGAACGCCTCTCCGCCATGCTCGATGAAAGCCCGGCCCGTGCGGCCCAGGCAATCCTGATGGCGGCCCGTGAAGGGGTTGTCGATGCCCAGGCACTGCTCGGGCAGATCCTGCTGGACGGGCGGGGGATTGCGCAGGACCAGCCGCTGGCACTGCGCTGGTTCAACATCGCCGCCCGGCAAGGGCACCTGATGGCGCGCAACATGTTGGGGCGTTGTCATGAGCATGGTTGGGGCTGTACGGCTGATGCCACCGTCGCCGCCGGGCATTATCGTCAGGCCGCCGACGCCGGGCTGGATTGGGCGATGTACAACTACGCCAACCTGCTGGCGACCGGTCGAGGGGTGAGTGAAGACCAGGTGCAGGCACTGAGTCTATATCGTGGTGCCGCCGAACAAGGCCATGCGAAATCGATGAACCTGCTGGGACGCTATCTGGAAGAGGGGCGTGTTTGCCCGGCGGATCCAGAAGCGGCCCGCGACTGGTATCGGCGTTCGGCGGTCGGCGGAGATTTTCGTGGGCAGTTCAGTTATGCCGCCGTGCTGGCCGGTGAGGGAAATATCGATGAGGCGCTGGTGTGGCTGCGCAAGGCACTGGCTGGCGGGAATCTGAATTTTCTGCGGGTGGCCAGTGATGCGTTGTTGGAGGCGGTGAACCCGCAATTGCGCGAAATGGCCACGTTGTTTCAGCAGAGGCTTATTCAGTTAAACGATGAGCGGGAAACCTGCAAGGTTGTTGAATAGATTTAAATCACTATGATTAAAAAATAATCACTGTACTTTCTGGAGATAAATTCATGACAGCTACCAAGGTCCTGACGGCCCATGTACCCAAGGAGCTGGCTGATAAAGTTGATCTGTTAGCAGCGAAAATGGAGCGTTCACGGGGCTGGATCATGAAGCAGGCACTCGCTGACTGGGTGGATCTTGAGGAGGAGCGCAGCCGGCTTACCCGCGAAGCAATGGCGGATGTTGATGCCGGGCGGGTGATCGATCATCAGTCGGTTCAGGCATGGGCGGAAAGTCTGAGTACCGAAACCCCATTGCCGGTACCGCGCTGATGGAGTTGAAGTGGACAAGTAAGGCGCTATCGGATCTGGCACGACTTTTTGATTTTCTAGCGGTAGTCAATCGCCCTGCAGCGGCTCGCACGGTGCAGTCGCTGGTTCAAGCGCCAACGGCGTTACTGAGTAATCCGCGTATCGGCGAGCGAGTCGAAGAGTTTGAACCAAGAGATGTGCGTCGGCTTCTGGTTGGTCATTACGAAATTCGCTACGAAATTCAAGGCTCCATTCTCTACATTCTGCGCCTGTGGCATGTTCGGGAAGATCGTTGACCGAACTGAAGGAGCTGCCGAAGGCTGCGATCTTTTGACTTTGATTTTTAGACGCCAGATCAAAAGATCGCAGCCTCGTTGCACTCGTCAGCTCCTACAGGAATGAAATGAGTCAGGCAGGTCGCGTTGTTCACGGACACAAAAAAGCCCATGACACGTCATGGGCTTTTGCTTTCTGCGTGTAGCGCTTACACGTAGAACGATTTCAGCGGCGGGAAGCCGTTGAATTCGACGGCGCTGTAGCTGGTGGTGTACGCACCGGTCGACAGCCAGTACAGGCGGTCACCGATGGCCAGGTTCAGTGGCAGGCCGTACTTGTAGTTTTCGTACATGATGTCGGCGCTGTCGCAGGTCGGGCCGGCGATCACGACTTCTTCCACTTCGCCGTTCTTTTCGGTCCAGATCGGGAACTTGATGGCTTCGTCCATGGTTTCGATCAGACCGGAGAATTTGCCCACGTCGGTGTAGACCCAACGCTCGACGGCGGTACGGGATTTACGGGCCACCAGTACCACTTCACTGACCAGGATGCCGGCGTTGGCAATCAACGAGCGGCCTGGCTCCAGAATGATTTCCGGCAGATCGTCACCGAAGTCTTCTTTGAGGAAGCGGATGATTTCTTCGGCGTAGGTTTCCAGGCTGTTGGTGCGGGTGATGTAGTTGGCCGGGAAGCCGCCACCCATGTTGATCAGTTTCAGCTCGATGCCGTCTTCTTCTTTCAGGCGTTCGAAGATCACTTTGACCTTGGCGATCGCCGCGTCCCAGACGCTGATGTCACGCTGTTGAGAGCCGACGTGGAACGAAACGCCGTAAGGCACCAGGCCCAGGTCGCGGGCGAGGATCAGCAGGTCCATGGCCATGTCGGTCTGGCAGCCGAATTTGCGCGACAGCGGCCAGTCGGCGGTGGTCGAGCCTTCGGTCAGGATACGCACGTAGACTTTCGAACCCGGCGCGGCCTTGGCGATGTTGCGCAGGTCGGCTTCGGAGTCGGTGGCATACAGGCGCACGCCCTTGTCGTAGAAGTAGCGGATGTCCTTGGACTTCTTGATGGTGTTGCCGTAACTGATCTGGTCGGCGCTGACGCCGCGGCTCAGCACTTTGTCCAGCTCATAGATCGAGGCGATGTCGAAGCTCGAGCCTTTTTCCTTGAGCAGGTCGATGATTTCCACGGCCGGGTTGGCCTTGACCGCGTAGTAGACCTTGGCGAATTCAAAACCGGCGCGCAGGTCGTCGTAGGCCTGGCTGATCATGCCGGTGTCGATCAATACGAACGGGGTTTCTTGCTTGTCGGCGAACGCCTTCATTTTCTGAAAGGTTTCGCGCGCGAAATAGTCTTCGACCTGGATCGACATGCTGGGAACTCCTACTGGCAAACTAAGTTAATCAATGGGTGCAAATGAACGTCCTCCGTATCCCCACTTTGGTTCGCCTACTTCCCAAGGCATGTCGCCGAAAGCAAAAAGGCCATGGGAAGTGCAGCTTTCCCTTGGCCTTGCTGTCTCGTCGTCAGTACTTGAGCCGGATGGATCGTTTCCAGCATGGACGTTCGGCGCGAACTTTAGGGCGTGAGGGGCTCGAGATCAACAAAAAATGTCGCGTTTTTGCACGCTCCTGACGCGCGTAGCAGGCATCACTCTTTGTAGCGGACAGAGATGACGGCCAGATGTTCCCCGATAATTTTTGAGTGTTAAAAATACCTGCACGTTCGACGCTTTTGCTTGCCAGATCGTAGGTAAGTACGATGGCGTCAACTTCGGCGACGTTGGCTGCGAGAGCGTTGCATGAGGAGGAATTTGATTAGTGCGGGAGGTGTTTCGGAAGTCTCGTGAGGTCATCAGGTGTTGATATTTCTTTCCGGCGTGTGGGCGTGCGGAAAATCTCTGTGGCGAGGGAGCTTGCTCCC
>DATMUG010000338.1:0-10695 GCA_035563915.1 Pseudomonas sp. | reverse complement strand
GCCGGAGCCGGTGCTGGCTTGGCGGTTGCGACTTGAGTCGGAGCCGGGGCCGGTTTGGCCGCAGGTGTCGGCGCAGGACCGGCTGGCACACCCTCAGGCGGGGCAACGGTGGTGACGGTCGGCGGAGTGGCACTGGAACCTTCCACCGGCACGCCATCATCACCCTCGGTGATGCCGCCTGCGGCTTCAGCGAGCGGCTTGCGCATCACCGGCTGCGAATTACCGACCAACGGCAATGGCATCGGTTGTGTATTACCGGCGAATTCGACGGCCGGCGCACCGCCCGCCTGTGGCTGCCCCTGACCCAGCGGCAGCTGGGCCTGCTCATTGGCCGGTGCACCCGTGGACGGTGCTTTGCTGCGACCCGGCATCAACCAGGCGGCGGCTACCGCGACCACGACGACGGCGGAGATCGCCAATACGTGTTTCTTCGGCATATTGAACCCCATACTTGGACGCTTGACCGCTGAGCGGCTGGCAATCATGGCTTCGATCATTGCATCGCGGGCGACCTGATTGATGTTGCCAGGCCAACCTTCGGAGCTTTCGTGAATATCAGAGATCTGATCTGCGGTAAAAAGTTCGATGCCCCGACCTGCGCCTTCAAGTCGCTGATCGAGGTATTCGCGGGTTTCTTCTTCTGTGTAAGGCTGCAGCTCGATGACGTGGAAGCGCTCTTCCTCAAGCTGCAAAGCCTCAAGCTGAGCGATCAGCGACGATTCGCCGAACAGGAATACATGCGGACGACCTTCCGGCGCGCCGGCGGCCAACGCCATCAACGCTTCCAGAGCGGACTCGTCGAGCTGCTCGGCGTCATCGACCAGCAAATAGACTTCCTGACCGGTCAGAGCCAGCTGTACCACCTGATCCAGGATGGCGCCA
This sequence comes from Pseudomonas sp., assembly GCA_035563915.1. GTDB lineage: Bacteria > Pseudomonadota > Gammaproteobacteria > Pseudomonadales > Pseudomonadaceae > Aquipseudomonas. Next base: position 9,813 of record DATMUG010000338.1, on the reverse strand, counting down.
ACCTCGGCCTGAGCCACATCCAGCGCCTGAGCCACCTGGCGCAGCACGCCCGCCGCATCGCCGGCACCACGAGCAGATACCACAACGCTCTGCACCGACTGCTTGTTGGTGCTGGCCACCAACGCCTGACGCAACAAGGTCTTGCCGCTGCCTACAGGGCCCGTGACCACCAACAGCAGCTGGCTGTAGCGCGCCAGGTGATGCAACTGGCCAAGCACCGGTTTACGCTGGGCCGGGAAAAACTTGAAGCCAGGCACCCGTGGCGCGAAGGGGTCATGGTTCAGCTGGTAATGGCCGAGGAAAGCCTCGTCGGCATGCAAACTAGTCATCGATTTCTTATTAACCTTTAAGCTGAGCCAGGGCGCGGTAATCCGCTCCCAGCGTGGCCTGTAGAACCTCTTTCGGATAATCGTCGGTCACCACCGCTTCGCCCATGTGGCGCAGCAATACCAGGCGCAAACGACCGTCGATCACTTTTTTATCAACTGACATGTGCTCGAGGAAATCAGCCTCGGTCATCTCTTGAGGCGGAATCACCGGCAAACCGGCACGCTGGAACAGACGAATGCCGCGATCGCGTTCCTGTTCGCTGATCCAGCCCAGGCGCGCGGACATCTCCAGCGCCATCACGGTGCCGGCTGCAACCGCTTCACCGTGCAGCCAGACGCCGTAGCCCATATGGGTTTCGATGGCGTGGCCGAAGGTGTGTCCCAGGTTGAGCGTGGCACGCACACCGGTCTCTTTTTCGTCGGCACCGACGACAGCGGCCTTGGCCGCGCAAGAGCGCTCGATGGCATAGGTGAGGGCTTGCTGATCCAGGTTGCGCAGGCGATCCACGTTGTCTTCGAGCCAGGTCAGGAACGGCTCATCGCAGATCAGGCCGTACTTGATGACTTCGGCCAGCCCGGCGGACAGCTCACGGGCCGGCAGCGTCTTGAGGGAGGCGGTGTCGATCAGCACGACGTTCGGCTGATAGAACGCGCCGATCATGTTTTTGCCCAGCGGGTGATTGATACCGGTCTTGCCGCCGACCGAAGAGTCGACTTGCGACAGCAAGGTGGTCGGCACCTGAATGAAATCGACGCCACGCTGGTAGCAGGCCGCCGCAAAACCGGCCATGTCGCCGATCACACCGCCACCCAGGGCGATGACCGTGGTGCGACGATCGTGCCTCGCGGTCAGCAGACCGTCGAAAATCAGCTGCAGGGTTTCCCAGTTCTTGAAGGCTTCGCCATCGGGCAACACGACGGAAATCACCGAAAACTGCGCCAGGCTGCGGGTCAGACGTTCAAGATAGAGCGGCGCAACGGTTTCGTTGGAGATGATCGCCACTTGCCGTCCGCGAATATGCGGGGCCAGCAAATCGGGCTGATCCAACAGACCTTCGCCAATATGAATCGGGTAGCTGCGCTCGCCTAGATCGACCTTGAGTGTCTGCATGTGTCCCCACAGTGAAGATGAAATCAGGCGTCCCGCCTTGAATTATCGAAAGTCCACGACATCTGCTGGTGTGACGCCGTACCAGAGCCATCCGCCACAATCCGGAGCGGATGTGGCAGGACGCCGAGGATAGCGCATTTCGCGCCGCCCTTTAACGGGGCGGCAGCTGCTGCAAGCGTTCGAGAATATCGAGTACGACCATTCGTGGCGGCCGCTCATCGGTTTCCACCACCAGATCGGCGATTTCCCGATAAAGCGGATCGCGGATCGCCAGCAGATCTCGCAGGGTCTTGGCTGGATCGGCGGTGCGCAACAGCGGCCGATTGCGATCACGAGACGTGCGACCGACCTGCTGCTCGACAGAGGCGTGCAGGTAAACCACCCGCCCACCGGCATGCAGTGCCCGACGATTGGCTTCGCGCATGACCGCGCCACCGCCGGTCGCCAACACCACGCCGTCGTAATCGCACAACTCGGCAATCATTGCCTGCTCGCGATCACGAAAGCCCGGTTCGCCTTCCTTATCGAAGATCCAAGGGATATTGGCGCCCGTGCGCAATTCAATTTCCTTATCGGAATCCTTGAATGGCAAGCGCAGCTCTTTGGCCAGCAATCGGCCGATGGTGCTTTTTCCAGCCCCCATCGGCCCTACAAGAATCAAATTTCGCACAGAATCAACGACTCACAGCAAACGCCTGGTTATTCATGATACGCGGAGTGAGAAACACCAACAGCTCGGATTTTTTCTCCGAAACCACGTCACGCCGGAAAAGTCGGCCAAGATACGGCACATCGCCAAGAAATGGCACCTTATCTACAACCTTGCTCTGAGTATTTGAGAAAACGCCGCCAATGACGATGGTCTCGCCATCATTGACCAGGACCTTGGCGTTGACCTCGTTTTTCTTGATCGGCGGTACATCCTGCACTTTGTTCAGGAAGTCCGGTTCGTCCTTGGTGACCTTGACCTCCATGATGATCCGGTTGTCCGGCGTGATTTGCGGGGTGACCTCCAGCGACAGCGACGCCTCCTTGAAAGACACGGATGTGGCGCCACTGGAGCTTGCTTCCTGATAGGGAATCTCGGTGCCCTTGAGGATCTTCGCGGTTTCCTTGTCGGAGGTGACCACCTTGGGTTGCGAGACGATTTCGCCGTTGCCGGTCTTTTCCATGGCGGTCAGTTCAAGATCGAGCAAAACGTTGTCGGTGATGAACGCGATACCGATCCCCGATGTATTGCCAGCGGCACCCATGTCGACGAACGGTGAATTGGTGCTGGTACTGCCGGGCGTGCCGATGGTTGTCGAGCCATTGGCACCGTTGCTGACGCCAGAGGTGTTCCAGTTGCCCTTGTTCTGGATCGAACCGCCCCAGCGCACGCCGAGGCTCTTGTCGTAATCCACGTTGGCCTCGACGATTCGCGCCTCGATCATCACCTGACGCACGGGAATATCCAGTTGCGCCACGATGCGGCGCAACTCGTCGAGCCGGTCCTGGGTTTGATAGGCAATGATGTTGTTGGTCCGCTCATCGACGGTGATCGAACCCCGTTCGTCGACTTTTGCCTCGGCACTGGTCACCGACTGGAACAGCTTGGCGATATCCGCCGCCTTGGCGTAGTTGACCTGTAACAGCTCACGCCGCAAGGGCGCCAGCTCCGCGATCTGCTTCTGCGACTCCAGCTCCTGACGTTCCCGGGCGGCGATTTCATCGGCCGGGGCCACCAGCAACACGTTACCGATCTTGCGTTTGTCCAGGCCCTTGGTTTTCAACACCAGATCCAGCGCCTGGTCCCAGGGCACGTTTTGCAGACGCAGGGTGATACCGCCTTGCACCGTATCGCTGGCCACCAGATTGAGATTGGTGAAGTCGGCAATCAGCTGCAGCACCGAACGCACGTCGATGTCCTGGAAGTTCAGCGACAGCTTTTCGCCACTGTAGGCGTATCGATCAGCATTACGCTTTTGCGGGTCATCGACGGTCATCGGACGAATGCTGACGGTCAATTTGTTATCGGTCTGGTAGGTGGAGTATTCGAACGCGCCGCCGGGTTCGATGGTGATCGTAGCCCGATCACCGGTGGCACTGGCGTTGACGAACTGTACCGGGGTGGCGAAATCCTTGACGTCCAGGCGCACACGCAGCGGTTCGGGCAATCGGGTCCTGGCGAAACTCAGTACGATTTTGCCTTCGCGCTCCTGAATGTCCGGGGCAATGGTCGGATCCGACAAATCGATCACCACGTTGCCTTCGCCCTGAGTACCACGCTGAAAATCCACCGCCCGAATTGCCTTGGAAGCCGACACCGGGGGCCGCGTCGGGGCCGGCGTCGACACTACCGCGGACGGCAGCCTGGAGGCCGACGCCTTGGCAGCCGCCACTTTGCTTCCCTGGCCCACTTCCACGAACAGGTTGTTGCCTTCGACCCGCGTGCTGTAGGGGGTCAGCTGGGTCAGGTTGATGATAAGCCGCGTGCGGTCAGCGGCTTCGACCACTGTCGCACTTCGAGCATTGCCACTGCCCAGATCACGGGTCTTGCTCGCCAATTGACTGACGACACCGGGCAAATCCAGCGCGATTCGCGCGGGCGACTCCGTGGTGTAGCCGCGGGGTGCGGGCGGCGGCTGATCGAACGCCAGCTTCAACTCGACGCGGTCTCCGGGCAGCGCGGCGACATCCAGCGTCTTGAGGTTGGCCGCTTGTACCATCGGCGAAAGCAGCGCTATCCATAGCGACATTCCGAGGGTGGAGAAAATCCTGTTCATTTTTCCGGTTCCACTATGAGTGTTCTTTCAAAGGAATGGTCCGCGGCCGCTCCAGCCAGGCACCTTCGCCGTCAGGGACGATTTCGATCACATCGACTTGCGTGGCATTGATGGCGACGATCCGCCCGTCGTTACGCCCCAGGTAATCGCCGACCTTCAGCCGGTGCACCCCACCCGCCCCGCGCAACAGTGCAAACGAGCCCGAGGCATTGGAGATCGTGCCGACCATTTCAAACTGCTCGATGTTGAAACCTTCGAGGTATTGCTTGACCCGAGCCGGGTCCGGTTTGACGTTGCGCGAGCCGTGCCTCTGGCCGGCCAGGTCGACCCTGACCTGCCGTGAAAAGGGGCTACGCAAGTTCGCGGCGTTGTAAGTGAATGTCGGGTAAGACCGGAATGTGGGCGTTGGTTCAATCTTGCCCGGCGCCCGCAGGCGCATTTCGTTCATGTAGGCGTCCAGGTCGCTGAAGTCGTCACCGCCGCCACAGCCAGCCAGGACCGCCAGGGTCGCAACCATGAAAAACAGGCGTATCGGGCTCATGGATGCAGCCCCTTGTCGTTGTAGCGATAGGTCTTGGCCAGGATGCTCATGCGCAATTTGGGCCCGCCGTCGGGATTGACCGGCGCCAGGTCAAAATCATGCAGGGTCACGATACGCGGCAGCCCGGCCACGCCGCTGACGAACGTGGCCAGGTCGTGGTAGGCACCGGTGACGGTAATCTGGATGGGCAGTTCGATGTAGAAAGGTTGGGTCACCTCGGTCAGCAGCTTGATCTCTTCAAACTCCAGGCCACTGCCCAGGCCGGTACGGGTGATGTCTTCCAGCAGACCGGGGACTTCAGTGTCACTGGGCAGTTGCCGCAGCAGCACGCCAAATGAGTTCTCCATCTCCTTCATTTGCTGGGTGTAGAGTTCGAGATTGGCCGCCATGCGAGCCTTGTCGGCAAATTGTTCCTTGAGCGTCGACTCTTCTTCGCGCTTGAGTTGCAACTGGTTCTCGAGCTCGCTCGTGGAAAAGCTGTAACCCAGCGCCAGTACCAGCACCATGACCAAGGCGCCCACCACCAGCTTGATCGCCGGCGGCCATGAACCGATGTTGTTGGTATCCAGATCGTTGATATCGATCTTGCGCAACCCCTCCAGCCAACCGGGCAGATTCATTTCCCGTCCTCCGAAACAACGGGCTGGGTCTGACGAACGGTCAGCTGGAACACATTGGCCTGGTCTACCTGACCGGCAGTAGTGGCCTTGACCTCCGTCAGGCTGGGCGCATCGAACCAGTCCGACGCCTCCAGATTGCGCATGAGGTCGGAAACACGGTTGTTGGATTCCGCCGCACCGACGATGGACAAGGTTTTACCGTCCATTTTCACTTCGGTGAAATACACCCCGTCCGGCAGGGTTCGCGCCAATTGATCAAATATTCGCCCACTGATGGGCCGATTGCCCTGCAAGTCCTGGATGATCCGCATGCGTTCGACCAACTGCTGGCGGCGCGCCTTGAGATCACTGATCTGCTTGATCCTCTCGTCGACAACAGCGATCTGTTTGCCGATGTAGTCGTTGCGTGCAACCTGCCGGTCTATCGCCCCGGTGATCACCTGATTTGCAATCAACACTGCGCCCGCCGCGCCCACCAGCACACCGGCCAGAATCAGCAGAAAGCGCTTGCGACGCTCTTCGCGCAGCTCTTCACGCCAGGGTAAGAGATTGATCCGTGCCATCAGTCAAAGCTCCTGAGGGCCAGCCCGCAAGCGATCATCAGGGCGGGCGCGTCGCTGGCCAGCGCTGCGGCATTTACCTTGCTGTTCAAGGTCATGTCGGCAAACGGGTTGGCCACCTGGGTCGGGGTGCCCAACTGCTGTTCGATCAGCCGATCCAGCCCGGCGACCGACGCTGTACCGCCGGCCAGCACAATATGGTCGACGGCGTGGTACTGACCGGAAGCGAAGAAAAACTGCAATGAACGCGAGACCTGCTGCACCAATGCCTCGCGAAAGGGCTGCAAGACTGAGCTGACGTAATCACTGGGCAAACCGCCCTGCTTTTTGGCCAACCCGGCCTGTTCGACGGTCAGTCCATAGCGACGCTGAATCTCTTCGGTCAACTGGCGGCCACCGAACAATTGTTCGCGGGTGTAGATGATCCGCCCACCCAGCAGCACGCTCAGGGTCGTCATGGTCGCGCCAATGTCGACCACCGCGACCAAACGCTCCGCAGATACCATCAGGTGGTTCGCCAGCAGACCGAAGGAGCGCTCCAGGGCATAGGCCTCCACGTCGACCACACGGGCCGTCAGGCCGGCAAGGGTCAGGGCGGCCTCGCGCACTTCGACGTTTTCCTTGCGGCAGGCGGCGAGCAGCACGTTGAGCCGCTCGGGGTTACGCGCGGACGCGCCCTGGACTTCAAAATCGATAGCGACTTCATCCAGCGGATAGGGGATGTATTGATCGGCCTCGATCTTCAGCTGGCTTTCCATCTCGTCATCGGAAAGACCGGCATCCATCTCGATGGTCTTGGTGATCACCGCCGAGCCGGCGACAGCCACGGCAACGCTCTTGAGGTGGGTCCTGGCCTTGGTCACCACCCGTGCGAGGGCCTGGCCAACGCCTTCGAGTTCGGCGATGTTTTTCTCGATCACCGCGCTGGGGGGAAGCGGTTCGACCGCGTAAGCCTCGACCCGATAGCGGTCGCCCTGGCGGCTCAATTCCAGCAATTTCACCGATGTGGAACTGATGTCGATACCCAAAAGCGTATTGGCTTTTTTGTTGAAGAGTCCTGGCACTAGCAATTCCCTATGACTATCCGTGAGTTACGGACTCTGTAATGTGTATTGCGTTCCATCCACCCGTCTTGACACGAGCCGCCAATGACGCCTGCAACGGAAAAATGCTTATAATGCCCAGCGTTTTTTTCCGCTTTTCTCAAGCGCGGGTCGTTCGCCTTTAACCTGAACCCTGATGCCTCATTCAATTTTTACCCTGGATATCCAAAAGCCTTGATTCGTCTGCTGAAATTTCTCGGTTGGTCCATCGTCGCGATATTCTGCGGACTGCTTCTGGGTCTGAGCGGGGCGTTTCTTTACCTTAGTCCCGGATTGCCATCCGTGGAGGCATTGAGAAGCATTCAGTTGCAGATTCCGCTGCGGGTCTATAGCAGCGACAACAAGCTGATCGCAGAATTCGGCGAAATGCGCCGTACGCCGATCCGTTTCGCCGACATTCCGCCCAATTTCATCAATGCGCTGCTAAGTGCTGAAGACGATAACTTCGCCAACCACTATGGCGTCGACCCCAGCAGCCTCATGCGCGCCGCCACCCAACTGGTCAAAAGCGGGCACATCCAGTCCGGCGGCAGCACCATCACCATGCAGGTGGCGAAGAACTTCTTCCTGACCAGCGAACGCAGCTTCTCCCGTAAAACCACTGAAATCCTCCTGGCCTTGCAGATCGAACGGCAGCTGACCAAGGACGAAATCCTCGAGCTGTATGTCAACAAGATCTATCTGGGCAACCGTGCCTACGGCATCGAGGCGGCGGCGCAGGTTTACTACGGCAAGTCGATTCGCGACGTCAGCCTGGCACAGATGGCGATGATCGCCGGCCTGCCAAAAGCCCCGTCGCGCTTCAACCCGCTCGCCAATCCGGCACGCAGCAAGGAGCGTCGCGACTGGATCCTGGGGCGGATGTACAAGCTCGGCAAAATCAGCGAAGCCGATTACACCGCTGCGATCAACGAACCGCTGAACGCCAGTTATCACGTGCCGACTCCGGAAGTGAACGCCCCCTACATCGCCGAGATGGCCCGCGCGGAAATGGTCGGTCGCTACGGCAGCGACGCCTATACCGAAGGTTTCCGCGTCACCACCACCGTCCCGAGCAATCTGCAGGAACTGGCCAACAACGCCGTCCATGAAGGCTTGATGACCTACGACCAGCGCCATGGCTATCGTGGGCCGGAGTCGCGCTTGCCGGGTAAAACCCGCGAAGCATGGGCGACCGAATTGACCAAGCAACGCACCATCAGTGGCCTTGAGCCGGCCATCGTCACTCAGGTCGACAAGAACGGCCTGCAGGTGCTGACCCGCACCGGCAGCGAGCACGTGAATTGGGACACCATGAAATGGGCTCGCCCGTTCCTCAACACCAACAGCATGGGCGCCAACCCAAGGCAACCGTCGGATGTAGCCCAGGTCGGCGACCTGATTCGCGTACAGCGCCAGCAAGACGATTCGCTGAAGTTCAGCCAGATCCCCCAGGCCCAGGGCGCACTGGTCTCCCTTGACCCGCAGAACGGTGCGGTCCGCTCACTGGTCGGCGGCTTCGCCTTCGAGCAGAGCAACTACAACCGCGCGTTGCAGGCCAAGCGCCAGCCGGGTTCGAGCTTCAAGCCGTTCGTCTACAGCGCTGCGCTGGATAACGGCTATACCGCCGCCAGCCTGGTGAACGACGCGCCGATCGTGTTCGTTGACGAATACCTGGACAAGGTCTGGCGTCCGAAAAACGACACCAACACCTTCCTGGGCCCGATCCGTCTGCGTGAAGCGCTGTACAAGTCGCGCAACCTGGTGTCGATCCGCCTGCTGCAGGCGATGGGCGTTGGCAAAACCATCGACTACATCACCCGCTTTGGCTTCAACAAGCAGGATCTGCCGCCCAACCTGTCCCTGGCGTTGGGCACAGCAACCCTGACCCCGATGGAAATCGCCACTGGCTGGAGTACCTTTGCCAACGGCGGCTACAAGATCACCCCCTACATCATCGACAAGATCGAAAGTCGCAATGGCGATACGCTGTTCGTCGCCAACCCGCCGAGCGTTCCGAAGGGTGGCGCCGCCAGCGACGGTATCGCCGCGCCAGTCGCCGAGGCCTTTACGGTCAACGCCACCCAAGGCGACACACTGGCCGCCAGCCAACCGACGCCACAGGCTCCCGCAGTGGCTGAACGCATCGTCGATGGCCGCACGACCTACATTCTCAACAGCATGCTCGAGGATGTAATCAAACTTGGCACCGGCCGCCGCGCCCTGGCCCTGGGCCGCAGCGATATCGCGGGCAAGACCGGTACCACCAACGAATCCAAGGACGCGTGGTTCTCCGGTTACAACGCCGATTACGTAACCACCGTATGGACCGGGTTCGACCAGCCCGAGAGCCTGGGTCGCAAAGAGTTCGGCGGTACCGTCGCGCTGCCGATCTGGATGAACTACATGGGTGCCGCGCTCAAGGGCCTGCCACCGCATACGCAGCAGGAGCCTGAAGGCATCCTGAGCCTGCGCGTCGATCCCGTCAGCGGTCGAGCAGCCACCCCAGGTACCCCTGGCGCCTACTTCGAACTGTTCAAGGCCGAAGACACGCCACCGTCGGTAAACGAGCTGGGCAATGGCAATGCGCCAGGCAGCCCGCTGCCGGCAGATGAAGCGGCGCCGATCGATTTGTTCTGATCGAGTAACCCAACGCAAAAGCCCCGCCTTCGAAAGAATGACGGGGCTTTTTCTTGGCTTTTGGTTTTGCTGCGAATGTCCCGGCCTCTTCGCGGGCAAGCCCGCTCCCACAAGGTCCCGGGGCGCTTCCAGAAGTTGTGAACAACCCAAAACCTGTGGGAGCGG
>DATMUG010000337.1:0-9245 GCA_035563915.1 Pseudomonas sp. | reverse complement strand
TTACCTGGCACTTCGCCCTATGGAGCCCGGACTTTCCTCCCCCCCCTAATTTTCATAGAGGGCAGCGACTGTCCGATCGACTCTCCGCCGCGCAGGTTAACGGCAGAGCGCCCGAAGAACAAGCGCTAAAAGCCTTTAGCCATGCCTTTGCGTCGGGTTTTTAATCACCCTTCTGTTTATCCAGGGCAACCTGATAGAGAACATTCTTGCGTTCACCGGTAATTTGCGCAGCCAAGGCCGCAGCACGCTTGAGCGGCATTTCTTCGAGCAACAGATTGAGGACGCGCATCGCTTCGCTGCTGACCGCATCTTCGCTCTCGGGCACCGACCAGCCCGCGACCAGCACCACGCACTCACCACGCTGCTGATTCGTGTCCGACTCGACGAACCGGCGCAACTCGGCCATCGGCAAACCCTTGAGAGTTTCGAAGGTCTTGGTCAATTCACGAGCGAGCAAGGCAGGACGGTCGGCACCAAACACCAACTCCATGTCCTGCAGGCATTCGAGAATACGGTGCGGGGCTTCGTAAAAAATCAGCGTGCGGGGCTCTTCCTTTATTGCCTCAAGACGAGCGCGTCTTCCCACGGCCTTCGCCGGCAGAAAACCTTCAAATATGAAGCGATCGGACGGCAACCCTGCAGCCGACAACGCGGCGATCAAGGCACATGCACCCGGAACCGGCACCACATTGATCCCGGCAGCACGAGCCTGCCGCACCAGGTGATAACCCGGATCGGAAATCAGTGGCGTCCCGGCATCAGAGATCAGCGCTACATCATCACCCGCGAGCAGACGGGTAATGAAGCGACTGCCTTCATCTCGCTCGTTGTGCTCATGGCAAGCCGCCAGCGGCGTAGAAATGCCAAAGTGCTGCATCAAGCGCTGCGAATGACGGGTATCTTCCGCAGCAATCAACGCAACTTCGCGCAAGATCTTCAGCGCGCGCGCGCTGATGTCATCCAGGTTGCCGATGGGCGTCGCCACCACATAAAGCGAGCCCGCAGCGGAATTCAAAGCACCTGGAGCAGTCAAAGCGCACACCTCATGATCAATAAAGGCGCCATTGTAGCGCGTAGCGGTACTCGCGACAGACGCAGATAACACCCGGTTTTGCCGTCGTTTGTGGCGCAGCGCAACATTTACACCAGCTAAATTGATCGATTCACACCAGTAACATCGCACCCCGGCCAGCGCTTGGGTACAATTCCACGCTAATTTGATCGAGTATCAGGAACGCTTACATGATCGCTTGCCTGCGGCTGTTCACTGCCCTCTGCCTTGCTGCCCTGCTGGCGGCTTGCGCCAGCTCGCCCTCCTCCAGCCTTGGCGAACTCCCACGGACCCCGGACGCCAGTATCGAGCAGCTGCTCGAAAAGGCCGCCCAAAGCAAATCGCCGGAAGATGCCGCACTGTTGCGCCTGAGCGCCGCAGACCTGGCTTATCGCCAAGGCAACGCCGCGCAATCGGCGCAAATTCTGCAGCAAGTGCCCGTGGAGCAGCTCAAGCCTGGGCAACAGGTGTTTGCCAGCACACTGGCGGCAGAACTGGCCATGACCCGCAACCAGCCAAAAGCCGCGCTGACCGCGCTGAACCACCCGAGCATGCAGCGCCTGGGGGAATTGCCTCCAGAGCAGCAAGTGCGCACCGGCACCGTCCGTGCCCGCGCCCTTGAAGCCGACGGCCAGACCCTGGCTGCCGCACGGGAACGCATCTTCATTGCACCGATGCTCAGCGGTGAAGCCGCCAGCAAAAACCACGAAGCCATCTGGGCTCTGATCGCCTCGCTGCCGACCGACCAGTTGCAGCCGAACACCTCCGATGACCTGGGCGGCTGGATGGGCCTGGCCCTGGCGGTCAAATCTGCCGGCACCGTCGAACAGCAACAGACCGCCATCGACAACTGGCGCAAGCAAAACCCGAAACACCCCGCCGCCATTCAGTTGCCACTACCACTGACCAAACTCAACGAACTGGCCAGCCAGCCGTTGAGCAAAATCGCTCTGCTGCTACCACAGGACGGCCCGCTGGCCTCGGTTGGCAAAGCGTTGCGCGAAGGCTTCATGGCCGCTCACTACCAGGCACAACAAGCCGGGCAGAAGCCGCCAGCCATCGAGTTCTATGACAGCTCGAAACTCACGTCCCTCGACGAGTTCTATCGCAAGGCCCAGGCCGATGGCGTACAACTGGTCGTCGGTCCGCTCGAGAAACCGCTGGTCAAACAGCTGAGCGCTCGCCCGCAGCTGCCGATCACCACCCTGGCGCTAAACTACAGCGAAGGCGCTCAAGGCCCGGCGCAGTTGTTCCAATTCGGCCTTGCCGCCGAAGACGAAGCTCGCGAAGTGTCCCGCCGCGCCCGCGCCGACGGCCTGCATCGCGCCGCCATCATGGTCCCGAAAGGTGAATGGGGCGATCGCGTGCTGCGAGCGTTCAGCCAGGACTGGCAAGCCAACGGCGGCAGCATCGTCGCCACCGAGCGCGTCGATCAGCCGGTTCAACTGGCACAACAGATTGCCGACATGTTCCAGTTGCGCCAGAGCGAAGGTCGCGCCAAGAGCCTGCAAAGCACAGTAGGTTCACAGGTTGCCGCCCAGCCTTCCCGTCGCCAGGACATTGAGTTCATCTTTCTGGCCGCCACACCACAACAGGCTCAACAGATCAAACCGACCCTGAACTTTCAGTACGCGGGTGACGTTCCGGTCTACGCCACGTCCCACGTCTTCAGTGCCAGCGGCGATGTGAACCAGTACAACGATATGAACGGCATCCGCTTCTGCGAAACTCCGTGGCTGCTGGACGCCAATGACCCGCTGCGCAAGCAGGTCACCGCACAGTGGCCACAAGCTGCCAGCAGCCTGGGTCGCCTGTATGCCATGGGTGTCGATGCCTATCGCCTGGCACCACGCCTGGGCCAACTCAAGGCCTTGCCCGATAGCCGCATTGAAGGTCAGTCGGGCAGCCTGAGCATGTCGCAGAACCAACGCGTTGTGCGGCAACTGCCATGGGCAGAGTTCACTAATGGCCAGGTTCAGCGCCTGCCGGACACCACGCGTTGATGCCTGACAGGTCACGCCAGCAAAGCGGTAAAGATGCCGAGCGCCGGGCGCTCGGCCATCTTCAACAACATGGTCTGCACCTGATTGCGCAGAACTGGTTGTGTAAACGCGGCGAGCTTGATCTGGTCATGCTAGACGGCGATACAGTAGTATTCGTTGAAGTTCGTTACAGAAAAAACACTCAATGGGGTGGTGCGCTCGATAGCATCGATGAGCGCAAACGGCAGAAACTGATTTTTGCCGCGCAATATTTCCTTCAGCGCGAGTCGCGCTGGACCCACTCCCCTTGCCGTTTCGATGTGGTTGCCATTGATAGCGACCTCGATCAGTTGAACTGGTTACAAAATGCCTTCGACAGCTGATCGCTTGCACCCCGAAACGGAAAACGCCCAACACTTTTGCTCTTTGCTTTGCGGGCTGCACATTCACGTGCCGGACAGCCGCGCTCATTAAGGTCACACAGATGGACATGCAATCCCGAATTCGCCAGCTTTTTCAGGCCAGTATCGACACCAAGCAACAGGCGATGGAAGTACTTGCACCGCACATCGAGCAAGCCAGCCAGGTCATGGTCAACGCCCTGCTCAACGAAGGCAAAATGCTGTCCTGCGGCAACGGCGGCTCTGCCGGCGACGCCCAGCACTTTTCCTCCGAACTGCTCAATCGTTTCGAGCGTGAGCGCCCGAGCCTGCCCGCCATCGCGCTGACCACCGACAGCTCGACGATTACCTCGATCGCCAACGACTACAGCTACAACGAAGTCTTCTCCAAGCAGATCCGTGCCCTCGGCCAGCCTGGTGACGTTTTGCTGGCAATTTCCACCAGCGGTAATTCGGCGAACATTATTCAAGCGATCCAGGCCGCACATGATCGCGAAATGGTTGTCGTAGCATTGACCGGTCGCGATGGCGGCGGCATGGCGTCACTGCTATTGCCCGAGGACGTGGAGATTCGTGTACCCGCCAACGTCACCGCTCGTATTCAGGAAGTCCACCTGCTGGCGATCCATTGCCTTTGTGACTTGATCGACAGCCAACTGTTCGGGAGTGAAGAATGACCCCTAATCGCCTCGGCCTACTGGCCCTGACCTTGTGCCTCGGCATCAGCGGCTGCACCTCGGTGGTTAACGCCAGCCGCGAAGCACCGATTGAAGATGACCGCGGCACCCGCACCTTCGGCAGCAAGATCGACGACTCCCTGATCGACACCAAGGTTGGCGTAAACGTCGCCAAGGCCGATCCGGCCCTGGACAAGGATTCGCACATCGTCGTCACCAGCTTCAACGGTGTCGTACTGCTCGCCGGCCAGACCCCGCGCGCCGATCTCAAAGCCAAGGCCGAACAGGCCGCGGCCGCCGTTCAGCGGGTAAAGACCGTGCATAACGAACTGCAGATCCTTCCACCCTCCTCACTGCTGGCTCGCCAGAACGACACCTGGCTGACCACCAAGATCAAAACCCAGATGCTCACCGATCCGAACATCCCGGGCTCTCGGATCAAGGTTGTGACGGAGAATGGCATCGTTTATCTGCTGGGTCTGCTAACCAAACAGGAAGCCGCACAGGCGACCAATCTGGTTCAGGGTGTATCCGGCGTGCAGAAGATCGTTAAGCTGTTTGAGTACATCGACTGACACACTGCTCCTGCTGGTAATAAAAAAGGCGACCTTTTCGGGTCGCCTTTTTTTATTTCACCACTTTCAAGCTGGGCCGACCGCTGGGACGCGGAGGCTCGCTGTCGGGTGGTGGAATATCATCATCCGGCTCGATCTCGTCTTCATCACCCATCGGCGACTCCAGATCGAACACCATGCCTTGGCCATTCTCCCGGGCGTAGATACCCAGGATCGATGCGATAGGCACATACAGCGTATGCGGCACGCCCCCAAAGCGGCCTTCGAAGCTCACCGCCTCGTTATCCATGTGCAGATGACGCACGGCTTGTGGCGATACATTCAGAACAATTTGCCCATCACTGGCAAACCCCTGGGGCACCTGAACCGACGGGTACTCGGAGTTCACGAGGATATGAGGGGTGCAGTCATTGTCCACAATCCACTCGTAGAGCGCGCGGACCAGATAAGGTCGACTGGAGTTCATAGCGGCTCCTTAAGCCTTAGCGCATGTCGCGTTCGACACCAGACAGACTCGCCTGGAATGCCTCACGCGCAAACTGGCGCTCCATGTAATCAAGCAGCGGCTTGGCAGGCCGCGGCAGTTCTATGCCCAGAATCGGCAATCGCCAGAGTATTGGCAATAGGCAGCAATCCACCAGGCTTTGTTCCTCGCTGAGGAAAAACGGCTTGTCGGCGAATAACGGCGACACGCCAGTCAAACTTTCGCGCAACTCTTTACGCGCAACGGCACGAGCCGCGTCCTTGGTCCGCGAATCCAGAATCAGATCCACCAGACCACACCAGTCCCGCTGTATACGGTGCATCAACAGACGACTGTTGGCACGCGCCACCGGATATACCGGTAGCAGGGGCGGATGCGGATAGCGCTCATCCAGGTATTCCATGACCACCGTAGACTCCCACAGCGCCAAATCCCTATCAACCAGGGTGGGCAAGCTGCCATAAGGGTTCACTTCGATCAGCTTGGGTGGCTGACGACCAGCCTCCACGTAGATGATCTCGGCGCTGACACCCTTCTCTGCCAGTACGATTCGCACTCGGTGGGAATAGTGGTCGGCGGGGTCGGAGTAGCAGGCCAACCGATTGGTCACGCCCATGGCGATCCTCCTCGCTTGTAAAAATGATCGAAAGCGGAAAAACGAACGCGCCCAGAGAGCGCCTCCCGTAACGCCTGGCAAGCCAGATTCGTTACACCTTCAGAGGCGCCCTTGGGCGCGCGCGATTAACAGCAATAGCTTGAAGCTTTATCAGTGCACGTCTTTCCAGTATTCACGCTTGAGCAAGTATGCAAATACGAAGAAGAACGCCAGGTACAGCAATACATACGTACCGATGCGCTGATGTTGCAGCTTAACCGGGTTAGCCGAGTAAGCCAGGAAGGTTACCAGATTCTTGACCTTCTCATCGAACTGCTCTTCGGTCAAAGAACCACTCTTCGGCACGATCGTCAGCTGATCGCACGCCTCGTGAGTCAGCGCCGTACCCGTCAACGGGTCAAATTGCTTCTTGCCGTCTTCGACGATCTGAACCTGTTTGCAACCGACAACCTGGCGACCTTGCAGGCCGACCAGGACGTTAGGCATACCGACGTTCGGGAAAACCTTGTTGTTCACACCCCAAGGGCGCGACGGGTCTTCATAGAACGACTTCAGATAACCGTAGAGCCAGTCAGTGCCACGAACGCGAGCCACCAGGGTCAGATCGGGCGGCGCCGCACCAAACCAGGTCTTGGCGTCAGCCGGCTGCATGCCGATGCTCATGTGATCGCCAATCTTGGCGCCGGTGAACACCAACTTCTCGAGCATCAGCTCATGAGGAATACCCAGATCATCGGCCACTCGCTCGTAACGCTGGAACTTGGCGCTATGGCAACCCATGCAATAGTTGGCAAACGTACGCGCGCCATCCTGCATGGCCGCTTTGTCGGATACGTCGATGTCGACTTTTTCCAGTTCCGGACCACCATGTTCAGCAGCGAAAGCAAACACTGGCAGCGCAGCAAGCATCAATACCGCAAATAGCTTTTTCATCAGCCAGTCACCCTTTCCGGAACCGGTTTGGTCTTCTCGAGCCTGGTATAGAACGGCATCAGAATGAAGTAGGCGAAATACAGGAAGGTACATACCTGCGACAGCAACGTACGCTCAGGGGTAGGCGCCAATACACCCAGAACACCCAGGATCACGAACGAAATGCAGAACACCCAGAGCCAGATCTTGCTCAGCCAGCCTTTGTAGCGCATCGACTTGACCGGACTGCGGTCCAGCCACGGCAGCACGAACAGCACTGCGATGGCCGCACCCATGGCGATAACGCCAAAGAGTTTGTCCGGAACCGCACGCAAAATCGCGTAGAACGGGGTGAAGTACCAGACCGGAGCAATGTGCTCTGGGGTTTTGAAGGCGTTCGCCACTTCAAAGTTTGGCTTCTCGAGGAAGTAACCACCCATTTCCGGGAAGAAGAACACGATCGAACAGAAGATGAACAGGAACACCACCACGCCGACGATATCCTTCACGGTGTAGTACGGGTGGAAGGCAATGCCGTCCAGCGGTATGCCGTTTTCATCCTTGTGCTTCTTGATGTCCACGCCGTCCGGGTTGTTCGAACCTACTTCGTGCAGCGCCAGAATGTGCAGCACTACCAGACCGAGAATCACGATCGGCAACGCAACCACATGCAGGGCGAAGAAGCGGTTCAGGGTAATACCGGAAATCAGGTAGTCACCACGGATCCACTGGGTCAGGTCGTTGCCTATGACCGGGATCGCACCGAACAGCGAGATGATCACCTGGGCACCCCAGTAGGACATCTGGCCCCATGGCAGCAGGTAACCCATGAAGGCTTCAGCCATCAGTGCCAGGTAGATCAGCATGCCGAAGACCCACACCAATTCGCGCGGCTTCTGGTACGAACCGTAGAGCAAGCCACGGAACATATGCAGATAGACCACGATGAAGAACGCCGAAGCGCCGGTGGAGTGCAGAAGACGCAGGATCGAGCCGTACTCGACGTCACGCATGATGTATTCAACGGAAGCGAATGCCTCTTCCGCCGACGGGGTGTAGCTCATGGTCAGCCAGACACCGGTGACGATCTGGTTGACCAGCACCAGCAGAGCCAGGGAGCCGAAGAAGTAGAAGAAGTTGAAGTTTTTTGGCGCGTAATACTTGCTGAGATGGTCTTCCCACATTTTGGTTGCAGGAAAGCGCGCATCAACCCAATCCATGAACTTGCTCATCACGCGTTCTCCTTATCGACACCAATGACAATGATTTCATCGGTCTCATAGGAATGCGGGGGAACTGGCAGGTTCAAAGGCGCAGGTTGTGCCTTGTAGACGCGGCCAGCCAGGTCGTAGTGGGAGCCGTGGCAGGGGCAGAAATAACCACCTACCCAGTCCTTGCCCAGATCCGCTGGGGCGACTTCGGGACGGAATGTCGGCGAGCAACCCAGGTGCGTGCAGATACCGATCAGCAGCAGAACCTCAGGTTTGATCGAACGGGTTTCCGGATCAACATAGGTCGGTTGAGTCGAGTTCTTGGAGGTAGGGTCAGACAGCTGGCCCTCGATCTTCTTCAGATTCCCCAGGATTTCCGGCGTACGGCGGACGATGAATACCGGCTGACCGCGCCATTCAGCAATCATCTGCTGGCCTGGCTCGACTTTGCTGACATTCACTTTCACCGGTGCCCCTGCGGCTTTCGCCTTGGCACTGGGAAACCATGACCCCACGAACGGGACCGCAGCCCCCACCGCTCCTGCAGCACCCACCACGGATGTGGCTGCTACCAAGAAGCGACGCCGGCCTGCATTCACGCCGTCATTGCTCATTCAGTCCTCTCCCATCAGCTTTGTGGCCTGTTAAATCAGGCATCTACTAAGTAAAACTATGTACTTATAAAAATTTTGCCGAATGGTAATGAAAACCCCCAATTCTGACAAGGTAATTACCGGGAGCTACCCCCCTCAAGCCTTGTAGTATAGGGCGTCTACGGATGTGGCAAGTTGTCACAGAGCAATTCTTTTATAAATCGCACGCACAAAAAAACGCCCAGCTCCGTGAGGAAACTGGGCGTTCTTTTTTGAACGTGGAAGCGAATTAACGCTTCGAGTACTGCGGACGCTTACGCGCTTTACGCAGACCAACTTTCTTACGTTCAACTTCACGTGCATCGCGGGTTACGAAGCCGGCTTTACGCAGGGCGCTGCGCAGAGTTTCGTCGTAGTCCATCAGGGCGCGAGTGATGCCGTGGCGGATTGCGCCAGCCTGGCCACTTACACCACCGCCGATCACGGTGACGTAGATGTCGAATTTCTCGACAGTCTCGGTCAGCTCCAGCGGCTGACGAACTACCATGCGGGCAGTTTCGCGGCCGAAGAAGGTATCCAGCGAACGGTTGTTGATGGAGATTTTACCAGTACCCGGACGCAGGAAAACGCGTGCGGTTGCGGTCTTGCGACGGCCAGTGCCGTAATTTTGAGTCGCCGACATAATGAACTATTCCGTTAAATCTTCAGTTCTTGGGGCTGCTGAGCAGTATGAGGGTGTGCAG
>DATMUG010000336.1:0-5341 GCA_035563915.1 Pseudomonas sp. | reverse complement strand
CGAGGGAGCTTGCTCCCGCTGGGTCGCGCAGCGGCCCCAAAAGGGCGAATTCGAGATATCAGGAAAAATACTGGAGCAGGATTTACGACGGCTGCGCCGCCGAACGGGAGCAAGCTACCTCGCCACAAAAGGCCGGTCGATTCAGTTGGCACAGATCTCGCTAAGTAATCCCCACAGGTAACCAACGGCGGTTGCCCCACCCACGACAAAGACGTCGCTCACCCCATTTGCCCCTGGCGAATCGGGTAGCGGCGTTTTTTTGTTTTGGCCCCATTGCCCGGGGCCGGTGGTGCCGCCCGGCGGCGCCCCGACTGACTCCCGTTCGAGACTCCTTTCAGCTGAGGTGCGCGATGAATTCAAGCTTCTGGAAATCCGGCCATACCCCGACCCTGTTTTCGGCCTTCCTCTATTTCGACCTGAGCTTCATGGTCTGGTACCTGCTCGGCCCCCTGGCGGTGCAGATCGCCGCCGACCTGCACCTGACCACCCAGCAACGTGGGCTGGTGGTGGCCACGCCGATTCTGGCAGGTGCGGTCTTGCGCTTCGTGATGGGCATGCTGGCCGATCGTCTGTCACCGAAAACCGCTGGCCTGATCGGTCAGGTGATCGTGATCTGTGCACTGTTCGGCGCCTGGAAACTCGGCATCCACAGCTACGAGCAAGCGCTGCTGCTGGGACTGTTCCTGGGCATGGCCGGCGCATCCTTCGCCGTGGCCCTGCCTCTGGCCTCGCAGTGGTACCCGCCGCAACACCAGGGCAAGGCCATGGGCATCGCCGGGGCCGGCAACTCGGGCACTGTCCTGGCCGCACTGATTGCACCAGTATTGGCAGCGGCGTTCGGCTGGAGCAACGTCTTCGGCTTCGCCCTGATCCCGCTGATCCTGACCCTGATCGTTTTCGCCTGGCTGGCCAAAAATGCCCCGGAACGTCCGAAAGCCAAGTCGGTGGCCGACTACTTCAAGGCCCTGGGCGACCGTGACAGCTGGTGGTTCATGTTTTTCTACAGCGTGACCTTCGGTGGTTTTATTGGCCTGGCCAGCGCCCTGCCCGGCTACTTCAACGACCAGTACGGCCTGAGCCCGGTGACCGCCGGTTACTACACTGCCGCCTGTGTGTTCGGTGGCAGTCTGATGCGTCCATTGGGCGGCGCCCTGGCGGATCGCTTCGGTGGCATCCGTACCTTGCTTGCGATGTACACCGTGGCGGCGATCTGCATCGCGGCCGTAGGTTTCAATCTGCCCAGCTCCTACGCTGCCCTGGCACTGTTTGTGTGCACCATGCTCGGTCTGGGGGCCGGTAATGGCGCCGTGTTCCAGTTGGTGCCACAGCGCTTCCGCCGGGAAATCGGCGTGATGACCGGACTGATCGGCATGGCCGGTGGTATCGGCGGCTTTGCCCTCGCGGCCGGCATGGGCGCAATCAAGCAAGGCACCGGCAGCTACCAATTGGCGCTGTGGCTGTTCGCCAGCCTCGCGGTGCTCGCCTGGTTCGGCTTGCACGGTGTGAAACGTCGCTGGAGAACCACCTGGGGTTCGGCCGCCGTCACGGCTGCACGGGTCTGAGGCCTCCATGAGCCTGCAACTGAGCTTTGCGCAAGCCAGCGCCATCGGTCCGCGTGAGGAGAATCAGGACGCCTTGCGCCTGGTCACACCGGCCCCGGCCCTGGCCGCGAGCAAGGGTTACCTGTTCGCCATCGCCGACGGCGTCAGTCAGTGCGCCGATGGTGGCCTGGCCGCCCGCTCGACCTTGCAGGCCCTGGCCCTGGACTACTACGCCACCCCGGAAACCTGGGGCGTCGCCCAGGCCCTGGATCGCCTGCTGCTGGCACAGAATCGCTGGCTGCAGGCCAACGGCGGCGGGCAACCCTTGTTGACCACGGTCAGCGCGCTGGTCATGCGTGGCCGTCGCTTCACGCTGGCACATGTCGGCGATTGCCGAGTGTATCGCTGGCACGCCGACCAGTTGCAGCGAGTCAGTGAAGACCATGTGTGGGATCAAGCGGGCATGCAGCATGTGCTCAAGCGCGCACTGGGGCTCGATCAGCATCTGGTATTGGATTTTCTCGACGGTGAACTGCGTGTCGATGAAAGTTTTGTGCTGCTCAGCGACGGCGTTTGGGCCGTGCTGGGCGATACCGCGATTGCGGCGATTCTGCGCGATCAGCCGGATCTCGACAGCGCGGCGCAGACCCTGGTCAATGCCGCGCACCTGGCCGGCAGTCAGGACAATGCCAGCGCCCTGCTGGTGCGGATCGATGCCTTGGGGGAAACCAGCATCGGCGATGCGCTGATTCATTTGCAGCAATGGCCGCTGCCGCCGGCACTGAAACCGGGACAGGACTTCGAAGGCTGGCAAGTGGAAACCATTCTTGGCCAGAGTCAGCAGTCGCTGCTGTATCGGGTGCGTGACGCCCAACAGCAACCCTGGCTGCTGAAAACCCTGCCCGGCGCGTTGCGGGACGATCACTTGGCCGGGCAAGCGTTGCTGTCGGAAGAATGGTTTCTCAAGCGGGTCGCCGGGCGGCACTTTCCTGAAGTCCATGCCGCCAGCCAGCGTCAGCACTTGTACTACGTGATGCGCGAATACGCGGGTTCGACCCTGGCGCAACTGTTCACCCGGATCGGGCCGTTGCCGCTGGCCCAGTGGAGAGACCTGGCCGAACGCCTGCTCAAAGCGGTCGGCCTGCTCCATCGACGGCAGATCCTGCATCGTGACATCAAGCCGGAAAACCTGTTGCTGGGAGACGACGGCGAGTTGCGCCTGCTGGATTTCGGCCTGGCCTGGTGCGCCGGCCTGTCCGAAGACCAGCCTTCGAACCTGCCCGGAACCCCCAGTTACATAGCGCCGGAAGCGTTTCGCGGGGAAAGGCCGACGCCGCCACAGGACCTGTATGCGGTCGGAGTGACCTTGTATTACCTGATCACCGGGCATTACCCCTATGGCGAGATTGAAGCCTTCCAGCGCCCGCGTTTCGGGGTGCCGGTCAACCCCGGTCGTTATCGCCCGGATCTACCGGAATGGCTCACGCAGTGTCTGGAACGCGCGGTCGCGGCGGATCCGGCTCAGCGCTTTGAAACGGCGGAAGAATGGTTGCTGTTGATGGAACAGGGGGAACGCCGCAGCTTGAGCGTGCGTCCCAGGCCCTTGCTGGAGCGTGAGCCGTTAAAGGTATGGCGCGCGCTGGCATTGGGGTCGTTATTGATCAATCTGGGACTGCTGTTTGCGCTGTTTCATGGCTGACGCGGTTCGTGATGATGCTGAGGAACTTCCAAATGAGGACAACACGATGAACGCAAAAGTCTGGCTGGTGGGTGCAGGCCCTGGTGACCCGGAATTGCTGACGCTCAAAGCCGTTCGGGCGATGGGAGAAGCGGATGTCGTGCTGATTGATGATCTGGTGAATGACGCCATCCTTGAGCACTGTGGCAATGCGCGGATCATTCCCGTGGGCAAACGCGGTGGCTGCCGCTCGACGCCGCAGGCATTCATTCATCGGCTGATGCTGCGTTACGCGCGTCAAGGCAAATGCGTGGTGCGGCTCAAGGGGGGTGATCCCTGTATTTTCGGGCGCGGTGGCGAGGAAGCGCAGTGGTTGCGTGAACGCGGGGTACAGGTGGAACTGGTCAACGGCATTACGGCCGGGCTTGCCGGTGCCACGCAATGCGACATCCCGCTGACATTGCGCGGCGTGGCGCGCGGCGTGACTCTGGTGACTGCCCATACCCAGGACGGCAGCAGTCTGAATTGGCAGGCACTGGCTCAGGGCGGTACGACGCTGGTGATCTACATGGGGGTGGCCAAACTCGGGGAAATCCGTGAACAACTGCTCAATGGGGGGATGGCCGAGGACACGCCGGTGGCGATGATAGAGAACGCTTCGTTGCCACATCAGCGGGAGTGTCGCAGCAATCTGGCTGCGATGGAGGAAGATGCCTGCGCTTTTGAACTGAAAAGCCCAGCCATTTTGGTGATTGGTGAAGTGGCGGCTAGTGAAAAGAACCAAAGATCGCAGCCTCGTTTCACTCGGCAGCGTCTGCAGGAGACCGCGTACCTGTAGGGCCTGCACAAGGCTGCGATCTTTTCAGTTACCGCACCAAATCGCAGACAAAGAAAAGCCCGGCCTGAGCCGGGCTTTTCTCACAGCGGCGAGCTAATTACTTAGCTTGAGCTTCAACCTGCGCTTCTACGCGACGGTTAACTGCACGGCCAGCGTCAGTTTTGTTGTCAGCAACTGGGCGGGATTCGCCGTAGCCAACAGACTGAACGCGGGACGATTCAACACCGTACTGGTTGGTCAGAACTTGCTTAACGGCGTTTGCACGACGCTCAGACAGTTTCTGGTTGTAAGCGTCAGGACCGACGTTGTCAGTGTGACCTTCAACAGTAGTGGTGGTGGATGGGTATTGCTTCATGAAGTCAGCCAGGTTCTTGATATCGCCGTAGCTGTTTGGCTTGACGACCGACTTGTCGAAGTCGAATTTCACGTCCAGCTCTACACGTACAACTTCAGCAACTGCTGGGCAGCCATCAGCGTCAACGGTTACGTTGGCTGGGGTGTCCGGGCACTTGTCAACGTTGTCGCAAACGCCATCGTTGTCGCTGTCGGAGCAGACTTCAGGTGCTGGAACTGGAGCAGCAGCTGGCTTGGAGCCGCCACCGAAGTTCACACCGATACCGACGCTAGGAGCCCACTCGGTGTCGCCCTTGTCGATGTTGTACTGAGCTTCAACGCCAGCACGGGCGTAGAAGTTCTCGGTGAAGTACAGCTTGGCACCGCCGCCAACGTTGGCGAAGGTGGAGCGGTCACGACCGCCCTTGCCGTTCTGACCGATGCTCTGATCGGAGAAACCAGCCGATACGTATGGACGGACCATGTCGCCTGGGTTGTTGAAGTGGTACAGAGCGTCCAGAGCGGTGTTAGCGCCCTTGATGTTACGACCGTCGTCGGAACGGACGTTGTGAACTTCGTCGTAGCCCAGACGCAGTTCAACGTCGTCGGTCAGGAAGTAACCAACGGAACCGCCGAACAGGTTGCCGTTGTTCTTGAAGTTACGAGCGCTGTCGAACTGTTCTTTCTTTGCGAAGCCTTCGATTTCAACTGCGCCTTGGCCCTGTGCCAGAGCGCCGATCGAAGTGGCGGCAATAAGAGAACCAATGGCCAAGCCCAAGGTGTTTTTCAGTTTCATCCGTTAAATCCCCATCTGGTGATTGTGAAGCAGTCCCGCAAACCGGGGGACAACTCGGCGGCAAGTCTATCAGAACTTGCCTACACGTAAGAGATATTTGCGCTGAACTAAGTTTCAGCAATGCCTGCAAATTTCTCACGCAATTTATCTAGAGC
>DATMUG010000335.1:0-11816 GCA_035563915.1 Pseudomonas sp. | reverse complement strand
GGGCTTGCTCGCGAAGGCGGACTGTCAGGCAACCATTGTGTCGACTGATACGACGCTTTCGCGAGCAAGCCCGCTCCCACAGTGGATTGTGGTTGACACAACAATCAGTCGATCCCCACGAACCCACCCGTCTGATGCTGCCACAACCGCGCATACAAACCACCCAGCTCCAGCAATTCGGCATGGCTGCCGGTTTCCGCGATCTTGCCGTTTTCCAGCACCACCAGCCTATCCATCCGGGCGATGGTCGAAAGCCGGTGGGCGATGGCGATCACGGTCTTGCCCTGCATCAAGGTTTCCAGGCTTTCCTGGATCGCCGCTTCGACTTCCGAATCCAGCGCAGACGTGGCTTCGTCCATGATCAGGATCGGCGCGTCCTTGAGCAGCACTCGGGCAATGGCGATCCGCTGGCGTTGACCACCAGAGAGCTTGACGCCGCGCTCACCGACATGGGCATCAAAGCCGATTCGGCCCTCGGCGTCCGACAGAGTAGAAATAAAGCCATCGGCCCGGGCTTTGTGCACGGCCTCCCAGAGTTCGGCTTCGGTGGCGTCGGGTTTGCCGTAAAGCAGGTTGTCGCGGATCGAGCGATGCAGCAGCGAGGTGTCCTGGGTGATCATGCCGATGCGTTCGCGCAGGCTTTCCTGACTGACGTCGGCAATGTTCTGGCCGTCGATGAGGATGCGCCCGCTTTCCACATCATAGAGTCGCAGCAGCAGGTTCACCAGGGTCGATTTGCCGGCGCCGGACGGGCCGATCAGACCGATTTTTTCGCCCGGCCTGATGGTCAGGTTGAGGTCGCCGATGACCCCGCTGTGCTTGCCGTAGTGGAAGTCCACCTGTTCAAAACGCACTTCGCCGCGGCCCACGGCCAGCGGCTTGGCCTGGTCGCTGTCAGTGACGCTGACCGGTTGCGAGATGGTCTGCAGGCCGTCCTGCACCATGCCGATGTTTTCGAAGATGCCGGTGACCACCCACATGATCCAGCCGGACATGTTGACGATGCGTATGACCAGCCCGGTGGCCAGGGCAATCGCCCCCACGCTGATCAGCGACTGCGTCCACAGCCACAGCGCCAGGCCGGTGGTGCAGACGATCAACAGGCCGTTCAGGCTGGTGATGACCACGTCCATGCTGGTGACCACACGGCCGGCCATCTGGGCTTTTTCGGTTTGTTCCTTGATGGCTTCGCGAGCGTACTGCTGCTCGTAGTGAGTGTGGGCAAACAGCTTCAGCGTGGTGATGTTGGTGTAGCCGTCGACGATCCGACCCATGAGTTTGGAGCGTGCGTCGGAGGACCTCACCGAACGGTCCTTGACCCGTGGCACGAAGTAGTAAAGCGAAGCGATGAAGGCGCCAATCCAGGTCAGCAGCGGGATCATCAGGCGCCAGTCGGCTTCGGCGAACAGCACCAGCGAGCTGATGGCGTAGATCAACACGTGCCACAGCGCATCGACCGCCTGCACGGCTGAGTCGCGCAGGGAGTTGCCGGTTTGCATGATGCGTTGGGCGATACGCCCGGCGAAATCGTTCTGGAAGAAATTCAGGCTCTGCTTGAGCACGTAACTGTGGTTTTGCCACAGGATCATGCTGGTCATGCTGGGGCTGAGGGTCTGGTGCACCAGCAGGTCATGCAGGCCGACGAACACCGGACGCAGGATCAGTGCAACCACCACCATCCAGGTCAGTTCGAGGCCGTGTTCCTTGAAAAAGTCGGCGTTGGGTGTGCCTTGGGCGAGGTCGATGATGCGGCTCAGGTAACTGAACAGCGCCACCTCGACCAATGCGGCAAACAGGCCGACCACCAGCAGGGCGGCGAAGCTGGGCCAGACCTGCTTGAGGTAATAGGTATAGAAAGGCCAGACCCGATTCGGCGGCGCGGCTGTCGGGGCGTCGCGGAAGATGTCGATCAGTTTTTCAAAACGACGATAAAGCATCGGTTTTCCACCCGCGAACGGGCACTCCTTTAAACAAATTGAGCGTTGCCGGCAAAACCGGCAACGGCTCGGACATCCCTGTCCAGCTTAGTCTCAGTCGATACGCTTGGCCGACTTGATGAACACCGGGTCGGCCGGCACATCCTTCATGCCATTGCGCACGGTGGTTGGCGAATTGACGATGATGTCGACAACGTCCATGCCTTTGACCACTTTGCCGAACACCGCGTAGCCGTCACCCTGGTCGAGGAAGTCGTTGTCCTTGACGTTGATGAAGAACTGACTGGTGGCCGAATCCGGCACCGAGGTGCGGGCCATCGACAAGGTGCCACGCACGTTGACCAGGCCATTGCTGTGCTCGTTCTTGATCGGGGCCTTGGTGTCCTTTTGCTGCATGGCCTGGGTGAAACCGCCACCCTGGACCATGAAACCCGGAATCACGCGGTGGAAAATGGTGTTGTTGTAGAAGCCGCTGTCCACGTAATCAAGGAAGTTCTTGGTACTGATCGGGGCCTTGACCGGGTCCAGTTCGATTTCGATCTGGCCGTTGGTGGTTTCCAGCAATACATGCGGCGCCTTGGCAGGCGTTGCCGCCATCAGGTTGGCGGCAAAGAGTACGGAGCCAGCGGCGAGGGCGATTTTTTTCAGCATGGTTCAGTGATCCTGAGTGGGGTGGTGTCGACTGCGGTGAGGAAATCCAACAGTGTCTGGTTGAAGCGTTCGGGCTGGTCCAACGGGGTGGCGTGACGCGAGTCGGCGATCACTACCAGCCGTGCATCGGGCAGCAGCTTTACGTAATGTTCTTTCAGCGAGACCGGTGTGTAGTCATGGTCGGCGCTGACGATGAGGGTTGGACAGGACACTCGCGAAAGTCGTTCCTGAACCCCCCAGCCAACGATGGCATCGAAGCTGGCGAGATAAGCATGTTTGTCGTTCTTTGCCCAGCGTTCGGCCATTTTTTCGCGCAGATCCGCCTGCTCGGGTTTGGGAAAGAGTTTGCCGCCCAGGGCCTTGCCGATGGTGCGCAGACTCAGAACACGCATCAGGCTCCAGCGCTTGAACCACTGCCAGTAATCGTCGCGGCTGCGCAGCTTGACCTCGGGTGCGCTGTTGACGATGCACAGACTTTTGAGCAATTGCGGCTGATCCACGCCCAATTGGAAGCCGATCATGCCGCCCATGGACAGGCCCACGTAATGGACCGGACCGAGGTTCAGGTGCTCGATCAGTGCCACCAGATCGGCGCTGAACCCGGCGATGCTGTAGCGCTCGCGGGGTTTGTCGGAGCGCCCGTGACCGCGCACATCGGGGACGATCACCCGGTACCGCGCGGCCAGCGCGGGGATCTGTTTTTCCCAGTCCAGGGTGCTGGACCCCAGGCCGTGGACCAGTAGCAGCGGCGTGCCGTGGCCGTATTCCTCATAGTGCAGGTTGCAACCTTCGTGTTCGAAATAGGCCATGCATACACTCCGTGTCAGGCTTGTTCAGGGGCGGCGAATGGTGCGTCCAGTGGCGCGGTGTCGAAGGTCCGCAGCAGTTCGATCAGGATCTGCGTGGCAGGTCCCAGGGGTTTGTCTTTGTTCGAGTACAGGTAAAAGCTCGGATTACGGCTGCCGCCCTGATCCAACGGTAGCAGCTTGAGCGAGCCTTCCTTGAGTTCTCGTTCAATCATGTGCCTTGGCAGCCAGGCGAAGCCCAGGCCGCTGCCGACGAAAGTCGCGGCGGTGGCCAGGCTGCCGACGGTCCAGCGTTGTTCGGCACCAAGCCAGCCGACGTCCCGGGGTTGCTGGCGACCGGAGTCGCGGATGACCACCTGCAGCTGGCTTTCCAGGTCCTGGAAATTGAGCTCGCGATTGAGTCGGTGCAGCGGGTGTTCCGGGTGGGCCACCGCGACGAACTCGACGTCGCTCAATTCCGCGCCCAGGTAGCCGGGAATGCTGAAACCGCTGATGGCCAGATCGGCCACGCCTTCGAGCAAGACTTCCTCAACGCCCGACAACACCTCTTCGCGCAACCGCACGCGGCAGCCGCGGCTCTGCGGCATGAAGGCGGTCAGGGCGCGGACGAGGCGGGCGCTGGGGTAAGCCGCGTCCACCACCAGCCGAACTTCGGCTTCCCAGCCTTGCTCCATGTGGTGAGCCAGGTCTTCCAGTTGACTGGCTTGCTTGACCAGTTGCCGTGAGCGACGCAACAACACGCCACCGGCTTCGGTCAGCACGGCCTTGCGCCCGTCGATGCGCAGCAACGGTACGCCGAGCTGATCCTGCATGCGTGCCACGGTGTAGCTGACCGAGGATTGCGAGCGGTGCAGCGCCTCCGCGGCCTGGGCGAAACCACCGTGGTCGACCACGGCCTGAAGCGTTCGCCATTGATCAAGGGTCACGCGGGGCGCTTTCATGATGGGCTCCTGTTGTCCTAAGCTGCGCAGTTCTTATTGGAGACTGCTGCATGAAAAAAATCTGTTTGATGTTACTGACGATGTTGCCGCTGACTGCCTTTGCCTACCCGATCGATGTACAAAAAGAACTCAATGGCCTGAAGATCGACTACACCACCTACGCTACCGATTACGACATGGGCTCCATCACGGTGAACAACTATGGCGACGTCGCCGCCGAGTGCGCTGTGGTGTTTCGCAATGGTCCTGAATCGCCAAAGACCCGCCGGGTCAATCTGGCTGCCGGTAAAAGCGCTGACCTTTCCGCCAAGTTCAATCGCAAGATCGTCAAGCTGTACATCAGCATGACCTGCAAGCCGCAATGACATTCAGCGGGGCAGGCTCGCCAGCCATGCTCCGCTTATAAACGAATTTCTTGATCGGTTATAGCAGTTATTTGCGCTTTTTTATCGATATGACGCTGTATAACCTTCACTCCATCGACTTACAACATTCTCAGATGGAGCCTACAACCCATGTCACGCGTTCTGATCATCGAAAGCAGCGCCCGTCAGCAAGACTCGATTTCCCGTCAACTGACCCAAACCTTCATCACCCAGTGGAAAGCCGCGCATCCGAAGGACGAGATCACCGTTCGTGACCTGGCCCTCGACCCGGTGCCACACCTGGACATCAACCTGCTGGGCGGCTGGATGAAGGCTGCCGATCAGCGCAGTGACATCGAACAACTTTCCCTGGAACGCTCCAATCAGTTGACCGACGAACTGCTGGCGGCCGATGTGCTGGTGATGGCCGCGCCGATGTACAACTTCGCCATTCCGAGCACCCTCAAGGCCTGGCTCGATCATGTGCTGCGCGCCGGTGTGACGTTCAAGTACACCGAAACCGGTCCCCAGGGTTTGCTCAGCGGCAAGCGTGCCTACGTCCTGACCGCTCGCGGCGGAATCTATGCTGGCAGCACCGCGGACCACCAGGAACCTTACCTGCGTCAGGTCATGGGCTTTATCGGCATCCACGACGTGACGTTCATCCACGCCGAGGGCATGAACCTGGGCGGTGACTTCCAGGAGAAAGGTTTGAACCAGGCGAACGCCCGGCTTTCCCAAGTGGCCTGACTGTTAATCGCCAGATAATCACCGGATGGTCTAGTGACCTGGCGCAACCCTTCAAGCCTGTACGCGCATCGAATCTCCCCTTGCACTTATTGCTCCTGAGTGCCCTGGCCCGATTGAACGCTTTAGCGAGATCGGGCTTTTTTTTGCCTGCGGTTTTTCAACCATGTACACAATCCTGTGGGATCGGACTGCTGTGGCGAGCGAGCTTGCTCGCGCTGGGCTGCGAAGCGGCCCCTATTTCAGTCGATGCGGTTTGGGCAGGGATACCGCGTTGGATGGAATTGCGACTGCTGCGCAGCCGAGCGGGAGCAAGCTCCCTCGCCAAAAAGACAGTTGCTCCTAAAGGGTTTTGTGTTGTTTGACAGTTAGCGATCATCGGCGAAACCCGCTATCGTCGCCGCCATCCAAAACGAGGCGAGCATGGGCTATCTACTTTTTGTCACGCTGATCCAGGCGTTTTCCTTCAGTTTGATCGGCGAGTACCTGGCCGGTCATGTCGACAGTTACTTCGCGGTGCTGGTACGCGTGCTGCTGGCGGGGCTGGTGTTCATTCCGTTGACGCGTTGGCGCTCGGTGGAACCGGCCTTCATGCGCGGCATGCTGCTGATCGGCGCGTTGCAGTTCGGCGTGACCTACGTCTGCCTGTACCTGAGTTTTCGCGTGCTGACAGTGCCGGAAGTGTTGCTGTTCACCATTCTGACGCCGTTGCACGTGACCCTGATCGAAGATGCGCTGAATCGACGCTTCAATCCCTGGGCCTTGATCGCGGCGCTGGTGGCGGTGGCGGGGGCGGCTGTGATTCGCTACGACCGCATCAATCCGGATTTCTTCATGGGCTTTTTGCTGTTGCAGCTGGCCAACTTCACCTATGCGGCCGGGCAGGTGCTTTACAAGCATCTGGTGGCGCGGCATCCGAGCGACCTGCCGCATTATCGGCGCTTCGGCTATTTCTATTTGGGCGCGCTGGCGGTGGCCTTGCCGGCATTCCTGTTGTTCGGCAAACAGAACTTCCTGCCTGAAGCACCGTTGCAATGGGGCGTGCTGTTGTTCCTCGGTCTGGTCTCGACCGCGTTGGGACTCTACTGGTGGAACAAAGGTGCCTGCCTGGTCAACGGCGGGACGCTGGCGGTGATGAACAACCTCCATGTGCCGGTAGGGTTGCTGATCAATCTGCTGATCTGGAATCAGCACGAGGAATTGGGGCGGTTGTTGCTGGGCGGGTCGGTGATTCTGCTGGCAGTGTGGGTCAGTCGGTTGGGTATTCGCAAATCCCTGGTTGTCATCTGACCCTGTGGGAGCGGGCTTGCTCGCGAAGAGGGAGTGTCAGTCAACTTCAATGCTAAATGACACACCGCATTCGCGAGCAAGCCCGCTCCCACAAGGGGATTGTGGGGTTACATAATGTGTTTTTCAGGCTCGGGGATATGGCTCGCCCCCAGCACCGCCGGCAGCAACCCGGCCCTTAGATCCGTCCCACTGGGCTGCTGATAAAGGCTCAAGCCAAACTCCGGCAACACCGCCAGCAGGTAATCGAAAATATCCCCCTGAATCCGCTCGTAATCGGCCCATGCCGTGGTGCGGGTGAAGCAGTAGATTTCCAGCGGGATGCCCTGGGCGGTGGTCTGCATCTGCCGGACCATGCAGGTCATGTCCGGCTGAACCTCCGGGTGGCTCTTCAGATACGCCAGCGCATAGGCACGGAATGTCCCGATATTGGTCATGCGCCGGCGGTTGGCCGACATGGCCGCGACATTGCCCTGGGCTTCGTTCCAGGCCCTGAGCTCGGCCTGTTTGCGGCTGATGTAGTCGGTCAGCAAACGAACCTGGGACAGTTTCTGCTCTTCGTCATCGCGGATGAAGCGCACGCCGCTGGCGTCTATGAACAGGCTGCGCTTGATCCGTCGACCACCGGACTGCTGCATGCCGCGCCAGTTTTTGAACGACTCGGACATCAGGCGCCAGGTCGGAATGGAAACGATGGTTTTATCAAAATTCTGCACCTTCACCGTATGCAGCGTGATGTCCACCACATCGCCATCGGCGCCCACCTGAGGCATCTCGATCCAGTCACCGACCCGCAGCATGTCATTGCTGGTCAACTGTACGCTGGCGACGAACGACAGCAGCGTGTCCTTGTAGACCAACAGGATCACCGCCGACATGGCGCCAAGCCCCGACAGCAACAACAAGGGCGAGCGGTCGATCAAGGTGGCGACAATGATGATCGCGCCAAACACGTACAAGACCATTTTCGCCAGTTGCACATAGCCTTTGATCGAGCGGGTGCGAGCGTGTTCGGTGCGGGCGTAGATATCGAGCAAGGCATTGAGCAGGGCGCTGATTGCCAGCACCAGGAACAGGATGGTGAACGCCAGCGCGACGTTACCGAGAAAATTCAACGCGGTTTTACTCAGTTCCGGCACCAGATGAAGGCCGAACTGAATCACCAGCGAAGGCGTCATTTGTGCCAGGCGCTGAAACACCTTGTTGTGGCGAAAGTCGTTGACCCAGTGCAGTGCCGGCTGGCGTCCGAGCATTCGACTGGCGTGCAGGATCAGGTAGCGTGCCACTCGTCCGAGCATCAGCGCGATGATCAGCAGCACGACCAAAGCCAGGCTGGCTTGCAGGAGCGGATGCTGTTCGAGGGTGCCCCAAAGGTCTTGGATGTTGAGCCAGAGCTGTTTGATATCCATGGGTAAAAACGGTTCTTCTGTAAGACGCGACGGGCGATTAGAGCATTTAAGACACTTTGTATTACGTTCGATGACAAATCAGGCAACAAAAAAGCCACTGTTTGCTGCCGATTGCATAAAGAAACTCGGCCTTCGCGCTCGAAACCGTTACCCTATGCAGCTGATTTTTTGCATTTCTTCGAGGTAGCACCCGTGTTTTCCGAATTCGCCCTGCACGAACGCCTGCTCAAAGCCGTGGCCGAACTGAAATTTGTCGAGCCGACGCCTGTGCAAGCAGCGGCCATTCCGCTGGCGCTCCAGGGGCGTGACCTGCGGGTGACAGCGCAAACCGGTAGCGGTAAAACCGCGGCCTTCGTCTTGCCGATCCTCAACCGTCTCATTGGTCCTGCGAAAGTTCGCGTCAGCATCAAGACCCTGATCCTGCTGCCGACCCGCGAACTGGCTCAGCAGACCCTGAAGGAAGTTGAGCGCTTTTCGCAGTTCACCTTCGTAAAGTCCGGCCTGATCACCGGCGGTGAAGACTTCAAGGTCCAGGCCGCCATGCTGCGCAAGGTGCCGGACATCCTGATCGGCACGCCGGGCCGGATGATCGAACAACTGAACGCCGGCAATCTCGATTTGAAAGAAGTCGAAGTCCTGGTGCTCGACGAAGCCGACCGCATGCTCGACATGGGTTTCGCCGATGACGTGCAGCGTCTGGTGGACGAATGCCCGAACCGCCAGCAGACCATGCTGTTTTCCGCCACCACCGGTGGTTCGGGGCTGCGCGAAATGGTCGCCAAGGTCCTGAACAACCCTGAGCACCTGCAACTCAACGCGGTCAGCCAGCTGAACGAAACGACGCGTCAGCAAATCATCACCGCTGACCATAACCAGCACAAAGAACAGATCGTCAATTGGCTGCTGGCCAACGAGACCTACCAGAAAGCCATCGTCTTCACCAACACCCGGGCCATGGCTGACCGTATCTACGGCCGTCTGGTGGCGCAGGAATACAAGGCGTTCGTGCTCCACGGCGACAAGGACCAGAAAGACCGCAAGCTGGCGATCGACCGTCTGAAGCAGGGCGGGGTGAAGATCCTGGTGGCCACCGACGTTGCCGCTCGCGGCCTGGACGTCGACGGTCTGGACCTGGTGATCAACTTCGACATGCCACGCAGCGGTGACGAATACGTACACCGTATCGGTCGTACCGGTCGCGCCGGCAACGATGGCCTGGCCATCTCGCTGATCTGCCACGGCGACTGGAACCTGATGTCGAGCATCGAGCGCTACCTCAAGCAGAGCTTCGAGCGCCGCACCATCAAGGAAGTCAAAGGCACCTACGGCGGACCGAAAAAGGTCAAGGCCTCGGGCAAAGCCGCCGGCACCAAGAAGAAAAAGACCGACGCCAAGGGTGACAAGAAAAAAGTCGCCGCCAAGACCCCGACCAAGCGCAAGTCGGCCAACCGTCCGAAGGCCGATGCCCCGTCGCTGGTCAGCAAGGACGGCATGGCGCCGCTCAAGCGCCGCAAGCCGCAGGCGCCAGCGGCCGAATAAACGCCCTGGCCAAAAAAATGCCCGTATCGCCAGATACGGGCATTTTTGTTTAGATGGCGCATAGCGCACAGGTAGTGACTGTCCATGCTGGTGATTTCCAACAACGTGCATCTGCCGGATGCCGAGATCGAGTTGACCGCCATTCGTGCCCAAGGTGCGGGCGGGCAGAACGTCAACAAGGTCTCCAGCGCCGTGCACCTGCGCTTCGACATACCGGCCTCATCCTTGCCCGAGTTCTACAAGGAGCGGTTGCTGGCGCTGCGCGACAGTCGCATCACCAGCGATGGCGTGTTGATCATCAAGGCCCAGCAGTACCGCACCCAGGAGCAGAACCGCGCTGATGCGCTGCTGCGCCTGACCGAACTGATCCTCAGCGCCACCAAGGTCGAAAAGAAACGCCGCCCGACCAAGCCAACCCTCGGCTCGAAGACGCGCCGGCTTGAAGCCAAAAGCAAGCGCGGCAACATCAAGGCCGGGCGTGGCAAGGTGGATTTCTAACGCGCGTTCCGCGCCTGGCGGTTCTTCGGCGCCTGCCGGTACAGGTAGAGGCAAAGTATCAAGCTGCTGATGGCCGCCAGCGCGGCGAACAGGAAGATCGAGGCAAACCCGAACCCCGCAGCCACAGCTCCCGCCAGTGGTCCGGTGATCCCCAGCGACAAGTCGATGAACAGCGAGTAGGCCCCGACCGCCGCGCCACGGCTGGAGGCGGGCACCAAATTGACCGCTTCAACCCCCAATGCCGGAAACACCAGCGAGAAACCAAAGCCGCTCAGTGCCGCCCCCGCCAGCGCCCAATGCGCGTCCGGTGCCAGCCACAGCAGCAACAAGCCCAGGGTTTCCACCGACAGACAGGCAATCGCCACGCGAAAGCCCCCCAGGCGATTGATCAGGTTGCCGAACAACAGCCGCGCACCGATGAAGCTGGCGCCGAACAGGCTCAGGCACAACACCGCGTTATCCCAGTGCTGCGTGGTGTAGTAGAGGGTGATGAATGTGGCGATGGTGCCAAAACCGATGGAGCCCAGCGCGAGGCCACAGCCGTGGGGCAGCACGCGTCCGAGTACGTGAATGAACGGCAGGCGTTCACCGGCGACGATGGGTGCTGCGGTTTTCGGCCAGGCCAACAGCAGGCCCAGCAGCGCCAGCAGCACAATACTCACACCCATGCTCCACAAGCCCAGTTGCCCGACCAGCCACACCCCCAGCGGTGCGCCGACCGCCAGGGCGCCGTAACTGGCGATGCCGTTCCAGGAAATGACTTTGGCGGTGTTTGCCGCGCCGACCCGGCCGATGCCCCAGCCAATCGAGCCGGAACCCACCAGGCTTTCCGCGCTGCCCAGGACCAGCCGACCGATGAACAGGCTGGCCAGACTCAGCATCGGCAGGCTTTGGGTCCAGGCCGAAATCAACATGAACACGCCGCTAAGGCCGCAGCCGGCCAGGCCGTACATCACCGCCAGCTTGCTGCCTTTGTTGTCGATGATCTTCCCCGCGTAGGGACGGCTGAGCAGGGTGGCGAGGTACTGCACGCTGATCACCAGTCCCGCAATCACCGCGCCGAAGCCCAGATCGCTGTGGACGTAACCGGGCAAGACCGCCAGTGGAATGCCGATGTTCAGGTAGCCGATAAAGGTAAACAGGACGATGGACACAACTTGCAGCGTGACCGCCAAGGGGCGCTGGTTTTCAGACATGGGGAAAGGTCCACGATAAAGCAGGATTAGATAGGCTGCTTATGATAACGGCGCAGGGGCTCGTGGATGGTGAAAAAGTAAAACTATTTGCCAAGCGGAGGGTTCAGGGCTTTTCGGGCGCCACCAGTTGCGTGGTGACGAGGGCGGCCAAGGCATTTTCTTCGCTGCCGAAGCGGGCCAGTAACGCCGCCTGTTTCTCGGGAGAGAGGCGATTCCAGATCTCGATCATCTTCTCGGCGGTGCCGATCAAGACGCTGGCCTGTTCTTGGCTGAATTCATCGGTCATGGGGGAGGGCTCGGTTCAGGCAGTGTGGAAAGCGCATGTTAGCGCTTTCCACACGGTCTGTACGGCGGGTGTTTCAGTCTTCGCTGTCAGCCTTGCGGCTGTCACTGGCTTCTTTTGGCTCGGGCTGTTGGGCACCGGCTTGCTGCGTGGTCGT
>DATMUG010000334.1:0-4343 GCA_035563915.1 Pseudomonas sp. | reverse complement strand
TTCGCGAGCAAGCCCGCTCCCACATTAGTCCTTGTTGTAGTCACGATTAGCTTCATCCCTTCCGTCATCTCCCTTAAATATCCCTTGCTCGTAACAAAGGGTTTCAGGTTCAATTTGTACATGATTAGACAGGTTCGATTTGACAAGAAACAACGGGTGGTCGACGAGCTCATCCGGCGCATTGAAAGCGGTCTCATGGAGGACGGCTTTCATCTGCCCGGCGAGCATCAGTTGGCTCAGGAATTCAAAGTCAGCCGAGGTACTTTGCGTGAAGCCCTGGCCGAATTGAAACGGCGCAACTACATCGCGACGCAAAGCGGGGTGGGGTCCATCGTCACCTTCGACGGTGTGGTACTCGATCAGCGCAATGGCTGGGCCCAGGCCCTGGCCGACAGCGGCGCGCTGGTCAATACCGAGGTGCTGCGGCTGGAGGCGGTGACGCGTCCGGACCTGCTGTCGCGTTTCGGCACCGACCAATTCATCACCCTCGACCGTCGCCGCCGCTCCAACGACGGCACACTGGTTTCCCTCGAACGCTCATTGATGCCCGCCACGGGAGGCCTGGAAAGCCTGCCGCGGGTCGGTTTGATCGACAACTCCCTGACCATCACCCTGGCTGCCTACGGGTACATCGGTGAACGCGGCGATCAATGGATCGGTGCCGAACCCCTGAGTGCCGAAGACGCGGAGCTATTGGGGCGTCCGGCGGGCACGGTGTTCCTCAAGGCCTTGCGCACCACCTACGACCGGCAAAACCGCTTCATGGAACAGGTGGAAAGCCTGCTCGACCCGGTGCATTTCCGCATGCACCTGCAATTTGGAAACTCGAAATGATGGCGCTTGATCGAGCCCTCGGCGCGTTTTACGGCCTGGCGCTGGGCGATGCGCTGGGCATGCCGACCCAATCCCTGAGCCGTGAGGACATCAAGGCGCGGTTCGGTGCAATCGTCGACCTGCAGGACGCCGGTCCCCATCAGCCGATCGCCGCCAACATGCCCAAGGGCTCGATCACCGACGACACCGAACAGGCGATCCTGGTGGGTCAGTTGCTGGTCGATGGCAAAGGCCGGATCGAACCCTCGCAACTTGCCCAACGCTTGATCGAATGGGAGGCCCAGATGCAGGCCAAGGGTTCGCAGGATCTGCTCGGGCCTTCGACCAAACGCGCCATCGAGATGATCCTTGCCGGTCACTCGCCGGAGGAGGCGGGGCGCTACGGCACCACCAATGGCGCGGCGATGCGCATCACCCCGGTGGGGATTGCCGCGGATGTGGCCAATCCCGAGCGTTTCCTCGACGCCGTGATTCAAGCCTGTCAGGTCACCCACAACACCACGCTGGGCATCTCCAGCGCAGCGGCGGTGGCAGCGGTGATTTCGGCCGGGATCAATGGCCTGGAGCTGGGTCAGGCGCTGAGCCTCGGCCAGCAAATCGCCCAGCAGGCGCAGAGCCATGGCCACTGGGTTGCCGGTGGGCGCATCGCTTCGCGCATCAGTTGGGCGCGGACCATCAGCGTCGAGAGTGACAAGGCGGCGCTCGCCGATTTGCTGTACGACGTGATCGGTACGTCGGTGGCTTCGCAAGAGTCGGTAGTGGTCTCGTTTGCCCTGGCCCAGCAGGTGGCCATCGGCGAAATGACGGCGTTCGAGGCGCTGTGCATGGCGGCAAGCCTGGGGGGCGACACCGATACCATCGCGGCGATTCTGGGGGCGATGCTCGGGGCTTGTCTGGGACTGGAGAGTTGGCCTGCGGCGATGATCGACAAGGTCAAAGCGGTCAATGATCTGGAGCTTGAGCCTTTGGTCAAAGGACTGTTGGCCTTGCGCTGACCGAGAGCGTTTGTGGCGAGGGAGCTTGCTCCCGCTCGACTGCGTAGCAGTCGCACAGTTGTAATCCATTTGGTCCGACACATCATGTCCGCGGGTTCAGGGCCGCTTCGCAGCCCAGCGGGAGCAAGCGCCCTCGCCACAATGTTGTGTCGATTTCCCTAATTGCCCACAACCACAAAAATGGCAACAGGAGCATTTTCATGAGTTCATCGAACGCCGGGCAGAGCGCCGGACAGCTGGAAACCCGCGGCATCGAACCGGTGCCGGAGGCCGAGTGCACGGGGCATCCGTTGCAGCTGTTCTGGGTCTGGTTCGCCGCCAACATTTCCATCCTCGGCCTGCCGCTGGGCGCCACCCTCGTGGCCTTTCGCGGGCTGGCGATCTGGCAGGCGATCATCGTTGCCATTCTCGGCGCCGCCGGTTCTTTCGCGGTGGTCGGGATCATCTCCATCGCCGGTCGCCGTGGCCGTGCGCCGAGC
Organism: Pseudomonas sp.; assembly: GCA_035563915.1. GTDB lineage: Bacteria > Pseudomonadota > Gammaproteobacteria > Pseudomonadales > Pseudomonadaceae > Aquipseudomonas. Next base: position 2,035 of record DATMUG010000334.1, on the reverse strand, counting down.
CTGACCCTGTCGCGGGCCATCTTCGGCGTGCGCGGTAATATCGGCCCGACCCTGGTGTCGCTGATGTCGCGCCTGGGCTGGGAAACCGTCAACACCACCACGGCCGCGTTTGTGTTGCTGTCGCTGTGCTCGATCCTGTTCGGCTCGCCGGTGGAAGCGAAAAGCGCACCGCTGCTGACCCTGACTTTCATCGCCATTTTCGTCTTGCTGACCCTGTCGGTGTCCGGCCTCGGTCACGCCACGCTGCTGGTGATCCAGAAGTGGGCGACCTATGTCTTCGGCGCCCTGAATATCCTGGTGGGTGGTTTCCTCTGCGCCACCATCGACTGGAGCGCCGTGTTCAACGCCACGCCAGCGCCGATGAGCGCGATGATCATCGGTATCGGCACCATGGCCGCCGGCACCGGGATCGGTTGGGCCAACGCAGGCGCGGACATGTCGCGCTATCAGCATCGCAGCGTTAAAGCCGCGCGCCTGGTGGCTTCGGCGGCGTTCGGCGCGGGGATTCCGCTGGTGCTGTTGATCACCCTCGGCGGTCTGCTGTCGGTGGGCAACGACGACCTGGCGCAGGCCACCGATCCGATCATCGCCATCCGCGACATGCTGCCGACCTGGATGGCCGTGCCGTACCTGATCACCGCGTTCGGCGGCCTGCTGCTGTCGAACAACCTGTCGGTGTACTCCGCCGGCCTGACCACGCTGACCCTGGGCCTCAAGGTCAAGCGCGTCTACGCGGTGGTGGTGGACATCGTTGCGATCTTCGCCGGTTCCATCTACTTCATGCTGGTCGCCGACAGTTTCTACGGTCCGTTCATTACGTTCATTTCCCTGCTGGCGGTGCCGATCACCGCGTGGGTCGGCATCTTCGTGGTCGACCTGATTCACCGTCACTACTACAGCCCCAAGGACCTGCTGGACGTCAGCCCAAACAGCGCCTACTGGTATCAGGGCGGTATCGAATGGCGAGCGTTCGGTGCCTGGGCACTGGCGATCGTGCTGGGTTTGAGCTTCACCACCATTGGCACCACGGCAGAGAACGTCTGGTTCAAGGGCGTGCTGTCCGACTCGTGGCTGGGGCACAACGGCCTCGGCTGGATCGTGACGTTCGTGGTGGCCGGTGGACTTTATTTCTTACTCGGTGGGGCGAAGGACCGTCGTGCTGCGCTGGTCGAGAATGCTCATGCCTAGAATGCTGTACACGGGCCAGGTCATCATCGACCTGGTCATGGCCGTGGATCAATTGCCCCAAGCGGGCGGCGACGTGCTGGCGCAATCGGCCAGTTTCGAGGCTGGCGGTGGCTTCAACGTGATGGCCGCCGCGCAGCGTAATGGGTTACAGGTGATCTACCTCGGTCGTCACGGTACCGGGCGTTTCGGCGACCTTGCCCGGGCGGCGATGAGCGCCGAAGGCATTCACATCGGTATCGCCCATCCCGCCGAGCGCGATACCGGGATATGCGTGGCCATCACCGATGCCTCGGCAGAGCGCAGTTTCGTGTCCTACATCGGTGCCGAAGGCGAATTGAGTGTCGAGGACCTTGCCGGTGTGCCGGTCGAGGCGGGTGACTATGTTTGCGTCAGCGGCTACAGCTTGCTGCATGTCGGTAAGGCCCACGCGCTGGTGGACTGGGTGCTGGCGCTACCGGACTCGGTCAACGTGGTGTTCGATCCCGGGCCGCTGGTGGATTCGCCGGATGCGCCGTTGATGAAAGTATTGTTGCCACGCATCGATCTATGGACCAGCAACAGCGTCGAGGCGCTGCGGTTTACTGGGGCAGCGGATATCGCCCAGGCACTGGATCGACTGGCCGTGCATCTGCCGGCCAACATCCTGATGGTGGTGCGGGACGGGCCGCAAGGGTGCTGGATCAGTCAGGGCACCGAGCGTCGGCATGTGCCGGGTTTCAAGGTCGTGGCGGTGGACAGCAATGGCGCCGGCGATGCCCATGCCGGGGTGTTTGTGGCAGGGCTGGCGCACGGGTTGTCGGCGTTCGAGGCGGCGCGGCGGGCCAATGCGGCGGCGGCCTTGGCGGTG
>DATMUG010000333.1:0-7586 GCA_035563915.1 Pseudomonas sp. | reverse complement strand
CCGGCCGGACATGGCGCTGTTCAAATTCACCGACGCCATCCTCAAGGGCCTGCCCATCGACGTCTATAACCGGGGCGAGATGGCGCGGGACTTCACCTACATCGACGACATCGTTGAAAGCATCGCCCGTCTGCGCACGCGCCCTCCAGTGCCGACCGAATCCGAAGGCGTAAACCGTCTGTTCAACATCGGCCGCGGCCAGCCCGTGGCGCTGCTGGACTTCGTCGACTGCCTGGAAGCGGCGCTGGACCGACAGGCGATGCGCAACTATCTTCCGATGCAAGCCGGCGATGTGGTCAGGACCTGGGCCGATGTGTCGGCGCTGACGCAGTGGATCGACTTTTCCCCACAGGTGGCGCTGCAAACCGGCGTGACTGCGTTCGTGCAGTGGTATCGACAGTTTTATCAGCGATGAAGCGTTCACCTCTGACAACAAAAAACCAAGAAAACGAGAGAACTCCTTGAGCCAGGACATTTTTGTATCGGTACTGATTCCAGCCAAGAACGAAGCGAATAACCTCAAGCCGTTGCTCGAGGAAATTCGTCTGGCCCTGGCGGATGAGTCCTATGAAATCATCGTCGTCGACGATGGCAGCACCGACGCCACATTGCACGAACTGCGGCAGATCAAGCACGACGGCCTCAATACCTTGCGCATCCTGCGTCATGAACGTTCGCTGGGGCAAAGCACCTCGCTCTACCACGCCGCGCAGGAGGCTCGCGGGCAATGGCTGGCGACCCTCGACGGCGACGGCCAGAACGATCCGGCGGACATCCCCGGCATGCTGGCGCTGGTGCGCGGCGAAGCGGGCATGGTCGATGTGCAACTGGTTGCCGGGCATCGGGTCAACCGCCGCGATACCGCCAGCAAGCGCTGGGCTTCGCGTTTCGCCAACAACCTGCGCAGCCGTCTGCTCAAGGATTCCACCCCCGACACCGGCTGCGGCCTGAAGCTGATCGAGCGCGCGGCGTTCCTGCGCCTGCCGTACTTCGACCACATGCATCGCTTCATACCCGCGCTGATCCAGCGCCACAACGGCCGCATGATCGTGCATCCGGTCAACCACCGGCCGCGCACCGCCGGGGTCTCCAAGTACGGCAACCTCGACCGCGCCTTGGTGGGCATTCTCGACCTGGCGGGCGTCTGGTGGCTGATCAAGCGCACGCGCCTGAACACCACCGCACAGGAGATCGAAGGATGAGCATGACCCGTGAAGCCCTGTGGCTGATGGTCGGATTTGTCGGCCAGATCGCCTTTACCGGGCGTTTCGTCCTGCAGTGGCTGTACAGCGAATACAAAAAACGCAGCGTGATTCCTACCAGTTTCTGGTACCTGAGTATCGTCGGTAGCACCTTGCTGCTGGCGTACGCGATCTATCGGGAGGACCCGGTATTCATCGCGGGGCAAGCCTTTGGCTCAATCGTCTACCTGCGCAACCTGCAATTGATTGCCAAAAGCAAGCAGCTCAAGGAATAGGCCATGCGTCGATCACTATCGCCCGGCATTGAATGCCTGGGCCTGGCGCTGCTCGCCTTGCTGTTGGTCGGTGCCGGCCTGGGACTGCGCCAGGCACAGAACGTCGACGAGGAACGCTTCCTCGGCGTCGCCCTGGAAATGCTGCACCATGGCTCTTGGTTGATTCCCCATCGCGCCGGGGAAATCTACGGTGACAAGCCACCGATCTTCATGTGGACAGTGGCGTTTTTCGCCTGGCTCACCGGCAAGCCCAACCTGGCCCTGTACATCCCGGGGCTGTTTTCGGCGGCGGCGGTCACGGCGATGGTCTACGACCTGGGCCGTCGCCTGTGGACCCCGCGAATTGGCCGCATCGCCGCGCTGTTGTACCTGGCGACCTACCAGACCTACAGCATCCTGCGCACCGGGCAGATCGACAGCTTTTTGATTCTGTTCACCACCCTTGGCCTGTACGGGCTGGCGCGGCATCTGCTGCTCGGCCCGGCCTGGCGCTGGTTCTATATCGGATGTGCGCCCATGGGCATCGGTGTGATCACCAAGGGCGTGGGCTTCCTGCCGGCGCTGCTGCTGATCCCCTATGGTTATGCGGTGCGCAAGGGCTGGCCGGGCGTGGTGGCGATGCCGGGCCAGGGGCGCAAATGGCTGCTGGGGTTGGTGGTGATGCTGGCCGGCATTGCGATCTGGCTGTTGCCGCTGGCCCTGTCCATCGCGCTCAACGGTGGCGCCGACGAAATCGCCTATGCCCGGGAAATCCTCCTGCGCCAGACCGCCGGGCGCTACGCCGCCTCGTGGGATCACCGCGAACCGTTCTGGTACTTCTTTACCAACGTTATCCCGCAGTACTGGCTGCCTTTGGTGCTGGCCCTGCCTTGGCTGGTGCCCGCGTGGCGTCGGCAGTTGCAAAAGCGTGACGGTCGCGTGCTGGTGCTGCTCGGCTGGGTGGCCTTGGTGGTGCTGTTTTTCTGCATCAGTGCCGGCAAACGCAAGTTGTACATCTACCCGGCGCTGCCGGGGCTGGTGCTGGCGGCCGCGCCGCTGATCCCTTGGTTGTTGCGGCGCTGGTTCAGGCAACGCCCGCGCCTGCGCCGAGTTTTTCCGGCCCTGGTGGCAGGCTGGTTCGTGCTGTGGTTCGCCCGTGGCTTCATCGAGCCGGTCAGTGACGGCGCCAATCCCCACGAAGCAATCATGACGCAGGCGGCGACCATGACCCACGGCGCCGACCTGGTGCTGGTCAACTGGCGCGAAGGCCACTGGCTGTTCGCACGTCAACCGATCGTGCATTTCGGCATGGCCGATTCCACGGTGGAGCAAGCGGCGCAATGGTTGCGCGAGAATCCCAACGCTTATGCCTTGGTCCCGGACGAACTGCTGGGTCAGTGCTTCAACCCCCAGGCCGCCCATGAGCTGGGCGAAACCTCTCGCGCCGAGTGGTCCATCGTCGGGGCCGATGCCGATAACGGCCAATGCCATCCAGGCCAGCCAGCCCATGTCTATCGTTTCGATTGGGACCGGAAAAAAGCATGAGCAGAGCAAGGAAAGCCCTATTACTGATTGTCGTTATTGCCTTGGTCATGGTGTTCGCCACGGGTGCCCGGTCTGTCCTGCACAAGCAGCTGTACGGACACTTGCACAACAAATGGGTGGGCAACCAGGCACCTGACAAAAACATCTGGCTGCCGGACTACAAGCCCGCCATCCAGGCCAAGCCCCTTGAAGGCATTGCCAATTTGTCGGGCATCGCCTACGACTTCGACAAGGACCGTCTGCTGGGGATTACCAATGGCGCGCCGATGGAAATCCTGGTGATCAGTCGTGACGGTGATGTGCTCCATCGCTACCCGCTGGTGGGTTTCGACGACACCGAGGGGATCGCCTACATCGGCGGTGGACGGGTGGTGATTGCCGATGAACGATTGCAACAGCTGGACATCATCACCTTGCCGGACACCCCGGGGCCTGTCCATGTGGAACAGGCACAGTTTGTCGCCATCGGCGTCAACCTCAGCGAGCACAACAAAGGCTTTGAGGGCGTGGCGTATGACGCCGCCAATGACCGGGTGTTCGCCATCAAGGAGCGTGATCCGCGCCAGTTGTACTCGGTCACGGGCATGCTGGCCTCGATCGGTGGCCCGCTGCAGATACGCATCAAGGACCTGACGTCCTGGGTCGAGCGCAGTGTCTTCAGCCGGGACCTGTCCGAGGGCTATTACGATCCGAAGACCGGCCACCTTTTGTTGCTCAGCGATGAGTCCGCGAACATCACCGAACTCGATGACAAGGGGAACTTTGTCAGCATTCTTTCCCTGCGCCGCGAGGCCGGCGACCTTAGACATACCGTGCCCCAGGGCGAAGGTATGACCATGGACAGCGATGGCGAGCTGTACGTCGTCAGCGAGCCCAATCTGTTCTATCGGTTCAGTAAATCGAGGAACACCCAGATCGCCCATGTGGAGAAACCCTGATGAGGTTCAGCCCGAGTCAATTGTCGAACCGCACTGTCGCCGTGCTCGCCGCCCTGGCCATTGCCTTGCTGTTTTTCTGGGGGCTGGGCAGCGTGCCGTTTCTCAGCGTCAACGAGGCACGCCGTGCGGTGACCGTACGGGAGATGCATGAAGCGGGCAGTTGGTTGCTGCCCCGCATGAATGGCGATTTGTACCTGTCGAAACCGCCGTTCTTTTATTGGGCCGGCCTGGTGTCGACCGCCGTGCTGGGCAGTCTGTCCGAGTGGAGCATGCGCCTGCCGTCGGCGTTGGCTGCGGCCTTGTGCTGCATCGTCACTTACCTGTGGGGTGTCAGGCAGGCGGGGCGCCAGGCCGGTTTGTTCGCGGTGGTGTTTCTGGCGGCCAACGGCGCGTTCAGTCTGTTCGCCCGCCGTTCGGAAATCGAAATGCTGCTGACCCTGCTGTGTTTCGGTGCGCTGCTGGCGGCCTGGCGTTTCATTTTCCAGGAGGGCGGGCGGGTGTGGAGCCGGCTCAGCTACGTGCTGCTGGGCTGCGCACTGCTGACCAAAGGCCCGGTCTGCCTGCTGTGGGTGACCGCGCCGGTGCTGGTCTACGCGCTGATCCATCGCGATGCGCGGGCCAAGGCTTATCTATGTGACGGTTGGGGCTGGCTGATCGCCCTGGCGCTGGGCAGTTCCTGGTACGTGGCAGTGTCGTTGAGTCAGGGCTGGGGGATCTGGGCATCGATCATCAATGAAGACATTGTGAAAAAGATCGACGGCCAAGGCGCCGAGGCCTGGTACGCCTATCTGTTGTACCTGGCCGGTGATTTCTTTCCATTCTGGCTGATCGTGTTCGTGCAGCCGCGCAGGTTCTGGGCAATGATCCGCGCGCGCCGCGAGGCCGCCATGTTGCTGTGTTGCAGCCTGCTGCCACTGCTGGTGTTTTCCCTGTTCACCGAAAAGCACGGCAAATACCTGCTGCCGGTTTACCCGTCCATGGCGTTACTGCTGGCCATGCACTGGTCGGCGGTGCTCGATGATATGAAGGGGCGCTGGCGCACGGTCCTTGCCGTCGTGCCTTGCGTGATGCTCGCCGGGTTCTTGGTGTTTTACATGTTCGTCGAAGCGCGGGTGCTGTCTCACCGTGTGGGTGGCCTGGAGCAGGTCGCCACGCTGGCAAACACGCAACCGGGCCAAAAGGCCTACACGGTCGGCGAGCCGGATATCCGTCTGGTCTATTACATGGGGCGACCGGTCGCACCCTTGACGCAGGCACAGCTGCAAGCCGGGTCCCGTCCGGCAGGGTTGCTGTTCGTGCAGGAACCCCTCGACCCGTCACTGCAAGGCCTGGACGCATGCAAAGTCGGGGAGATCACCCCGTACCTGAAACCAGGACGTGCGGCGCTTCTTGTGCACATGGGAGATGCGTGCCGCTGATCGGTTGCACATCGCGCGTTCGGACCAGGCAAGGGGGGATGGGCGGTGCGATGGAACAACGGATGGCTCAGACCGTTCCCGCGGCGAAGGTGTACGGCAGCTGAAAAAGACCCCTCTGGTGAGGGCCGCGCATGGCTATAATCGGCCGACTATGCGATCCCCTGTAGGAGCGAGCAGGCTCAGTCCTACAGGTGGCCAATGTTTCCCTCCAGTCACCAGACGAGACCCACCATGACCATTTCCCTGTACGACGCTTCGGTACCTGTTTTCAAACAAATGCTCACTGCCCTGAGCGATGTGTTGAAAAAGGCCGAAGCCCACGCAACGGCCAAAAACATCGACCCGAACGCCTTCCTGCAAGCTCGCCTGTACCCGGACATGTTCCCGCTGGTGCGTCAGGTGCAGATCGCCGTGGACTTCGCCAAAGGTGTTTCTTCGCGTCTGGCTGAAGTCGAAGTGCCGAAGTATGACGACACCGAAACCACATTCGCCGAGCTGCAAGCGCTGCTGACCAAGGTGCTGGGCTACATCGGCGAGTTCAAGCCAGAGCAGATCAACGGCAAGGAAGGCATCGAAATCGTGACCCGTCCGGGCACCCCCAAGGAAAAGCGCTTCTCCGGCCAGGCTTACCTGCTGAGCTACGGCCTGCCGCAGTTCTTCTTCCACGTCACCACCGCTTACGCGCTGTTGCGTCACAACGGTGTGGAAGTGGGCAAGCGTGATTACATGGGCGCGTTCTAAGCCGCCCGGGTAAAAAAATCCCCCGCAGCCTCAGGTTGCAGGGGATTTTTCATTTTGCGCCCCATTTTCTGTGGGAGCGGGCTTGCTCGCGAAGAGGGCATCAGCTTAAACATTAATGGCGACTGATACACCGCTTTCGCGAGCAAGCCCGCTCCCACAGGGGGTGGTGTCAGGCCGATTGCTTTGTCTTTTCTTCTTCACCCAGGCAAGCGGCTGCGGTGAACAGCACGTCGGTGGACGAGTTCAACGCGGTCTCCGCCGAATCCTGCAGCACGCCGATGATGAACCCGACTGCCACCACCTGCATGGCGATTTCGCTGGGGATGCCGAACAGGCTGCAGGCCAGCGGGATCAGCAGCAACGAACCACCGGCCACGCCCGAAGCACCGCAGGCACAGATCGCCGCGACCACGCTCAGCAGAATGGCGGTCGGGATGTCCACGGCGATGCCCAGTGTGTGCACGGCCGCCAGGGTCAATACAGTAATGGTGATCGCCGCGCCGGCCATGTTGATGGTGGCACCGAGCGGGATCGACACGGAGTAGGTGTCTTCGTGCAGGCCCAGGCGCTTGCTCAGTTCAAGGTTGACCGGAATATTCGCCGCCGAACTGCGGGTGAAGAATGCAGTGATGCCGCTCTCGCGCAGGCACATCAACACCAGCGGATACGGGTTGCGGCGCAATTTCCAGAAGACGATGGCGGGGTTCATCACCAGTGCCACGAACAGCATGCAGCCCAGCAACACCGCCAACAGGTGCGCGTAGCCGATCAGGGCGCCGAAACCGGAGGTGGCCAGGGTAGAGGCCACCAGGCCAAAAATCCCCAGCGGTGCAAAACGAATCACCATGCGCACGATCAGGGTCACGCCGTTAGACAGGTCCTCAAGCACTCCGCGCGTGGCTTTGCCAGCGTGGCGAATGGCGATGCCCATGCCGATGGCCCAAGAGAGAATGCCGATGAAATTGGCGTTCATCAGCGCACTGACCGGGTTATCGACCACGCTGAGCAACAGGCTTTGCAGCACTTCGCTAATGCCGCCCGGAGCGCTCACGGCCACGTCCTGGGTCGACAGCACCAGGCTTGACGGGAACATCATGCTGGCAACCACGGCGACCACGGCGGCAGCGAAGGTACCCAGCAGATACAGGAACAGGATCGGCCGTATATGGGTTTCCTGACCGTGCTTGTGGTTGGCGATGGAAGCCATGACCAGCACGAACACCAGAATCGGCGCGACGGCCTTGAGGGCGGAAACGAAGACCTTGCCGATGAAGGCCGTGGATTTCGCCACGTCAGGCGCGACCAGGGCCAAGGCAATCCCGGCGATCAGGCCGATGATGATCTGTGTCACCAGGCTGGTGCGTTTCAGGCGTTGCAATAGGGAAGGGGATGGAGCTGTCATTAAACGGCGTCTCAATTTTTATAGGTGCGAGGTTTCGCGGCTGATCAACCTGTGGCGAGGGAGCTTGCTCCCGCTGGACTGCGCAG
>DATMUG010000332.1:0-5928 GCA_035563915.1 Pseudomonas sp. | reverse complement strand
TTCGCGAGCAAGCCCGCTCCCACATTAGTTTCGCGGTGCACTTACCCTGGTAATTCTGTCAGTTCCCGGCTCCGAAACAACATGAAATGCTGGAGGCCTTCATTGACGTGCCGTCAAACAAAGGCCCTGCCATGCCCCTGTCAAATCCTGCCAATCACACATCCCGCACCTTGTTGTTAGCCGGCGACAGCAAAAACACTGTACTCGCCGAGCTGGCGGGCAGCATTCACCGCCTCGCGTATTCCCCCTATGGTCAACAATCCTCCGGGCAGGAGGTCGGGACACGTCTGGGGTTTAATGGCGAACTGCGGGAGGCGAAAAATGATTGGTATTTTTTGGGGAACGGTTATCGCGTCTATAACCCGCGGTTGATGGGGTTTCAAAGCCCGGACAAATTCAGTCCGTTCGGGAAGGGTGGGATCAATCCGTATATGTATTGTGGTGGTGATCCGGCAAACCGTGCGGACCCGACGGGAGAAGGTTGGTTTTTTAAAGTATTTACGTTCTTCAATGAGCTTTTTTCTGGGGTCGGTTCAGGCGGAGGAAGTTTGGGTCGAACAAGTACGACAGTCATGCCGATTAGCAACAGCAGATCCACTTTCAGTACGCCCTCGCGCTTACAGCCACTAGGAAAGTCGCGCAAACATCCCTCTGCGTTCCCAATCCAGCACAACGGCCATAACGCGACCACCAAGAGTGTCCACTGGGCTCCGGGGATAAAAGAAGCGGCGCCCTCGGCAAAAGCCACCACATCAACTAACGCGCAAAGTGGAACTATGTCTCGCAGTCCATCCAGTAGCAGCGTTACCAGCCATTCCAGTTCCGCTTCCACGCCCAGCACAGTCAGTACTGTTTCGAGCGTTAGCCTCTACAGTCGTGATTCGGGATATGCAAGCTCTGCCGCTGGCTCCATCAGAAGTAACTCTTCTGCCGATCAACACATCCAGGAACGTCTAGATGCCCTGAGGCGAAACTAGCGCCTCACACCTTCTCCTGTAGGAGCTGCCGAAGGCTGCGATCTTTTGATCTTGTTCTTGTTCTTGATCTTGATCTTGAAAAGATCGCAGCCTCGTTTCACTCGACAGCTCCTACACAGCTCCTACAGGGCTTGATCGCCCACAAAAAAACCGCATCACTGCGGTTTTTTTGTGTCCGGAGAATTGCTTAAACGAACATGGACAACAACAGAATAAAGCCCAGGCCCACGACCGACAGGATGGTTTCCATCGCCGTCCAGGTCTTGAAGGTCTCCGCCACGGTCATGTTGAAGTACTGCTTCACCAGCCAGAAACCGGCGTCGTTCACGTGGGACAGGATCAACGAACCGGCACCGGTGGCCAGCACCAGCAGTTCACGGTTGACGCCCGGAATCATCCCGACAACCGGCACCACGATGCCCGCGCCGGTAATGGTGGCCACGGTCGCCGAACCGGTCGCGATACGGATCACCGCCGCCACCAGCCAGGCCAGCAGGATCGGCGAAATCTGCGCCGCCACCGCCATGTGGCCGATCACGTCGCCCACGCCGCTGGTCACCAGCATCTGCTTGAAGCCACCACCCGCACCGATGATCAGGATGATCGCAGCGGTGGGCGCCAGGCTCGCATCCAGCCACTTGAGTATCTGCTGGGAACCGATGCCCTGCTTGTAGCCAAAGGTGTACAGCGACAGCAGCAACGCCAGCAGCAGTGCCGAAATCGGGTGACCGATCAGGTCCATGAAGGTGCGGAAGAAGTTGCCATCCGGCAGTACCACGTCGGCAAAGGTCTTGAGCAGCATCAGGAACACCGGCGACAGCACGGTGACCAGGGTGATGCCAAAGCTCGGCAGATCGCCGGAATCGGACTCACGGGCCAGTTGGTCCACCAGCTCCTGGTTCGGATGACCGGGGATGTGCTTGGCAATGAAGGTACCGAAGATCGGACCGGCGATGATCGCCGTTGGCAGCGCCACGATCAGGCCATAAAGAATGGTCTTGCCGATGTCGGCGCCGAACACACCGATGGCCAGCAGCGGGCCCGGGTGCGGTGGCACCAGGCCGTGTACGGCGGACAGGCCGGCCAGCAGCGGGATACCGATCTTGATGATCGACACGCCGGTACGACGGGCAACGATGAACACCAAAGGAATCAGCAGCACGAAGCCGATTTCGAAGAACAGCGGAATGCCCACCAGGAATGCGGCGAACATCATCGCCCACTGCACCTTGTCCTTGCCGAAGGCGCGGATCAGGGTCTGGGCGATCTGATCCGCCCCGCCCGACTCGGCCATCATTTTGCCGAGCATGGTGCCCAGCGCGAGGATGATCCCGACGAAACCGAGCACGCCGCCGAAGCCGTCCTGGAAGGCCTTGATGATGGTGCCAATCGGCATGCCGGAGGTCAGGCCGAGGAAAGCCGCGGCGATGATCAGGGCAATGAAGGGGTGAAACTTGAACTTGGTGATCAGGACGATAAGCCCGATCACCGTGACCACTGCATCAAGCAGCAGGAACGTCTCGTGGGACATGCCAAACATTAGGGGTGTCTCCTGGTTGTTGTTGTTATTAAAGCGGGTAATTCGAAAGCCATAAGGACAGCGCTATCTCTGCCAGCAAAAATTAGCTGACGCGTTTCAGACCGTGCTCGAGCCACCAGTGGTGGGCCTGAACCGCCAGCGAATCGACGCTGTGGGTCGAGGCATCGAGCGCCAGGGTCAACGGCTCGCCGACGGGGGATTCGAGGGTGGCGAACTGGCTGTCGATCAGGGTCGACGGCATGAAATGGCCCGGTCGATGGGAAACGCGGTCGGCGGCCACTTCAGGGGTCAGTTCCAGGAACACGAAGCCCAGGCCCGGCAAGGCACTGCGCAGACGCTCGCGGTAAATGTGCTTGAGGGCCGAGCAGGTCAGCACCGGGCGCTGGCCCAGGGCGTCGACGCGGCGCAGTTCGTCGCACAGGCTGTCGAGCCAGCCGGCACGGTCTTCATCGTTCAGGGGGATACCCGCGCTCATCTTTTCGATATTGGCGGCAGGGTGGAAAGAGTCGCCTTCAATGGCAGTGGCGCCGCTGAGCTGGCACAGGGCCTGGCTGACGCACGTCTTGCCGCAACCGGCAACGCCCATGATGACCAGGGCGGTGATGGGATGATTCATGTAACACCTCAGCGCGCAGACAGCGCTACCTTTGCCAGTTATGACACTAGACCAAAAGCAGGAGTTGCCGACGCCTTTCTTGTCATTTTGTGGGTTGCAGCATTGTTTGGTCTCAACGCCAAAAAGCGAGGATCAGGCGAACCCTCGCTCACGCATTGCAGCTGCATCGAGACAGCGCTACCTTAGTGCCTTGTATTTTGTTTGGCAAGCCGTCGATGACCTCAACCAAGAACGATAAAAATACGCGCACCACGGGCCGTCCTACCCTCAACGAAGTCGCGCGCCTGGCCGGCGTCAGCCCGATCACGGCCTCCCGCGCCCTGCGGGGCGTGAGCACGGTGGCAACCGAACTGGTGGAAAAGGTGCAGAACGCGGCCCGTGAACTCAATTACGTGGTCAACTCCGCCGCCCGCGCACTGGCCTCGGCCCAGAGCCATTCCGTGGTGGTGCTGGTGCCCTCGCTGTCCAACCTTTTGTTCATCGATACCCTGGAAGCCATTCATCAGGTTTTGCGCCCCAAGGGCTTCGAAGTGCTGATCGGCAACTTCCATTATTCGCGCGACGAAGAAGAAAACCTGTTGCGCAACTACATGGCCTATCAGCCTCGCGGCTTGCTGCTCACCGGTTTCGACCGCACCGAAAGTTCGCGACGGATGATCGAAGCCAGCAACATTCCCTGTGTGTACATGATGGAGCTGGACAGCGCTGCCGGCCTCAACTGCGTCGGTTTTTCGCAATTGGCCGCCGGTGAAACAGCCGCCGAGCATTTGCTGTCCCGTGGCCGCAAGCGCCTGGCCTATATCGGCGCCCAGCTCGATCAGCGCACGCTACTGCGCGGCGAAGGTTACCGCCGCGCCCTGCAAAAGGCCGGGCGCTATGACCCGGCCCTGGAAGTGCTGACGCCGCGCCCATCGTCGGTCGGACTGGGCGGTGAGCTGTTCCTGCAGATGATCGCCAGTCACCCGGATGTCGATGCCATCTTCTTCGGCAACGACGACCTGGCCCAGGGCGCCCTGCTCGAAGCCCTGCGCTGCGGCATCAAGATCCCCGAACAGGTGGCGATTCTCGGCTTCAACGACCTGCCCGCTTCGGCCCACATGGTCCCGCGCCTGAGCAGCATCAGCACCCCACGGGAAGCCATCGGCCGTCGCGCGGCGGAGCAAATGTTGACACTGATGGCCGGCAATACCGTGGCCAGGCCGGTGCAGGACATGGGGTTTGAGTTGAAGGTGCGCGAGAGTACGTAATCCGACTTCAGGCGCAAATCCTGTAGGAGCTGCCGAAGGCTGCGATCTTTTGCTCTTAACGGCAAGATCAAAAGATCGCAGCCTTCGGCAGCTCCTACACTTGTCTCTACGACATTCTGGTTGGAGCAGTTCAATGGAACATGCACTGAAAATCCTCGGCAAAGCCTCCTCGATCAACGTCAGAAAAGTCCTGTGGACCTGCGAGGAACTGGGCCTGGCTTACGAGCGTGAGGATTGGGGCAGCGGTTTTGCCTCGACCCACAGCCCCGAATTCCTGCGCTTCAACCCCAACGCCCAGGTGCCGGTGCTCATCGATGAGCACGGTGTGCTGTGGGAGTCCAACACCATCTGCCGCTACCTGGCCGGCAAACACCACCATCATCACAACGAGTTGTTGCCCACGGAGCCGGCTGCCCGTGCCCGGGTGGAACAGTGGATGGACTGGCAAGCCACCGACCTCAATGCCTCCTGGAGCTACGCCTTCATGGCGCTGGTGCGCAAGGACCCGGAGTTCCAGGACCCCCATCGCGTGGAAGTCGGCGTACGTGGCTGGAACCAGAAAATGGGCATTCTCGAACATCAACTGGCGACCACCAAGGCCTATGTCGCCGGGCCCAGATTTACCCTGGCCGACATTGTCATCGGGCTGTCGGTCAACCGCTGGCTGATGACGCCGATGGAGCGCTCGGACTACCCGGCCATCGATGAGTACTTCAAGCGCCTGGCCCCCCAGCCCGGATTTCTCAAACATTGCTGCAATGGCCTGCCTTGAACGCTCGACCTTTGCCGTTCGTCGGCAAACGTTTGCCCCCTACTCTCTGTGAAAGCTCGCCGAAAATTGGTAACCACCTGATTTTTATGCAGTTTGTTTTCCGGGCACAGTCTTTGCTCAAAGCCCTGCACACCCAACACCTACAAGGGCTTTCATCATGTTTGTCACTGAAAAAACGACCCTGTTTACCCCCCTCACCAAGCGCATAGCCGAAGATCCAACCACCGAGGCGGCCGCCGGCCTGCAAAGCGCCATGGCCCAGGCCCTGCAAAACAATGTGCAGGCACAAAACACCCAGGCCGCTACCCAAGTTCAGGAATCCGCCACCGGACAGGCCACGCAACAGGTCAGCGAGGCCACGCGCATCAGCGATAACGTCGACGAGGCATTCGCCAAGACCCGCGTGAACCTGCAAGCGGTCAACGCGCCGCTGCCGGACGACGTCAAGAATCGGATCAAGGACGGCTCGGCCACTTCCGAATTCAAGGAATACATGAGCAAGACCCCGGAACAGCGCATGCATGATGCGATCCTTGAAGAAATGGGGCTGACTCAGGAAGAAGTCGACGCAATGCCGCCGCAGAAGCAACAGGCGATTGGTGAGGAAATTGCCCAGCGCATGCAAGAGAAGCGGGAGATGGCAGAGGCTGAGAAAGAGCAAAAGGACGGCGGTCAGGGCAAGGTTCAGGTGGTGGACAAATTCCTGGCGTCCCTCTAACGGCACGCAAGTCCAATGTAGGAGCTCCCGCAGGCTGCGATCTTTTGATCTTCATCAT
>DATMUG010000331.1:0-10171 GCA_035563915.1 Pseudomonas sp. | reverse complement strand
TGCAAGTGCGGGATCGGCCTGTGCGACAACGACCCCGGTTGTGGAGCAGACACGCCCACCGAGGCAGGCGAGCGTGCTTCGCCACGCTCGGCCTCCACCGCTTCCTGAACACCGGCCAGCGAATGCCAGGCCACCGCGTGGCCGCTTTCCGTCACCGGTCGATGACGCAGGATCAGGGTCGCCATCAGCTCCAGCACACCTTGCGGCAGTTCGTCCTCCTGCGCCGGTACGAGTATGTCTTGCAACTCATCCAGCGGGCCTTCGGTGACGGGGTCCGGAACCTGAACCGGTGGAAGCAAAACCTCAGACACATCCTTCATCGCCGAACTCCGCTCATCTCTTCAATCTCTCTTTCTTCCCGACGCACTTGCTCAAGCCGTCGCTCTCGCAGCACCTGCCGGACAGACCGCTCGTACTTGTCATGTTTGCGCTGCGCGCACCGCAGTTGTTCGCGTTGTTCCAGTAAGGTCTGGTCAACCTGTCGACACTGCTGATCCACCTGGTCTCGCTCGACACGCAACACATCGATCTGCCGACGGATGACCGCCTGCCTTCGCAGCATCGCCAACAACTGCCCGTGATCCAGCACACAGTCGTTCGCCCGGTGGCTGGCCAGAAGATCCTGCAGCGCAGCCTCTTGCCCTTCGAACTCGATCCGCTCTTGAAGCAGGAACTGCAATTGCTCTTGTGTTCGCAGGACGGCCCGCTCGCCCCGCTGGCGACGCAACTGACTGAACGCCAACAGGCGCTGTCGATCAGGCAAGGAGTTCATGCAGGCTCCGTAGGGTTTCCGGCAGTTCACAGCATTCTTGCGTGGGTTGACGCAGCCATTGAGTGAGGGCGTCGCGGCGTTGCAATGCGTAGTCGTTCGCAGCGTCCGCTCCCGGGGTGTACTCGCCCATATCGAGAAAAATCTGCAGTTGCTCAAGACGCGCCAGCATCTCCCGGGTCGACGCCGCCAGTTGCTGTATTTGTGGCGTGGTGACTTGCGTCGCCACGCGACTGACGCTGCGCAGCACATCGATCGCCGGATAGTGCCCCTTGGCTGCCAGAGCACGGCTGAGATAGACGTGGCCGTCGAGAATCGAGCGAATTTCCTCGGCGATCGGGTCAGGCTCATCGTCACTTTCCAGCAGCACCGTGTACCAGGCGGTGATGCTGCCGGCAGCGGTCACGCCGGGGCGTTCCAGCAAGCGTGGCAAGGCATCGAACACCGAGGCCGGGTAACCTCGTCGCGCCGGCGCTTCGCCGGCTGCCAGGGCCAGATCGCGTCGTGCCCTGGCGTAACGGGTCAGCGAATCCAGTAACAGCACCACACGCCGGCCCTGGTCACGAAAATACTCGGCGATGGCCGTGGCCTGGAGGGCCGAGTTGCAGCGATCCACCGAGGAAAAATCCGAGGTGGCATACACCACCACGCAACGGGAGCGCTTGTCGGACTGACGCAGATGCTCGATGAACTCGGTCACTTCACGCCCGCGCTCGCCGATCAGACCAATGACAAAAACATCGGCGTCCGTGTGCTGGATCAGCATGTTGATCAGCGTGGTTTTTCCGGAGCCGGCGGCGGCAAAAATGCCAATGCGCTGGCCGACACCGCAGGTCAGCAAGCCGTCGATGACGCGAATGCCAGTGTCCAAGGGTTGCGCCACCGGACGTCGCTGCTGGTAGGAGGGAGGGTCGGCATCCACGGGATAGTCTTGTTGCGCAATCGCCGTTGACGGCACCAGTCGCTCGACGATGTTGCCCTGAGGATCGACCACGCTGCCGAGCAAGGCGTCGCTGCAGGTCAACTGCAAGGTCGAGCCCGTGGGCACGATCATCGATTCCCGGGACAGGCCCTTCGCATCGCCGAGCAAACTGAGCAACACGGCACCGGGCTTGAAGCCGATGACCTGTGCCCGGGCGGCGACCTCGGGCAAGCGCCAGTGCCGGCGCACTTCACACACCTCGCCGATCACCACGTCACCCAGCGCCGCTTCAATCAAGGGTCCGCTCAAACGCAAGGGATGCGCCGCATGCCGCTCCAGGTGCCCATTCATTGGCGCAGAATGCCGCACAGTTCTTCGACCACCGCGACAAAGTGATCCAGCGCCTTGGCAAAGTCCCGGGCATCGCCCAGGGCGCGCTCATTGCACAGCAGGCGCAGTTCGAGCTGCCCTTCCACCCCGCACAAATGCAACTGCCCGCTGCGAGACCACGGGCAGCCCTGCAGCAGAATCTGCAACAACTCAGGAGCACACCGGCCCAATTGCATGGGCCCGATCTCCATCACCGCAGCCCATACCCATGCATCCCCGTCGACGAGGCCGACGTTAATACTCGGCAGATCCTTCATCTGCATCTCAATGGTGCTGTGGCTGTCGAAGTGCCCGATCTGGCTGTCCATGCAACCGCTGTGACGCAGCGCTTCACGCAGCAGATCGGCAATATCCATCGTTATCATTTGGCAGGCGTTCCTCAGAGGGTCTTGATGACATTGACCGAGACGGTGTCGCAGACTTCGCCGAACGACATCACGTCCAGCTCCCGGAACCGCCCCTCGATCAACTTCTTGATGTAGCGCCGCACATCGACCGAACACAGCAGCACCATGTCCTTGTGCGCGATGTGCACGCTGTCCAGTCCGACGGTCAGACGGTCCATCAGGTCTTCCGACTCGGCCGGTTCCAGGTTGATGAAACTGCCACCCGACGTTTGCCGAATCCCCCGCCGCACCACCTCTTCGAACTCCGGTGAAAGCAGCACCACACGCAAGTCATTGCCCTGGGCAAACTTGTTGCTGATGTAGCGGGCCATCGCGCCGCGAACGTGTTCAACCAGCGCCAGCGGGTCTTTCTCACGCGATGCCCAATGGGCCATCGATTCGAGAATCAGCTTCATGTTGCGCACCGAAATGCGCTCACCGACCAACCGCTGCAAGACCTCGGCGATCTTCTGCACCGTGACGTGGCGATAGACCTCCTTGAGCAGATCGGGGCATCGCGCTTCCATTTCGTCGAGCAGTTGCTTGGTTTCCTGCACGCCGAAAAATTCCTGGATATTGCGCGCCAACAGCGTGACCAGGCAGCGATAGCATTCCTCGTCAGCCGGGCGCAGGTGATACCCCAACTGCTGCACCCGTTCCCGATCAGTTGAGTTGACCCAGACGCCACCCACGCGATTGCTGTCGCTGCCGCGCACCAGGGTCAAGCCCATCGAATCCAGCTCGGGCGAATAGTCGAGCAGACGCCAGTGATCGAAATGGATGTCGAATTGCTCGGCGCGCACTTCGTTTATCAGCACCGCCACTTGATGCGCTGGCAGTGCCTCGCTGGCACGTATCTGCGGCTCTGGAATGCGCAGTCCGTAATCGACGAAAAACTGGCTGCGAAAACGACCCCCCCATCGGGCCTTGGTCAGTTCTTCCAGACGTGCCGTGGGCACCAGCAACATCAGGGCGACGGTCTCGGTGGCAATGTTGTCGATGTCATCGAGCAGGCCCGATCCGCTCGGCATGGCATCGCCCTGCGCCTGCGCAGGACGGCTGTCCCCCTGGCGCTGTGCCCTGGAGGCCTTGCGTTGGCGCATGAACACCACCAGAGCCAACACGGCCGCGATGGGCAGGAAGGTCATCAGCGGAAAGCCCGGCAGCAGACCGACCCCCACCGCCAGCAGCGCCGTCACCCCCAGCACGAACGGATGCCCGAGCATTTGCGCAAGCATGTTGCGCCCCAGGTTGCTGTCATCGCCATTGACGCGGGTGACGATGAAGCCGGCACCGATGGCAATCAGCAAGGCGGGAATCTGCGCCACCAGGCCATCGCCGATCGTTAGCAGGGTGTAGGTCGACAGGGCCGTGGACATGTCCATGCCCATCTGGCCAACGCCGATGGCCATGCCGCCGATGAAGTTGACGAAAATGATGATGATGCCGGCGATGGCATCGCCCTTGATGAATTTCATCGCGCCATCGAACGAGCCGTATAACTGGCTTTCACGCTCCAGCACGCTGCGTTTTTCCTTGGCCTCCTCGGCCGTGATGGCACCGGCCTTGAGGTCGCCGTCGATGCTCATTTGCTTGCCGGGCATGCCGTCCAGCGAGAAGCGTGCCGCGACTTCCGCCACCCGTTCCGAGCCTTTGGTGATCACGATGAATTGAACGATGGTGACGATGGAAAAAATAACGAAGCCCACCACCAGGCTTTCGCCGATCACAAACTCACCGAAGGACGCGATGATCTCCCCCGCATCGGCCTGGCTGAGGATCAGCCGGCTGGTGCTGATCGACAGCGCCAGACGAAACAGCGTGGTCAACAGCAACAGCGCCGGAAACGTCGAAAAACTGAGGATGCGTTCGATGTAGAAAGAGCCCATGAACACCAGCAGCGAAATGACGATGTTCAGGCCGATCAGAAAATCCACCAGCACCGTCGGCAACGGGATGATCAACATGGCGATAATCATCACCATCAGCGTCAGGATCAGCAGCTCGGGACGCGCGCCGACATTGCGCAAAAACATATTGAGCATGGCAGGTCAGCTCCGGGAAAAAATCATGCGTCACCGCCCGGGCGACGCTGTTCAATGCATTCGTGGGCGAAGGCAATGTCAGCCAGCCGCGCGAACTGCTCAGTCAGGCGTTGCGGTGCTTCTTCATCGCAAAACAATGGCGTCGGCAATCGCAGGCTGAGTCGGCGTACCGTTTGCAGAACGGCCGAACGCTCACGGTGCGGACTCAACAGCACCCGCTCGCCCAGCACGCCCAGCAGCAGTTGATCGAGCTCATCCGGATAGGCCAGCACACCGAACAGAAACACCAGCCAGTCCGGTTCATGGGGGTTGTGCCGGCAGATGAGCGCATCACTGAGCAAGCTGCCGATGAACAGGACATCGGCTGAACGCAGGCGCTTGAGGTCGTTCACCCGCGCCAGCAACCGACCGAATTCGGCACATGAACAACTGGGGTCCTGGGCACTGATGTCGGTGAGCAACGCCGCTTCGATAAAATCCAGAACATGGATGCGCCGGGAGGGACCGTACAGCGCGATCCAGTCCTGATAACAACTGACCGGGCCTTCCTCCGACTCGAGAAAATCGCGGTAGGTCTCGCGCAACAGTCCTGCGCGCACGGCCATGCTCGCGCCGAACATCCGGGCCTTGAGCGCGGCGTTGATCCCGGCATTCATACGCTTGGGATTGGCCTGGGCGACCACGGTCTGCAAGAGGGTTTCGAGTCGCTGCCGGGTACTCGCCTGCATGTTTTTGCGGCGCAAGAGTTCTCGCAGCACTAACGCCAGATCGCTGTCATCGGGAAACAGACTGCGTGCCATCTGCAGCAGCCAGGCGACAGGTTTATCCGTCAGTCGTGCCAACTTGAGCACCTGTTGCGCCTTGGGCAGGGTGTCCTCTTCCAGGACCCGTTCGAAAGTATCGGTCAGCGGATCGGACTTGAGCTCAAACAGCCGCCGGCCACGGAACTGCGCCAGCGCCGCCGACAATTCATCGCTGATCTGCACAAAGCGCCCAACGGCCGCGGCCGTACCGCTGTCGTCGAGATCGATGTCGGCATCTGCCGGTGGCTGCGGATGTTCAGCGGCCTTCTCGGCATTCAACCTTGCCTGGGCGGCTCGCCCACCGCTGGAAATCGGCGGCAGGATCATTTGATGGACGCCCGAAAATAGGATCGGCGAACGCGTTCGTGCTGCTCCGGGGTCAGCAAACGCGAGGCGGGCTCTGCGTGGTCCGCCTCGAGCGCGTCGCGAATTTCCTTGGGCTGGATCAGGAACACCCGCACGGTGTTGGCCGAGCGGCTCTGCCGATAGCTGAACAGGCGCCCGACCCACGGAATCGAACCCAGTACCGGTATGCGCCCGATTTGCTCGCTGTTGTCGTCGCGGGTGAACCCGCCCACCAACAGGCTTTTGCCTTGCGGCACCCGCGCCACCGTGCTGATGCGTGTGCGACCGACCGTCGGCAAGGTATTGGGCTGCTCGCCCCGGCCCGGGCTTTCCACTTCATTGCCATCTTCGATATTGAGCGACATTTCGACCTCATCCGCCTGGGCGAAACGGGGCAGCACGCTCACCAGCGTGCCGTAGGTCACGTGTTGCAGATCGACACTGCGCTCGCCCACCAGCGGGGCATAAAACGTGCGGTTGTTGTCGAAGATCGCCGGCACGTTCTCCTGGGTGAGGATGACCGGCCGCGAGACCACGTTGGCCCGGTTGGTTTGCTCCAGCGCCATGACCTGGGTCACGAAAGAGGCGCCATCGAGCGTGGTCGCCGAACCGGCATTGAGCGATGCGGAAAATTTGCCGCCCGAATTCACCGTGCCTTGCCAGTTGATGCCCAACTGGTTGAGCTCATCCTTGTGCAGATCAATGATCCACAGCGACAACTCGACGTGCCGTTTCGGCGTATCCAGCGCGCTCACCAGGTTCTCGATAAAGCGCACTTGCTCCGGCAGGCCCTTGACCAACAGGCTGTTGGTATCGGGGTAGGCAACCACGCGAATGTTTCCGGCAGCCACATCCCGCGCAATGATTCGCGGTGCCGCAGGGTCGTGACCCGAGGCTGGGGTCGCCAGACCTTCCAGGGGAAACGCCGGCATCAGTCCCTGGGGGCGATGCACTGATGCTTGGGCCGAGGCTTGGGTCGGGGCTTGCGCCACCGACGGCTCGACTTCACGCTTCTCACCGCGCAGTAATTGCTCGATCACGGTCGCCAGACCGGGGATGGTCACTTTGTCATCGCGCAGCTCGTAATTGCGGTCACTGACAAAGGTGTTGCGCACCTGGATAACGCCGATCTGCTGCTTGCCCAGCAACAGTTCCGAGGGCTGGTTATCCATCATCCCGGCCGCTTGCACCACCAGATCGACGTACATCGGCGGGCCCGCCACATGAAAGGTACGCAGGCCGTCATGGCGCAGTGGATAACGCTTGTCGTACAGCCCGGAGCGTTCCAGAAAACCTTGCAGCCTGGCCACGGTCAGGGTCTGCAGCGAGACCATCGAGCTTTTGATTTCCGGGGCGTCATACAGATATATCGCCTGGCCGTCGCTGTACCAGATCAGCCCCATCTGCAAGGCGATTCGTTCAAAGGTGCGTTGCGGTGTGCGCAGATCGAAGGTGCCGGAAACCCTCTTGACGGCTGCTGCCTTGCTGACGATCACCGGTTTGCCCAGGGATCCGGACAGCTCGCTGAAAAACGTCCGCGCGCTTTGCTCACGGGCCTCGAAATGGTAGACATCGGCCTGCGTGGCAAAGGGTGCGAGCAGCAATACAGCGCTCAAGGAGAAAGGCAAAAGGGATAACGTTGGGCGGTTCATCGGCTCACTTGCCTGACAGGTAGGTAATGTCGGCCAGGCGGCTGGGGGTGAACCCCACCAGCTCGCGGATCTCCCGGGAGAAATGCGAAGACGAGGCAAAGCCGAACTCCAGTGCCACATCGGTCAGGGAGCCTTCTCGCAGGCTCATGTTCAACAGCGCCTGGGCCGTGCGCCAGCCACGCAAGGCGGGCTTGGCAGCCGTACCCAACGCCTGTCGGCACAGTCGACGAAAATGAGACACGGAGACGCCGTAGCGCTGCGCCAGGATCGCCAGCTTTTCGCTGTGGGTGCCCTGCTCCAGCAGGAAACGCACGAGCCCGTAGTGCTCGGTATGGCGCAATACGCCGGCGAAGGCTTGCCACGCCTCGCCACCGGCCATCGCCTGTGCGATGTACCAGCGCTCAAGCGCCCGCTCGGACTCGACACTCGGATAGGCCACCGGCAATAGCGCCCAGGGTGCCTGACTGGATCGTTGATCGATCAGCGCGTTGCCCAGATCGATAAATACCTGCAATTTCATCAGCGGTGCTTGCGCAATCGACTGCGATTGCAAACGGCCTTTGATTTCAAATGCTCCGTTGATCGCCATCAGCCCTTCCCAGCCGACCGGGAGTCGACAGGTCTGCGCACTTTGCAGCGAGACCAGGTAAACGGGGGATTGGTCAACACGCAGATGCAGCACCCGATCACTGGAACGGGCATCCGGAAAACGCGTGGTGCAGGATGATTCGATGTGCACGCCAACCTCCTTTGGACCTTTCGATGTAGCTCGGCAGGATGAAAGAGACGGGGCGCGAAATCCTGATGTAAAGCTGATGAAACCCTGGGTGGCATATGCCTTGCAGCCGCTGGGGTATCAGCACACATGCCAACGGCGGGATGCGTGCCAGGACAATGGCGTCGTCGCTCGGCCTTGCGCGTGCATGGACCGGGACGACGCTTTTTTTTGCAAGGTGAACACACGATGAACGAACCATCAGCCGGCCCTCTGGCCTGGGTCAATGGCAGCGATGCCCCGGAAAAGCGCGAAATCAATCTCGGCTTCATGGCCCTGAGCGACTGCGCTTCGGTGGTGGTCGCCGCCACGCAGGGCTTTGCCCAGCCTTACGGCCTGACCCTGAACCTCAAGCGCCAACCGTCCTGGGCCAACCTGCGGGACAACCTGGTCAGCGGCGAACTCGATGCCGCCCACAGCCTGTACGGTTTGATCTACGCGGTGCACCTGGGCATCGGCGGCGTCGCCCCGACCGACATGGCCGTGCTCATGGGCCTGAACCAGAACGGCCAGAGCATCAATCTTTCCCGTGGTTTGCAGGACCTGGGCGTGACCGGTCCTGAAGCACTGCACCGGCACGTGCACCAAACTCGCTCAAAACTGACCTTTGCCCAGACCTTTCCCACCGGCACCCACGCCATGTGGTTGTATTACTGGCTCGCCAGTCAGGGCATTCATCCGTTGCTGGATGTCGACAGCGTGGTGGTGCCGCCGCCGCAGATGGTTGCGCACTTGCAAGCGGGCCGCATCGATGGTTTGTGCGTCGGTGAGCCGTGGTCTGCGAGTGCGGTGCAGCAAAATCTCGGTTTCACCCTGGCGACGACCCAGGCCATCTGGCCAGATCACCCGGAAAAAGTCCTCGGCTGCACCCGCGCCTTCGTCGAGCAATACCCCAATACCGCTCGTGTGCTGGTGATGGCGATTCTGGAAGCCAGCCGTTTCATCGAAGCCAGCACCGAGAACCGTCGCAGCACCGCGCAACTGCTCAGCGCGCCGCAGTACCTCGATGCGCCGCTTGACTGCATCGAGCCGCGACTGCTGGGCGACTACGCCGACGGTCTGGGCAATCGCTGGCAAGATCCCCACGCCTTGCGCTTGCACGGCGATGGCGAGGTCAACTTGCCGTACCTGTCCGATGGCATGTGGTTCATGACCCAATTCCGCCGCTGGGGTTTGTTGCGCGATGATCCGGATTACCTGAGCGTGGCCCGTCAGGTCCAGCAACTAAACTTGTACCGTGAGGCCGCCAGCGCCGTGGGTGTCGCCTCCCCGAGCAAAGACATGCGCAGCAGTCAATTGATCGACGGCAAGGTCTGGGACGGCTCCGATCCGGCCGGCTATGCCCGTGGCTTCAAATTGCATGCGATGAGCGACAACGCCCATCGATCCGCCAGCCGCTGACAGGAGACCACAAACATGTTGCGTATCCTGCTGATCAACGACACCGCGAAAAAAGTCGGGCGCCTGAAGGCTGCCCTGACTGAAGCCGGCTTCGAGGTGATCGACGAGTCCGGGCTGACCATCGACTTGCCCGAACGCGTCGAAACGGTGCGTCCGGACGTGATCCTGATCGATACCGAGTCACCGGGCCGCGATGTCATGGAACAAGTGGTGCTGGTCAGCCGCGACCAGCCACGCCCCATCGTGATGTTTACCGACGAGCACGACCCTGATGTGATGCGTCAGGCAATCAAGTCCGGAGTCAGTGCCTACATCGTCGAAGGCATTCACGCACAACGCTTGCAGCCGATTCTCGACGTAGCCATGGCACGCTTCGAAAGCGACCAGGCCCTGCGTGCGCAACTGCATGCCCGCGACCAGCAACTGGCCGAGCGCAAGCGCATCGAGCTGGCCAAAGGGCTGCTGATGAAGATGAAGGACTGCAACGAAGAAGAGGCCTACACCCTGATGCGCCGCCAGGCCATGAGCCGCCAGCAGAAGCTGATTCAGGTGGCGGAGCAGATTATTGCCATGAGTGAGTTGTTGGGTTGACTTCCTTTGTGGCGAGGGAGCTTGCTCCCGCTGGGTCGCGCAGCGGCCCCAAAAGGGCGAATTCGAGATATCAGGAAAAATACTGGAGCAGG
>DATMUG010000330.1:0-5597 GCA_035563915.1 Pseudomonas sp. | reverse complement strand
ATCGCTGGAAAACATGCCACGCAGTTTCTTGAACATGGGAAAGGGACCCTAGGCAACGCGTGGGTAAAAAAGTGCGGCAAACTCTAACAACGACAGGGATTTTGGGCAAGGCGCCAATATGTTAAATTGGCCGCTTTTCTGCGCACCAAGCCCCACAATCGCGGCCTTATGACCGTAGAAGTGCGGTAGTGTTCCGACAATCTAACACACGGACGGTGTCCGTTTTGTTTTCCACTGGAGAACCCCAATGGCTCTAGAACGCTCCGACGTGGAAAAAATCGCTCATCTGGCCTGCCTTGGCCTCAATGAAGCCGATCTTCCAAACGTCACTTCGGCCCTCAACAGCATTCTCGGACTGGTCGACGAAATGCAGGCCGTCAATACCGACGGTATCGAACCACTGGCCCACCCACTGGAAGCCAGCCAGCGCCTGCGTGCGGACGTCGTGACCGAGACCAATCATCGCGAGGCTTACCAGTCCATCGCACCAGCGGTCGAAAACGGCCTGTACCTGGTTCCGAAAGTCATCGACTAAAGGGAAAGAGCCTGCAATGCATCAATTGACTCTGGCCGAGATCGCCCGCGGCCTCGCCGATAAAAAGTTTTCTTCCGAAGAGCTGACCAAAGCCCTGCTGGCGCGCATCGCCCAGCTCGACCCGCAGCTCAACAGCTTCATCACCCTCACCGAAGATCTGGCGATCTCCCAGGCCAAGGCCGCGGACGCGCGCCGGGCCAATGGCGAGACCGGCGCCCTGCTCGGCGCGCCGATCGCCCACAAAGACCTGTTCTGCACCCAGGGCATCCGCACCAGCTGCGGCTCGAAGATGCTCGACAACTTCAAGGCACCGTACGACGCCACTGTCGTCGCCAAGCTGGCCGCTGCCGGGGCCGTGACCCTGGGCAAGACCAACATGGACGAATTCGCCATGGGTTCGGCCAACGAGTCGAGCTACTACGGCGCCGTGAAAAACCCGTGGAACCTGGATCATGTACCTGGCGGCTCGTCCGGTGGCTCCGCCGCTGCGGTTGCCGCCCGTCTGTTGCCTGCCGCCACCGGCACCGACACCGGAGGCTCCATTCGTCAGCCCGCCGCGCTGACCAACCTCACCGGCCTTAAACCGACGTACGGTCGCGTTTCCCGTTGGGGCATGATCGCGTATGCCTCCAGTCTCGATCAGGGCGGCCCG
This sequence comes from Pseudomonas sp., assembly GCA_035563915.1. Classification (GTDB taxonomy): domain Bacteria; phylum Pseudomonadota; class Gammaproteobacteria; order Pseudomonadales; family Pseudomonadaceae; genus Aquipseudomonas. The sequence continues at coordinate 4,410 of DATMUG010000330.1, read as the reverse complement.
CTGGCACGCACCGCCGAAGACTGCGCCATCCTGCTGCAAGGCATGGCAGGCTTCGACCCGAATGACTCCACCAGCATCGACGAGCCCGTGCCGGACTACAGCGCCAGCCTCAACGGCTCGCTGCAGGGCCTGCGCATCGGCGTGCCGAAAGAGTACTTCGGCGCCGGTCTCGATCCGCGCATCGCCGAGTTGATCCACAACAGCGTCAAGGAGCTGGAAAAGCTCGGCGCCGTGGTCAAGGAAATCAGTCTGCCGAACATGCAGCACGCGATCCCTGCGTACTACGTGATCGCTCCGGCGGAAGCCTCCTCCAACCTGTCGCGCTTCGACGGCGTGCGCTTCGGCCACCGCTGTGAAAACCCGGTCAACCTGAGCGACCTGTACAAGCGCTCCCGTGGCGAAGGCTTCGGCGCGGAAGTGCAGCGCCGGATCATGGTCGGTGCCTATGCGCTGTCCGCCGGTTACTACGATGCTTATTACCTGAAGGCGCAGAAGATCCGTCGCTTGATCAAGAACGACTTCATGGCCGCCTTCAATGAGGTCGACATCATCCTCGGCCCGACCACGCCAAACCCGGCCTGGAAGCTGGGCGCCAAGAACAGCGACCCGGTCGCTGCGTACCTGGAAGACGTCTACACCATCACCGCCAACCTGGCTGGCCTGCCGGGCCTGTCGATGCCTGCCGGCTTCGTCGATGGTCTGCCGGTGGGTGTGCAGCTGCTCGCCCCGTATTTCCAGGAAGGTCGCCTGTTGAACGTTGCCCACCAGTATCAGTTGAACACTGACTGGCACACCCGCACCCCAACCGGCTTCTGAGGAGACACACATGCAATGGGAAGTCGTGATCGGGCTGGAGATTCATACCCAGCTCACCACCCGGTCGAAAATCTTTTCCGGTAGTTCCACCACCTTCGGCTCCGAGCCGAACACCCAGGCCAGCCTGATCGACCTGGGCATGCCCGGCGTTCTGCCGGTGCTGAACCAGGAAGCGGTGCGCATGGCGGTGATGTTCGGCCAGGCGATTGACGCCGAGATCGGCAAGCACAACGTGTTCGCCCGCAAAAACTACTTCTACCCTGACCTGCCCAAGGGCTACCAGATCAGCCAGATGGAATTGCCGATCGTCGGCAAGGGCCACCTGGACATCGCCCTGGAAGACGGCACTGTCAAACGCGTTGGCATTACCCGCGCGCACCTGGAAGAAGACGCCGGCAAGAGCCTGCACGAGGAATTCGGCGGCGCCACCGGCATCGACCTGAACCGTGCCGGCACACCGCTGCTGGAAATCGTCTCCGAACCGGACATGCGCAGCGCCAAGGAAGCCGTGGCCTACGTCAAGGCGATCCACGCACTGGTGCGTTACCTGGGCATCTGCGACGGCAACATGGCCGAAGGTTCGCTGCGTTGCGACTGCAACGTATCGATCCGCCCGAAAGGCCAGGCCGAATTCGGTACCCGCTGCGAGATCAAGAACGTCAACTCGTTCCGCTTCATCGAGAAGGCGATCAACAGCGAAATCCAGCGTCAGATCGAGCTGATCGAAGACGGCGGCAAAGTGATCCAGCAGACTCGACTCTACGATCCGAACAAGGACGAAACCCGTCCGATGCGCAGCAAAGAGGAAGCCAACGACTACCGTTACTTCCCCGATCCGGACCTGCTGCCGGTGGTCATCGAAGAGTCCTTCCTCAATGAGGTGCGCGCCACCCTGCCGGAATTGCCGCCGCAGAAACGCGAGCGTTTCCAGGCGCAGTTCGGCCTGTCGGTCTACGACGCCAGCGTGCTGGCCACCAGTCGCGAGCAAGCCGATTACTTCGAGAAAGTCGCAAGCATTGGCGGCGACGCCAAACTCGCGGCCAACTGGGTCATGGTTGAACTGGGCAGCCTGCTCAACAAACAAGGCCTGGACATCGACCAGTCGCCGGTTTCGGCCGAGCAACTGGGTGGCATGCTGTTGCGCATCAAGGACAACACCATCTCGGGCAAGATCGCCAAAGTGGTGTTCGAAGCCATGGCCAACGGCGAAGGCAGTGCTGACGAAATCATCGACAAGCGCGGTCTCAAGCAAGTCACCGACACCGGCGCAATCTCCGCGGTGCTGGACGAAATGCTCGCCGCCAACGCCGAGCAGGTTGAACAGTACCGCGCGGCAGACGAAGCCAAACGCGGCAAGATGTTCGGTTTCTTCGTCGGCCAGGCCATGAAAGCCTCCAAAGGCAAGGCCAACCCGCAACAGGTCAACGAACTGCTCAAAAGCAAGCTCGAAGGCTGATTGGAATGGAGCCAGCTCTGAATACTGGCTCTTTTCCCCTGTGGCGAGGGAGCTTGCTCCCGCTCGACCGCGAAGCGGTCGCAAAGTCGACTGGTGCATTTTTAAAGAAATGCGCTGTCCGATTTGGGTCTGCTTCGCAGACCAGCGGGAGCAAGCTCCCTCGCCACAATTATTTTGGGAGCCTTCGAATGAAACGTCTTCTCGGCGCCTGCGCCTTGCTCTCCCTGTTGGCCGGCTGCGCCAGCACCGATACTGTCGATCCGCACGGCTACGACAAAACCGGTGTGGCCTCGTACTACGGCGCCAAACACCAAGGTAAACGCACCGCCAGCGGCGAGCGTTTCGACAAGAATTCCATGACCGCCGCCCATCGCCAGCTGCCTTTTGGCACGCGGGTGAAGGTCACCAATCTGAATAACGACAGATCCTGCGTGGTGCGCATCAACGATCGCGGGCCACACACCCGAGGCCGGCTGATCGACCTGTCCCATGAAGCCGCCGAACGCCTGGGGATGCTCAAGAGCGGCACCGCGCGGGTACGCGTGCAAGCCCTCGACGACTGACACAGGGAGCCTCGACCATTTTCGCACTCGCCGACATCCCCCTGATCAGCCTGATCGAATTGCTCAGCGGGCTGGTGCTGCTGATTGCCGGCGCCGAAATGATGGTCCGAGCCGCCGTGCGCCTGGCCGCGCGCCTGCATGTGCGACCGCTGATCATCGGTCTGACCATCGTCGCCCTCGGCAGCAGCGCGCCACAGATGGCCGTGAGCCTGCAGGCGACCCTGGCGCACAACGCCGACATCGCCGTCGGTAGCGTGATCGGCAGCAGCATTTTCAACATCCTCGTCACCCTCGGTTTATCGGCCCTGATCATTCCTCTGCGGGTATCCCGGCAACTGGTGCGCCTGGACATTCCATTGATGATCGGCGCCAGCCTGCTGGTGTTCGTGCTGGCCTGGAACAAAGACCTGACCCGCCTCGACGGCATCATTCTGATGACGGCATTGCTGTTGTACCTGGCCATGCTGTTGCGCCAGTCACGGCACTCGGTCCGCCCGGTTTCGAGCCAGGACGAGATCGGGCGAGCGCCGTGGGTCAGCAGTTTGCTGATGATCGTCGCAGGCCTGGGCATGCTGGTGTATGCCGGGCATTTGCTGCTCGGTGCGGCAGTCGCGGTGGCCACCGACCTCGGCCTGTCGGAACGCATCATCGGCCTGACCATCGTCGCCGTCGGCACGTCCCTGCCGGAACTCGCCACCTCGTTGATCGCAGCCTTGCGCGGTGAACGGGAAATCGCCGTGGGCAACGTGGTCGGCAGCAACCTGTTCAACCTGCTCGGCGTGCTGGGCATGACAGCACTGCTCGCACCCTCGCCGTTGTCGGTATCGCCCAACGCCCTGGATTTCGACCTGCCGGTGATGCTCGGCGTCGCGGCCTTGTGCCTGCCTGTGTTCTATTCCGGCTACCGGGTGACCCGCGCCGAGGGTCTGCTGTTTCTGAGCTTGTACCTGGCTTACGGCCTGCATGTGGTGTCGTTCACCACCGGCATGCCACTGGCGGGCAAGCTTGAGCACCTGATGCTGTTTTTCGTCCTGCCGGCGCTGGCGGCGTTTTTGCTGTTCACCTCGCTGCGCGCCTGGCGTCGCCAACACCACAAGAAGGAATTGCCATGACCGACAATAAAAAATCCGGCGTTGAAGTGCGCCGCCAAGTGATGGGCGATGCGTTCGTAGACCGCGCGCTGGGCAACGCCACCGAGTTCACCCAGCCACTGCAGGATTTCGTCAACGAACACGCCTGGGGCGGCGTCTGGAACCGCGAAGGCTTGCCGCTGAAAACCCGCAGCCTGATCACCCTCGCCGCACTGACCGCACTCAAGTGCCCGCAGGAATTGAAGGGTCATGTGCGTGGCGCACTGAACAACGGCTGCACCGTGGAAGAGATCCGCGAGGCGCTGCTGCATTGCGCGGTGTATGCCGGTGTGCCGGCGGCGATCGATGCGTTTCGGGCGGCGCAGGAAGTGATCGACAGCTACCAGAAGCCGGAGTAGGTATCCGACATTTGCAGTGATAGGTCTGACGTCTTCGCGAGCAAGCCCGCTCCCACATTTGGAATGCATTCCCCTGTGGGAGCGGG
>DATMUG010000329.1:0-4573 GCA_035563915.1 Pseudomonas sp. | reverse complement strand
GACTGGCTGAACAACCATGCCGCCCAAAGCGACCCGTATTTCTTCAGCGTGATCGACCGCGCCAGCGGCGAAGTGCAAGGCATCCTCAGCCTGATGTCGATCGTCCCGGCCCAGGGCCGCATCGAAATCGGCCACGTCACCTTCGGCGCCCCGATGCAGCGCTCGCCGAAAAGCACTGAGGCGGTCTACCTGCTGGCCAAGGAATCCTTCGCCCTCGGCTACCGTCGCCTGGAATGGAAATGCAACAACGGCAACGCCCGCTCCAAGTACGCGGCCGAGCGTTTGGGCTTCAGTTTTGAGGGGGTGTTTCGCCAACATATGGTGGTCAAGGGGCAGAACCGGGATACGGCCTGGTATTCGATTCTGGATTCGGAATGGCCGGCGATTGGGGCGGGGTTTGAGAGGTGGTTGAGTGATGAGAATCAGACGGGATCGGGGCAGGTGAAGACGTTGGCCGAGTGTCGCGGGTAAAGATACAAAAGCAAAAGATCGCAGCCTTCGGCAGCTCCTACAGGGGTTCGTTGTTCAACCTGTAGGAGCTTGTAATGCGGCTAAAGGAGCGGAGTTTCATCTGATATCACGCCGAATTCGCACCACTCCCATCTTCAACCCAAACGGGTGGAATACTGCGTTCAGCGACTTTAGCGTCTGGTTTCCCTCCCCGTGTTCGATATGCACCAGTGTGCGTACCGAGATTTTGCACATCCTGGCAAATTGGGTCTGGTGCAACCCGGTCACTTCCACTCGCAAACGGCGTACGGCTTCGCCGACTTCCAGGGTGCCTTGAGTCAACGCGTCTTGAATACTTTCTATGAGCGCACTTCGCTCTGCAACGCTCAGGCTCATTTCAAATCCCACGCTTTCAAACGTTCATCCAGATTTTTTAGTGCAATGCCCGGATGATTCATTGTCCGCTCAGGCAAGCCACTTGCAGCCAATATGTCAGGAAGGGCTGCCAGGTGATTCGCATCCTCGCGCAAACGCTCGAAAGCATCCGAAGCGTCACTCAATACAGCCAATGGATCTTGGGGATCGGCAATATCAGCCAAAGCACGACAGACTCCTCGCCAATCGACATCTCCTGCTCTTTCCAGCTCTCTAGGCCATTTGGTGGAACGCGTTACCCCCTCATCATCCATCACCATTGGCGCCAGATCATAAATTGGCGCCAGACGAAACGAATCCGCGCCTCGGATGATTGCGATATTGCGGCCATGGTTATCTGAGTTACCGAGGATTTTGTTGATCAAATCCCTTCGCAGGTAGTCAGCCACAAGATCAGGAATCTGGTTCTCCTGCCCCACATCACGCCAAAGCCGGGAAAGCATACGAATAACTTCAACGTGATTCATCGCGCTTCCTGGGATCGTCACACCCGCCAGCGAGTAAATCGATTCCACGGCAAAACGCTCTATGCCTTGTTCAGTTACACGACGGTCAAAGCGTTGCATCCACAAACTCGGTTTGGTCTCCTCCTCCAAGGCCAATCCTTGTTCAGAGACTGTTTCGATGCCCAAGGCTTGAAGTGCTTTGTAGTAGTGATACTCGCTTCGGAGAATGTCTTGATCAGACTGGCTCCCGTTGTTGCGTGCGAACTTCACGAACCAATGCTGGTTGACTTCCGCGTCTTCCAATACTGCATCGGGGTACAAAAGACCGGCCTTGTTTTCAGCGAGCAAAAGCTTGGGTGCTTCTCCGCCAGCGCCTGTAGCACCGCCGATTGCAGCGCCCTGCTCATAGGCATACTCAAGAAAACGATTATCTCGACTGATGACATCCTGACGCTTAAACCCAATTGGCTTACGCTCATCTACCGCATGGGCAGATTCTTTGATCCGCATATTGCCAATAGGAGCCGAAGTGCTTCTGGCCAGTAGATACAGGTCGACACTGATGTCTGCAGGCTTATCTTGACCCAAGCGTGCGAGAAGAAACCTTTTGGCAGCTCCGGCAGGTGCAATGTCATGTATGAATGCTGGCGCATTGGATCTGCGGCCATCCCAATCCAATGGGAAGCGTGCACTGACAGCATCACTAAACGGAGATCCCATGGCTTCATGGTGTTCGAAAAGATAGGCCGTCTCGTAACCAAAACTGCATCGGCTGTCGAAGCCCTTTTCAGGACTGTCGAAGCTCAAGACCATCGCGTCGGACCATTCCCCCGCCTTAAAAACCTGCAACGTCAGGCTATACATACTTCCCACCTGCATCTAAATGCAATTTTTGAAGAATTACATCGATCATAACCGCAATATAATGCACTTCCTGCAAATTCACAGCTGTGAAGATGCATTAAAATGCATACATAAGCTGATTCATGCTCGCTCAACTGCAAAATAATGCAACTCTAGAACCGTTTCCAAGTGCGCAAGAGATCGCAAACAACAACCAGAATCAGGGAATGATCGGGCAGTGGCAGATAGAGTTCTGCCCCCCCTCACAAGGAGCGATGTAGGAGCTGTCGAGTGCAACGAGGCTGCGATCTTTTGATTTTTAACCACAAGATCAAAGATCGCAGCCTTTCGGCAGCTCCTACGGGGGTAGGAGTTTCTTCGGAGCAAAAAAAAGGGGAGCCCATGCTCCCCCGAGGTTTAAAGCGGTGTATCGAGGCTGTTATCTCAGCCTTCGATCTCGATCAGGATTTCGCCCGGGTTCACCCGGTCGCCCTTGGCCACGTGGATGGCGGTGACCTTGCCGGCGATGGCCGCCTGGACTTCGGTTTCCATCTTCATCGCTTCGGTGATCAATACAGCCTGACCTGCCTTGACGGTGTCGCCTTCCTTGACCAGCACATCGACGATGTTGCCCGGCATGGTGGTACTGACGTGGCCCGGTGCAGTGGCTTGCTTGCGCTTGCTGCTGCCGCCGCCGACGAATTCGTTGAGCGGTTCGAACACCACTTCTTCCGGCATGCCGTCGATGGACAGATAGAAGTGACGCTTGCCTTCGGACTTGACGCCCACACCGGTGATGTCGACGCGGTAGGTTTCGCCGTGGACGTCGATGACGAATTCGGTCGGCACGCCTTCCCCGCCAGCCGAGGCCACCTTGCCCGCTTCCGGAATTGGCAGCAGCACTTCAGGGGTCAGGGTGCCCGCAGCGCGTTCTTCGAGGAACTTGCGACCGATGTCCGGGAACATGGCGAAGGTCAGTACGTCTTCTTCAGACTTGGCCAGTGCGCCGATGTCGGCACGCAGCTTGGACATTTCCGGCTTGAGGAGGTCGGCTGGACGCACGTCGATCACTTCTTCGCTGCCGATGGCCTGGCGACGCAGTTGCTCGTTCACGGTGCCTGGCGCCTTGCCGTAGCCGCCTTGCAGATACAGTTTCACTTCGTTGGTGATGGTCTTGTAGCGCTCGCCGGCCAGCACGTTGAAGAACGCCTGGGTGCCAACGATCTGCGAAGTCGGAGTCACCAGCGGCGGGAAGCCGAGGTCTTCACGAACACGCGGGATTTCAGCCAGCACTTCGCCCATGCGATTCAGCGCGCCCTGCTCTTTGAGCTGGTTGGCCAGGTTGGAGATCATGCCGCCTGGCACCTGGTTGACCTGCACACGAGTATCGACCGCGGTGAATTCGCTTTCGAACTGGTGGTACTTCTTGCGCACGGCGTAGAAGTACAAGCCGATCTCTTGCAGCAGCTCCAGGTTCAGGCCGGTGTCGAACTCGGTGCCTTTAAGGGCAGCGACCATCGACTCGGTGCCTGGGTGGCTGGTGCCCGAAGCGAAGCTGGAGATCGCGGTGTCGATGTGGTCGGCACCGTTTTCGATGGCCTTGAGCTGGCACATCGCGGCCAGGCCGGCGGTGTCGTGGGAGTGGATGAACACGGGCAGCGACTGCTCGGCTTTCAAAGCCTTGACCAGTTCGCCAGTGGCGTACGGCGTCAGCAGGCCAGCCATGTCCTTGATCGCCACCGAGTCGCAACCCATGGCTTCCATTTGCTTGGCTTGTGCCACGAAGGCATCAATAGTGTGCACCGGGCTGGTGGTGTAGGCGATGGTGCCTTGGGCGTGTTTGCCGGCCGCTTTCACTGCTTCGATGGCGGTACGCAGGTTACGCACATCGTTCATGGCATCGAAGATACGGAAGACGTCGATGCCATTGACCGCAGCCTTGGCGACGAAGGCCCGGACCACATCATCGCTGTAGTGGCGATAGCCCAGCAGGTTCTGGCCACGCAGGAGCATTTGCAGACGAGTGTTGGGCAGGGCAGCGCGCAGTTGGCGCAGACGCTCCCACGGGTCTTCTTTCAGGAAGCGGACGCAGGCGTCGAACGTGGCGCCGCCCCAGCATTCCAGCGACCAGTAGCCGACTTTGTCGAGCTTGTCGCAGATCGGCAGCATGTCTTCGGTACGCATGCGGGTCGCGAGCAGCGATTGGTGGGCGTCGCGCAGGATGGTGTCGGTTACATGAATCTTCTTGCTCATTGTTCTATTCCTCACAGGCCTGCGTGGGCGGCGATGGCGGCGGCGATGGCCAGGGCCAGCTCTTCGGGTTTGCGCTTGATCGAGTAGTTGGTCAGTTCAGGGTGGCTTTCAACGAAGCTGGTGTTGAACTGGCCGCTACGGAATTC
>DATMUG010000328.1:0-10283 GCA_035563915.1 Pseudomonas sp. | reverse complement strand
TTTCCCTGCCTGTATTTCGCTATCACGCCCTCCTGAAAAAACCCTTCAAAAAAATAAAACCCTTCGCAATCGGTCAGCTTATGGCGCCCGGTTTTCGGCGGTTTAACCCCTGCTGATAACAAAACGAAATGAGCAGCCAATCCAATAGGTTCCGGACTGGCATGGATCTGGCTTAAGTGCTTAAGTGCATACATGTTTTGCATACAATCATCTCAAAACATAAAAAACATTCAAGATCCGCAAGCCTGAAGCGCCCTATCCCGTACAGGCTGCAGATGCCCCGTAACCAAGATATTCGCCACCCGCGACGAAGATTGCCGAGCCCGCGCTCATGCACAGTCATCGCGGCATCGAACATCAGGAGCCTGCCGGAATGCGTACAAGCCTCTCCCATAACAACATTGCGCTGGGTCTGCCCTCCTCCCACTCCACCCACAGAGATCAAACACAACCATGCCCCGCGGTGCTCAGCCCGCGCCTGTCTTCGTGCTGAGCTCCCGTTATAAGGACTTCCCATGCGCATTCTCGTGGTCAACGTCAACACCACCGAATCCATCACTCAGGCCATCGCCCGCTCGGCGCAGGCCGTGGCCTCTGCGGGCACTGAAATCGTCGGCTTGACGCCACACTTCGGCGCCGATTCGGTCGAAGGCAATTTCGAAAGTTACCTGGCCGCCATCGCGGTCATGGACCGGGTGATGTCCTACGATCAGCCCTTTGACGCCGTGATCCAGGCCGGCTACGGCGAGCATGGCCGCGAAGGCCTGCAGGAGTTGCTCAATGTGCCGGTGGTGGACATTACCGACGCCGCGGCGAGTACCGCCATGTACCTCGGCCACGCCTATTCGGTGGTCACCACCCTCGACCGTACCGTGCCGCTGATCGAGGATCGCCTCAAGCTGTCCGGCCTCTGGGATCGCTGCGCCTCTGTGCGGGCCAGCGGTCTAGCGGTGCTGGAACTGGAACACGAGCCGCAACGCGCCCTGGAGGCTATCGTGCAGCAGGCTGAACTGGCCGTGACTCAGGACAAGGCCGAAGTGATTTGCCTGGGCTGTGGTGGCATGGCCGGCCTGGACGAGCAAATTCGCCAGCGCACTGGCGTACCGGTGGTGGATGGGGTGACGGCGGCGGTGACCATTGCCGAATCGCTGGTGCGCTTGGGGTTGTCGACCTCGAAAGTGCGCACCTACGCCACGCCAAGGCCGAAACGCATCATTGGCTGGCCGCAGCGGTTTGCCCGGTAAACCGCGTTAACGTTCATCGCGGGCAAGCCCGCTCCCACAGGTTCTGTGCCGTCCATAACACCTAGATACCTCACAGAACCTGTGGGAGCGTGGCTTGCCCGCGATGGCCGCGCCTGGGTATCAAGCCTGTCTCAAATGGCACTGAACCGCCGCCCCAACCCCTGCCCGGCAAACTGCTCGATGATGAAATCGACAAATGCCCGGGTCTTGCCCGGCAGCAGCTTGTGCTCGGCGTAATAGATGGAAATGTTGCCATCGTCGACGTACCAGTCCGGCAACACCCGCTGCAACGTCCCTGTCTCCAGAAAACCCACGGCAAACGGCATGCTCACCAGCGCAATGCCCAGGCCCTGTGCCGCCGTGACGCAAGCCGCTTGCGAATCGCTCATGGTCATCCGCGCTTTCAGGATCAACGGGCTGTGTAGCAGGCTGCGACTGGTTAATTGCCAGGAACGCACGCGGCCAGTCTGCGGCGAACGTATAAGGATGCCATCGTGATGTTTGAGATCGTCGGGCTCGACAATGGCTTGACGTGCTGCCAGATAGTCCGGTGATGCCACCAGTACCCGATGGGCCGGTGTCAGCTTGCGCGCCACCACTCCCTGGGGCAGTTCGAATCCTCCGCCAATCGCAGCGTCGAAGCCCTGCCCGATCAGGTCGACCTGGCGGTTATCGAAATGCCAGTCCGGATTGATCGCCGGAAAACGCCGCAGGAATTCCCCGAGCAGCGGCACGACGTACAAACTTCCGAACACCGTACCCACGCTGACCTTCAGCGTCCCCGCCGGCTGGCCTTCGGCGCTGGCGAGATTGGCCACGGCATTCTGGATCGTATGCAGACTGTCACTGACCTCACTCAGAAACCGCTGGCCGGCCTCCGTCAGCGTCAGGCTCCGGGTACTGCGCTGGAACAGCCGCACACCCAGCCGCGCCTCCAGTTTTGCCACACTTTTACCCACCGCCGCCGGGGTCAGGCTGAGGCGGCGGGCAGCCTCGGCGAAGCTGCCGACTTCGGCGCTGCGGACAAAGCATTCGATACTGCTGAAGGTTTCCATGGCGCACCACTATAAACTTCTGGTTTACACAGACTATCGCAATTACCGTCTACACAGCCTGTAATCGGAAATTGATACTAGTCTCCATCAACCGGGACATCCTGCCTCGGGACTTCGGAGATCGTCATGACTACTCAGAACCTCAGCGGCAAAGTGGCATTGATTCAAGGCGGATCCCGCGGCATCGGCGCCGCCATTGTCAAACGCCTCGCCACTGAAGGCGCGACCGTCGCCTTTACCTACGTCAGCTCCACCGCCAAGGCCGAAGAGTTGCAAAACAGCATTGCTGCCAACGGTGGCAAGGCTCTGGCAATCAAGGCTGACAGCGCCGACGCCGAGGCGATCCGCCGGGCCGTCAACGCAACGGTAGAGGCTTTTGGTCGGCTGGATATCCTGGTCAACAACGCCGGCGTGTTGGCGGTTGCGCCACTGGAGGAGTTCAAGCTCGAAGATTTCGACCAGACCCTGGCGATCAACGTTCGCAGCGTCTTCATCGCCACCCAGGCGGCAGCAAAACACATGAGCGAAGGCGGTCGCATCATCAACATCGGCAGCACCAACGCCGATCGCATGCCCTTCGCCGGTGGCGGTCCGTACGCGATGAGCAAGTCGGCGCTGGTCGGCCTGACCAAGGGTCTGGCCCGGGATCTGGGCCCCAAAGGCATCACCGTCAACAATGTGCAACCGGGTCCGGTCGATACCGACATGAACCCTGCCCACGGGGACTTCGCTGACAGTCTGATCCCGCTGATGGCGGTGGGGCGTTACGGCAAAGTCGAAGAGATCGCCAGTTTCGTGGCCTACCTCGCCGGTCCGGAAGCGGGTTACATCACGGGTGCGAGCCTGACCATCGATGGTGGTTTTGGGGCTTGATGAGTTAAACGCAATTCAAAGGTGGGAGCGGGCTTGCTCGCGAAGGCGTCGGTACAACAACATCGAGTTGACTGACATACCGCTTTGGCGAGCAAGCTCGCTCCCTCATTTGCTTTTCATCAGCCCCAGTCAAGCGCCGGCAAGCCACAAGCGTCCGGCCTGAATGCCTTCAACGTACGAAGAATCCCATCGGCGTGGGCGTATTTTTCGTCAGCCATCGCGGCATCGGGAATCGCGATCGCCGTCATCCCCGCCGCCTTCGCTGCCGTGACACCAAAGGGCGAATCCTCGAATACCAGGCAATCCTTCGGCTCGACACCCAGACGACGCGCCGCGGTCAGGAAGATATCCGGCGCCGGCTTGGCTGCGCCAACCTGCGGATCGTCAGCGGTGACGATGGTGTCGAACAGGGCGAACCAGTCACGGTGCAACGTGGTTTTCTGGCCAAAAGACTGGCTGGAGGAACTGGTACCTACCGCGATGGGAATGTTGTTGGCCTTGAGATGGCGCACCAATTGCTGTGCGCCCGGCATCGCTTGAGCGGCCGGAAAACGCTCGCGCATCAGCGGTTCGCGGATCAACAGAAACTCTTCTGCGGTGATCGGCAATTCCAGCGCGTCGACCACGTAACGCGCCAAGTCGCCAGCGCCCCGACCGATGATGTGTTGCTTGAGGCTCCAGTCGAATGTACGTCCATAGCGCCCGGCTATGATCGACGTGACTTCGGTGTAAATGCCCTCGGTATCCAGCAGCAAGCCATCCATATCGAAAATCACGGCCTTGATGGGGCCGAACTCATCCAGCGCTGCATTCATCGCATCTGATCCGTTTTCAACGGCATCCCAGGCGGCCCGGGTTCGGCCGGCTCGGTGACTGATTAAAGGATTCAGCAGCATAGCGAGGGTTGAGGACATTGGGCAACGAGTGGCGTTGTCTGAACTGACGTATTCACGGGCAAGCCACGCTCCCACAGACTCTGTGCCGTTCGCATCACCGTGGTACGACACAGAACCTGTGGGAGCGTGGCTTGCCCGCGAAGACGTCAGACGTGGCTATCAATACCTGCGATTAGCAGCCGCTTCTTTCTCTCCGACGGCGTCGGCACTCCCCGTACCTGCGGCCCCACTCTCGGACCCGCTATCCATGGAGCCTTTTGCACGATTGGACCCACTGTCCTTTTTCGCACTGGTGCTGCTGCCGTTCGCATCACCTCCATTGCCACCACCGATCGATCCAGGTGGCAGCGCATTCTCGGGGCCGGAGACTGCATTCATTTCCGTGTACGGCGGCATTCCACCCTTGTCGACTGGCGCATCGTTTCCGGCAAAAGCCGCCCATGAACTCAGCGACAACAAGCTGGCCACTGTCATGGCCGTGATTTTTGACCTGTTCATGGTGCACTCCTTTCAACGTTCGGGAGTCGCCTCGACGTCGGTGCGCTTGACGTCTTCGTCGGGCACTCGTTCGATATCCTCACTGTCTTCAGGCGGTCGCTGATCGCGACTCAATGGATCAGTCGGTGAAGGCAACGGATATTCAGGGGTTTCGTCGATGTCGGATTCTTTCGGATCAGCATTCATTGAGCACCTCTCAAGAAGCCTGAATGGCAGGCCCTGGGATTTAGAAACTCAAGCCATTGTGCCTGTTCGATCCTGCAGACAACCGGTCGACTAAAACGAAAAACCCGGCGCAAGGCCGGGTTTATCTGGGGTGATGCCTGATCAATGATGTTTGTTGTGATGCTTGTTCTTGTGCTTGTGACCACCGGAGTGGGAGTGGGAGTCGGAACTGTCGTTGTCACGGCCAAGATTGCTGCCGACCGCACCACCCGCCGCGCCGCCAAGGCCGGCACCGATGGTGGAACCGGTAGAGCCGCCAAGGCTGTTACCAATTATCGAACCACCCGCGGAGCCCAGGCCACCACCGACTGCCGCCTCGGTACGGCTGCCCTTTTTGGCACCGACCGCGCTGCCGGCAGCGCCACCGACACCGGCACCGATCGCGGCACCGGTACTGCCGCCGACCTGACCACCCACTACGTTACCGAGAGCACCACCCAGGCCTCCGCCTACCGCCGCGGTGCCATCACCGGCCGCCATGGCCAGCGGTGCAAGCAACAATCCAAAAACCAGAGCCGGTAGCGTGGCGCATCGGGCTCGGTGACTGCCAGCTGCTTTAACTTTGGTATTTGCTGTCATGGTGTGCCTCGATTCTTCAAGGGATTTAATGATTGGAGGCGCCATGGACAAAATCGTTCGCTCAAGCGAGTCGATCACCCGGCGATGGCACGGTCCACCGACAGCTTGCCCGCGCCTTCAATCAGGACGGCGATGCTGCCACCCAGCAGAGCCAGGGCGAACTCGTAGCCGTTGTTGGCCATGAACAGACCATTACTGATGTGCACCGAGAAGATCGCCACCAGCGAAAGGAAGGTCAGGCCCAGTGCCGCAGGGCGAACCAACAGGCCGATGATCAGAGCCAGACCGGCGAAGAATTCGGTGCCGCCCGCCAGCGTCGCCATCAGGTAGCCCGGAGTCAGGCCCACGCTTTCCATGTATTGCGCAGTCCCGGCCAGACCATAGCCACCGAAAGCCCCGAAAAGTTTCTGCGAACCGTGGGCCGCGAAAATGATGCCGACAAAAATGCGCAGAACAGTCAGGCCGTAGCCGGCGCGGGTGAAGAGAACCTTGTTGATCAGTGTGCTCATGTTGTTTCTTCCTTAGGAGAGTGTGTGTTGGTTGGTCGCCATATTAATCGACAAACATCATAGTTAAAGCGCAAAAAACCGCTTTAACCATTCAGATTATTCGATCATTTACGTAAGGCGACCTTTTGCCCCTGGGGCTCCAACGACTCCCGTTCACGATCGAACGCCAGGTAGTACTTGTTCACGCTATTAACATAGCTGACAGGTCCCATGCCTACCTGCTCCATGGCGATGCGCTCGACCTGGAAGAACCATTGATTGGGATTCAGGCCCCGCCGTCGCGCTTCGGCGCGCATGCCTTGAACCCGCTCCGGACCGATGTTGTAGGCCGCCAGTACAAATGCCATGCGCTCGCGCTCATTGAGCTTGGGGCTGGAGAAGAACTTGCGGCGAATCATCGCCAGGTACTTGGCACCGGCCTGCACATTGCCATCAAGCTCCTGAATATTGCTGACCCCGACCCGCTGGGCGGCGGACGGCGTGATCTGCATCAGGCCGGTAGGCCCACCACTGCCACGGGCCTTGGGTTGCAAGGCCGACTCCTTGAACGCCAGCGCCGCCAGGTTCAGCCAGTCCATGCCCTGGGCTTCTGCGTGTTTCTGCAAGACCGGCCGCAGCTTTTCCAGGCGCTGACGGTCAGCCTTGGCCAACGGATAGTGCACCTGATAAAGGCGACGATAGATGCGCAGGAACGCAACGTCCTCGTCCGACGGTTTTTTGTAGCCGGTGAGAAAGCGATCGATGCTGGCTCGCAACATCGACGCATCACGGCGCACGAACCAGTATTCCTCGCCCGGCTCGCTGATCTGCACCTGCCGGTCGATACGCAATTTAGGCAGGATCTTGCCCCAGCGCTCGGCAATCGGCTGCTCGACGATGGTCAGGTGAAAGATCCCGCCCTGGACCATCTCCAGCACATCCTCGACCGCCAGGCTGGGGTCGACCCATTCGATCGTGACGGGCGGCAGTTTATGCAGGGCGAGTTTTTGATTGATCTGGCTGACTGCATCCCCGGCGGCACTGCCGGTAGGCAGCGCCAGCGTTTTGCCCGACAGCTGTTCGAGGCGGGTGTAGCGGCGTTCACCCTTGATGCCCACCAACACCAACGGGATGTCGCGGGCAATGGGCTCACTGGTGCTGACGGCGTAACCGGCCTGCAAATCGAGCAATTCACCGGGGGCTACCAGATCGCCCTCTCCGCGCTGCAAGGCACCGAGCAGTTGATCCTTGGCCTTGGGAATGATCTTGAGGGTGACTTCCTGACCGTCACGGGCGTGGCCGTTGAGGTATTGCTCGAAAGCACGCAAGCGGTGGTATTCGACGCCGATGGACTGGCCCTGGACCTCCCCGGAACTGTTTCGGCTCTGATTGACCAGTACGCGCAGCACGCGACTGCTGCGGATTTCCGTCAGGTCGCGCACCTTGGTCGCCGGCACGGCTTGCAGTGGCCCGGGCAGCCGCGCAACCGCCGACATCGGCAGTAGCAGCGAACAGCACAGCAGGAGCAAAACCGAGGGACGAATCATCCACTCTCCGGCAAGAATTCGGGTCGACCACATGAATGGTCATGCATCCACATTGAAGAAATAGCGTGCATTGATTGCAGGCTGGGTACGCAGAAAAAGTGCGAAAGACTGGCACAATGATGGCACTCTGACCATCCCATACTGCGCAAGGTTCAGGGGCACGGCTTGAAAGACAGCGATAACTGCTTGTAGTTCTTGGTTTTTCTTATAAATCTACAGCTCTGATATGCTTTGCGGCCTTGAGTCCGAGGTAGCACCATGCAACTCATCGATATCGGCGTCAACTTGACCAACTCCAGTTTTGACGACAAACACCGGGAGGTTCTGGACCGCGCCTATGCCGCCGGGGTCTGCCAATTGGTGCTCACCGGTACCCATGTCGAAGGCAGCGAGCAAGCGCTGGAACTGTGCCGGCAACTGGATGAAAGCGGCCAACGGCTGTTCGCTACCGCCGGCATCCATCCCCATGTGGCAAGCGACTGGAACGCCGACACTCCCCGCCAGCTGCGCAGTCTGCTCAAGGAATCCAGCGTCGTGGCCGTGGGTGAATGCGGCCTGGACTTCAATCGCGATTTCTCACCGCGCCCGCAGCAGGAAAAAGTCCTCGAAGAACACCTGGCGCTGGCAGTCGAATTGCAGATGCCGGTGTTCCTGCATGAGCGCGATGCCAGTCAGCGTCTGCTGGAGATTCTGCGCGACTACCGCGACCGGTTGCCGGCGGCGGTCGTGCACTGCTTCACCGGGGAAAAAAAGGCGCTGTTCAGTTATCTCGACATGGACCTGCACATCGGCATTACCGGCTGGATCTGCGATGAACGCCGGGGCACTCACCTGCATCCCTTGGTAAAGGAAATCAAACGCGGGCGGCTGATGCTCGAAAGCGATGCGCCTTACCTGCTACCGCGAAGCCTGCGCCCCAAACCTAAGAATGGTCGCAACGAACCGGCGTATCTGACGGAAGTGCTACGGGAAGTGGCGCTGCATCGGGGGGAGACCCAGGAAGATCTGGCGGCTCATACCACCGCTTGCGCTCGAGCATTTTACGGGTTGCCCACCCTTCCCCAGTAAGCACACATTCCTGTGGCGAGCGAGCTTGCTCGCGCTGGGCTGCGAAGCGGCCCCGATATCAGGCGATGCGGTTTTGGGCAGGCACAGCGCATCAGCAGTATTTACGACTGCTGCGCAGCCGAGCGGGAGCAAGCTCCCTCGCCACAAAGACGGTTACTCCCACAGGTTGATTGCCACGTCAGTTGATCCATATCAAGATCTGAACGCCTGCGTAGCGGCACAATAATGGCACCTTGCCGAAACTGTTTCCGCTATCAGAGAAGACCTCCATGGGTGCCTGGCTTAGCAATATCTCGCTGAAATACAAATTCTGGGCGGTGAACGCCGTCGCTTTCGTGACCACGCTGTTGCTGGTGCTTTATGCCGTGCACCTTGAACAACAGGCCCGCAACCAGGCCGCCCAGGTGTCGGCCCAAGCCCAGGCCCGTTTACTGGGCACCTGGCCCGCCGGACAGCCACTGCCAAAAGCCGACAACCTGCTGACCTTTAATCGCGGACAAGCGCCCCTGATCGACGGGCAACCCAGGCCGGAACTGGGCAACGCCCATGGCTGGGTGGAAATAAACGCCGTACCGCTGTTCGGGGAAAACCTGTTGTTGGGCGCCGAGGTATTCACACGGGCCGACGGCCAGCAAGCCGCGGTGACTGCCCAAGGCGTGAGCCTGAGCCAGGTGTTCGACGAGCGCTTTGCCCATTACGCCGTCGCCGTGTTCATCCTGATGCTGGCGATGCTGGGCGCCTCGCAGCTGTTGATCCGCTTCCTGCTCAGCCAGCTCAACACCTTGAAAGACGTGATGCTCCACGTCGAACGAACAGGTGACCTTTCGGCACGAGTGCCGCTGGCGTGCAGCGACGAAGTCGGACAAATGGCCAATGCCTTCAATGCCATGCAGGCCGGCTATCAACGCGTGGTCAATACCGTGGCCAGCACCGCACGCCAACTGGATGACGGCGCCGCGCGGCTGGCATCGAGCATGAACGAAGTACGCCACGGCATGCTGGGTCAGCAGAGCGAAACCGATCAAGCCGCCACGGCGATCAATGAAATGACCGCCACCGTCCACCACATCGCCCAACACGCCGGTGCTACCCGTGATCTCTCGCAATCGGCCGACACCCTGGCCGGTAGCGGGCAAGCCGTGGTCCTGCGCGTACAGAAGTCAATTGCCGGATTATCCACCGGTGTGCAGCAAACCGCCGAGATGATTCAGCGCCTGGCCGAAGACAGCCAGAAGATCAATGGCGTGGTCAATGTGATTCACAGCATCGCCGAGCAGACCAACCTGCTGGCATTGAACGCCGCGATCGAAGCGGCCCGCGCAGGGGAAATGGGACGCGGTTTTGCCGTGGTGGCCGATGAGGTGCGCAATCTGGCCAAGCGTGTGCAGACCTCCACCGACGAAATCACCGTGATGGTCTCGGCCTTGCAGGCAGGAACCCGCGACGCCGTGGACTTCATGCAGGAGAGCTCGTTCAAGGCCGATGACTGTGTACAACAGGCGCAGGAAGCCGGTGCGGCGCTGGAGCAAATCACCGGGGCCGTGGCGCAGATGCGCGAAAGCAATACGCAGATCGCGGTGGCGGCCGAACAGCAGAGCCAGGTCGCCGAAGAAATGAACCGGGCGGTGGTCAGCATCCGCGACGTGACCGAAAACACCGTGCAGCAGACGGTCGGTTCGGCGACCACCAGTCATGAGTTGGCGGCGTTGGCGGGGGAGTTGAGCAAGGCGATTGGGCAACTCAAGCTTTAAGGGACTCTTCGCGAGCAAGCCCGCTCCCACATTGGAATGCGATCAAATGTGGGAGCGGG
>DATMUG010000327.1:0-6459 GCA_035563915.1 Pseudomonas sp. | reverse complement strand
GTTTTCTGTAGAAGCTGCCGAAGGCTGCGATCCTTTGACGTTCTATCGATACAACACTTTCTCCGCCAACTCGTCCGCCACCCGCGCCGGCGAACGTTTTTCCGCCTGGGCGTGGGCAAACACTTCAGTCAGCCGCGAACTGATCTTCGACAGGTGCGCAGTAATGGTCGTCAACTCTTCGCCACGGTGCTTGAGCGATACATAGATCAACCCGCCGGCATTGATGACGTAGTCCGGCGCATACAGGATCCCCCGCCGCTCCAGCTGATCGGCGACGTCCAGGTGGGTTAGCTGGTTGTTCGCCGAACCCGCCACCGCCGAACAACGCAGCTGCGTCACGCTATGGCTGTTGAGCACACCGCCCAGACCACAGGGCGCCAGGATGTCGCAAGGCGTGCTGAGCAGCGCGTCATTGGCTATCGGATGAGCCCCCAGTTGCTCCATGGCCAGTTGCACCTTGCCGTGGTCAATGTCGCTGACCAGCAATTCGGCACCCGCGGCATGCAGCTGTTCGGCCAACGCATACCCCACGTTGCCCAGGCCTTGAATGGCCACGCGCAGACCTTCGAGGTTGTCACTGCCCAATCGCGCCATGGCGGTGGCACGAATGCCGGTGAACACCCCCATCGCGGCGTGGGGCGCGGGGTCGCCTGCTGAAGTCGTGCTGGTGACGTGCTGGGTCTGCTGGGCAATGCAATCCATGTCCGCCACCGACGTACCACTGTCGATAGCGGTGATGTAACGCCCGTCGAGCTGGTTGATACATCGCCCGAAGGCTTCGAACAGCGCCGCACGATTGGCCACATGGGCGGGACGGACAATGACCGCCACGCCACCACCCTGGGCCAGGCCGGCCAGTGCGGCCTTGTAACTCATGCCTTTGGCCAGGCGCACTGCATCCTCGATCGCAGACTCATCGCTGGGGTAGGCAAGGTATCGACACCCTCCCAGGGCAGGGCCCAGGCGACTGTCATGAATGGCAATGACCGCCTTCAACCCGGTGGCCGGGTCAACGCTCAGATGCAGCGATTCAAGGCGAGTGCTTTGCATGAGAGCGAACATCGTAGGGGCTCCCGAATCACTTCTTGTAGTCGCCAGTATAGGCTTGCGCGCAAAAATTGCAGAAGCGCACCGGAATAAGCAAAGCAGGCCTTTATGGCATTCGGAAATATCCTTCACGCCTTCAGGTCGACACTGGACGGATGGCGCAGACGAGGCTAAAACGAGGCATTGCCCGGAGATTTTCATGACGCCGCGTCAATCGTTTTTCGCCTGTCTGCAACGCTCACCGCCCGCACTGTTCGAGGCGGCGCTGTGGATTGCCGCCGAACATGACAGCGAGGTGGACCCTGGCGCGCTGCTGGAGAGCTTCAAGACGCTGCAACAGCGGATCAGCGGCAGCCTGCCGATGTTGCCGGTGAACGAGCTGGCGCAACCCTTGTTGCGTTGCATGAATGACCTGGGATTCGCCCAGGACGACTCCATTCCCCTGCGCGCGCAAGCGGCACTGCTCAATCGAGTGCTGGAGCGTCGACGCGGGCAACCCCTGGCTCTGGGCCTTGTTGCGCTGCAACTGGCCAAAGGCCTGGAAATTCCGCTGGTGGGGGTCAACTTCCCCGGTCATTTTCTATTGCGAGTCCCCGGAGCCGATCATTTGCTCGATCCGTGCGGAGGCCGACGCCTCTACCCCAACGATTGCCGGGAACTGCTGCATCGCCAATACGGCCCCGACCTGAAACTCAGCGCCGAGCACCTGGCCACCGCCGAACCGGTGCAAATGCTCCAGCGCCTGTCGCGCAACCTGCGCCAATTGCACCTGGCCAACGACGACTGCATCGGCGCCTTGATCGACGCTGAACGCGTGCTGGAGCTGGGCAATGGCACCACCGCCGACTATCTGGCCCGGGCCAGCCTCTACCAACGGCTGGACTGCCCCAATGCCGAGCGTTTCGACCTCGAACGTGCCCTGCTGCTGACCGATGACCCGATTCAGCGCATTCGCCTGACGGAGCGGCTGGGGCACCTGCCTCCCAACTCCGTCGTTCATTAAAAGCAAAAAATCGCAGCCTTCGGCAGCTCCTACATTGGAATGACCTGTAGGAGCTGCCGAAGGCTGCGATCTTTTGATCCTGCTTGTGTGCTTTAAGGGGTGTCTGGCTGATTCGCCGGATGTGCCTTGATGAACGCCGGATGCGCAGCAGCGAGCGCCGCCACGCGACGAATCCGTGGCCAGGCCTCCAGGGAAATATTGAAACGTTCAGCCGCATACAACTGTGGAATCAGGTACACATCCGCCAGTCCGGGTTGCGGCCCGAAGCAATAGCCATCGGCACCGATCAGCTGCTCAACGCTCGAAAGGCCCTGCACGATCCAATGGCCGATCCATTCGACCACCTGCGTTTCATCGTGACCCAACTGCCGTAGCCGGTTGAGCACGCTGACGTTGTGCAGCGGGTGCACATCGCAGCCGATCAGCGCCGCCACCCCACGCTCATGGGCGCGAGCCGCGAGGTCCTTGGGCAGCAGCGGCAGCTGTGGATAACGTTCCTCCAGGTACTCGATGATCGCCGGCGACTGGATCAGCAGTTCACCTTCATCGGTGCGCAACGCCGGCACGCGACCTTGCGGGTTGATGCCCAAATACGTGGGCTGGCGATGTTCGCCACCGGGCGGCGCGATGAGGTTGACCGGCAGCGCCTGGTAATCCAGACCTTTCAACGCCAGCGCGATGCGCACGCGATAGGACGAAGTCGAACGGTAGTAGGTATAGAGCTCCATGACCCGCTCCCCTTAACGCGCCGGCAGGACTTTGCCGCGGCATTCGCCGAAGCCGATGGAAGCAAAACCTTCGCGGCTGCAACGGCCACGCAGGATGATTTCGTCACCGTCCTCAAGGAATTTGCGCACTTCGCCCGACGCCAGTTCGATCGGCTTTTTACCGCCCTCGGTGATTTCCAGCAGGCTGCCGAACTGACCGTTTTCCGGACCCGACAAGGTGCCCGAACCGAACAGGTCACCGGCCTGCAACTGGCAACCGTTGACGCTGTGGTGCGCGACCATTTGCGCGACGGTCCAGTACATGTGTTTCGAGTTGCTCAAGGTCAGGCGATGGGCCGGCAGGTTCTGTTCACGCATGGCTTCGGTCAGCAGCAGCACTTCCAGCTCGATGTCGAACGCACCAGCGGCTTGATCGCGTTTGTCGAACAGGTACGGCAACGGTTGCGGATCGCCTTCCGGGCGCGCAGGTTGCGCAAGGCGGAATGGTTCCAGCGCTTCGGCAGTCACGATCCAGGGCGAAATGCTGGTGATGAAGCTCTTGGACAGGAATGGCCCCAGCGGCTGGTATTCCCAGGCCTGGATGTCCCGCGCCGACCAGTCGTTGAGCAGGCAGAAACCGGCGATGTGATCGGCAGCGTCACCGATGGCGATCGAATCGCCCATCTCGTTGCCCCGGCCAATCCAGATGCCCAGCTCCAGTTCGTAATCCAGGCGTGCGCAGGGGCCGAAGGTCGGCTCGCTCTGACCGGCGGGCAGGGTCTGGCCTTTCGGACGGCGCACGTCGGTGCCGGAGGGGCGAATGGTCGATGCGCGGCCGTGGTAGCCGATCGGCACGTACTTGTAGTTAGGCAGCAACGGGTTGTCCGGACGGAACAGCTTGCCGACATTCTGCGCATGCTCGATGCCGACGTAGAAATCGGTGTAGTCATTGATTTTCGCCGGCAGGTGCATCTCGCAATCCGCCGCCAGGGGCAGCAGTTTCGCGCCCTGGGCTTCGATCTTGCCGTGCAGGGAGCTGCCTTCGCTCAGCAGTTCCAGCAGGCGTTCGCGCAAGGCCACACGCGCCTCTCTGCCCAGTTCGAAGAAGGGATTGAGCTGACCGCCACGGGTGGCTTCGACGGCGGTTTTCGCCGCACCGTCGAACAGGCCGGCAGCCAGTGCAGCCTCCAGATCAAAGATATGGTCGCCGATGGCCACGCCGCTGCGGGGCGCCGAACCTTTCACGCTGAACACACCCAGCGGCAGGTTCTGCAGCGGGAAATCAGCATGGCCGTTGGCCGAGGCAACCCAGCTGCGAGTGATGGATTTCTGCGTCATGGGTTATCTCCGGGTCGGGTCGAAAGTGGCGGGCAACGTGGCCCAGCAAGCGTCGTAGTGGGTTTGCAGTTGCGGGCAATCGAGGGCGAAACGGCTCGGGCGCAGCACCTGGCTGGTCTCGAACATGAAGGCCATGGTGTTGTCGATTTTTGCCGGTTTGAGTTCGGCGTTGACCGCCTTGGTGCAAGTCTCGCCATCCGGGCCATGGGCGCTCATGCAGCTATGCAACGAGGCACCGCCGGGGACGAAGCCTTCGGCCTTGGCGTCGTATTCGCCCTGGATCAGGCCCATGAATTCGTTCATCAGGTTGCGGTGGAACCACGGTGGCCGGAAGGTATTTTCGGCGACCATCCAGCGTGGCGGGAAGATCACGAAATCGAGGTTGGCCAGGCCGTGCACGCTGGTCGGCGAGGTCAGCACCGTGAAAATCGACGGGTCCGGATGATCGAAACTGACTGTGCCGATGGTATTGAAACGACGCAGGTCATATTTGTACGGCACGTTGTTGCCATGCCAGGCGACCACGTTCAACGGCGAATGATCGACCTGGGTGCCCCACAGCTGGCCAAGGAACTTCTGCACCAGGACGGTCGGTTGCGCGATGTGTTCGTAGCGGGCGACCGGGGTCAGGAAGTCCCGCGGATTGGCCAGGCCGTTGCTGCCGATCGGCCCCAGATCCGGCAGGCGAAGCGGCGCGCCATGGTTCTCGGCAATGTAACCGCGAGCTTGCGGGTCGAGCAGTTCGACACGAAATTTCAGGCCCCGTGGCAGCACGGCGATTTCCAGCGGCTCCACGTCCAGCACGCCCAGTTCGGTGGCGATACGCAGGCGGCCCAGTTGCGGCACCAGCAGCATTTCGCCGTCGGCATTGAAGAACACCCGCTCCATCGATTGGTTGGCGCGGTACTGGTAGATGCTGATGCCCGCCGGTTTATCCGCGCCGGAGTTGGCCGCCATGCTCACCAGGCCATCGATGAAATCCGTCGGTTCGGCGGGAATGTCCAGGGCATTCCAGCGCAGGCGATTGGGCGTCACTTCCCCCAGCGGACCACCGGCCAGCTGCCGGTCGAGTTTGCTGAAGGCCGGGTGATTGGCCGACGGCTGAATACGGTACATCCAGGTCCGCCGCGCTTCACTGCGGGCCATGGTGAACGCAGTGCCGGAAAACAGTTCGGTGTACAGGCCGTAAGGGGTTTTTTGCGGGGAGTTCTGGCCGACGGGCAATGCGCCGGGCAACGCTTCGCTGCTGAATTCGTTGCCGAAGCCTGACAGATAAGCCAGCGCTGGCGTCGTTGAATCGAGGTTCATGAAGCCTCCTGAACGGGGAACAGGTCGTGCTCCTTCGCTCTGCAACAGAGGCTGAGGCACGCCAGAATTGTTTTTATCGTAATTCGATTACGAATAACGTAATTTGATTGCCATTGACCGTCAAGCTATAAAGACGCCCATTCATCCCCGGAACTTCTCCTTTGAAAGACGGCGCCCCCATGGAAAAGCCCGCCAGCGATAGCAGCGGTAAACAGAAAGTCCGCTCCGCCGAAGTGGGTACCGACATCCTCAAGGCGTTGGCCGAGCTGTCGCCCTCGACGTCACTCTCGCGCCTGGCCGAACACGTGCAGATGCCGGCGAGCAAGGTTCACCGCTATTTACAGGCGCTGATCGCCAGCGGCTTTGCCGAACAGAATCCCGCGACCAACCATTACGGCCTGGGCCGCGAAGCCTTGCGCGTCGGGTTGGCGGCACTCAACAGTATGGACGTGCTGAAAGTCGCCGCCCTGCCGCTGGCCGAGTTGCGCGACGACCTGAACGAAACCTGCTTTTTGGCGGTGTGGGGCAATCAGGGTGCGACGGTGGTGCACATTGAACCGGCGGTACGGGCGGTCACGGTAGTGACGCAATTGGGCTCGGTGTTGCCACTGCTCAGTTCTTCGACTGGCCTGGTGTTCGGCGCCTATCTGCCCAAGCGGGAAACCGTGGAGCTGCGCGACCAGGAACTGCTAGCCCATACCCCCCACCCACTGGCGGACGATCAGGCCTATGCCGCCCTGTGCGAGCAGATCCGCACACGGGGCCTGCATCATGTGCATGGCTTGCTGATGCCCGGTGTGGATGCCTTGTCGGCGCCGGTCTTCAACGCGATGGGCAACGTCGTGGCGGTATTGACGGTGGTGGGCCCGACCTCGCTGTTTCATGCCGATGAAGATGGCCCGGCGGCGCGACGGTTGCGGGCGGCGGCGCGGGCGGTCAGTTGGCGGATGGGGCATGAGCCGGCCACTGGCAATGCTCAGGTTCCACACAATCCTCTCTAGGAACTGCCGCAGGCGGCGATCTTTTGATGTTCAAAGGCAAGATCAAAAGATCGCA
>DATMUG010000326.1:0-3093 GCA_035563915.1 Pseudomonas sp. | reverse complement strand
TGTTTAACACTTAGGCCAATCTCAATTAGTCCGCAGGCCCTGGGCCAGCTGGCGGTTGATGTTGATCAGCGTATCGAGCCGGGTCGGGGCCACAGGGTCGAGCAGGATTTCGCGGGTCTCGTTGAGGATATAGATTCCCAGATTGGCGATGTTCTGGCGAACCACGGCGGGGAGGGCATTGTCCTCCCGCGTCACCGAAGTCATGAAGATGGTCCAGAGCTTGCGATTGAAGGTCAAGGCGCCCTTGAGCACTTCGCTATCGGGGGGCCAATTGTCGCGCACCGACTGCAGCGTCGCGGCTGATTTGATCAGCAGGGCGGCTTCACGTTCACGCGGGGATTCAACCGTTTTCGCCGTCGACTGGTAGGCCGCCGCGCCGTATTGCTGCATGCTCAAACAGGTCCTGTTCGTACTGAATCAGCTCTTTGGCTGTCTTCAGTGCTTTATACAATTCGCCAGTTAAGATGGCGTTATTGATACGGTCAGCAATTGAAATGGTGGAGGGGGCGGCGGTCACGAAATCGTTGATCAGCGAGAAATATTCCTCGCGCAGCGTGTCGATATCTTCCTGGATATACATCAGCTGCACGGCCAGGTAGATGCGCTTGGCGGGCGTGTCGGCCGTGTCGGTGGTCAGGATGTCCTTTTCGCGCAGAATGGGCGCCTTGCCATCGATGAACAGGCGCGAGCGCTGCTCGGAATTGGTGATGATGCACTGGCCAACCAGCAGTTTTTCGCCGGGCTTGAGTTCGACCTTTAGCGCCAAGGCATTCTCCTTCGAAAAATTCGTTTCGGCGCTCACACTAACGTCATTTGCGGCGCTTTCTAGTCCGAAGGCGGCAAAGAAAAAGGCGGGCCCGAAAGCCCGCCTTAATCAATTTATGACCGATGCGATTAACGCAGCAGCTGCAGGATGCTCTGGTCAGCCTGGTTGGCCATCGACAGGGTCGAGGAGGCCAGCGACTGACGGGTCTGCAGAGCCATCATGTTGGCAGCTTCCTGGTTCATGTCGGCCAGGGTCAGGTTGCCAGCACCGGTTTCGAGCGTGTTGATCATCGCCTTGGTGAAGTCCTGGCGGTTCTGCACGATCGACAGGTTGGAACCGAAGGACGAAGCCTGCGAGCGAACCGAGTTCAGCGCGCCCTTGACCTGATCGAGGAAACCGTCGATCGAGTCGTCGCTGTCCAGGTCCTTGGCGGTCAGGGTGGTCGACAGCTTCAGGTTGCCGGCATTGATGGCTTCTTCGTTCTTGGTCTGGATATCGATCGAAGAGGTGCCGGTTTCGTTGAAGGTGATCTTCAGCTTGTCGCCACGCAGCAGGTTGATACCGTTGAACGAGGCATCGTCGCTGAGCTTGTCGAGCTGGTCGCGCAGTTCGTTGAACTGGTTGGCGAGGTCAGCGCGGACGGCATTGCCGGCGATTTCCGAGGCAGTGGTGCCATGGGTCACGTCGAGCTTCTGGGTCGACAGGTTTTCGATGCGCAGCTTGCCATTGTCGTTGGAAGCGCGGATCTTGCCCTTGAGATCGTCGTTCTTGTTGATCTCGTTGACCAGTTCGTCGGTGGTCTTGGCCGCATTCGCACTGGCGGAGAAGCCGAGGGCAGCAGCACCACCAGCGGTTGCGCCTTCATTGACGGTGATCGTGGCCGCGCTGGCGCTGGACAGCTTGAGCTGGCCATTCTCGACCTTGGCGGTGATGCCGTTTCCGGCAGCCGTCGTGGCGGCGTTGATCTTGTTGGCGATGTCGGTGACGGTGTCGCCGGTGGCCAGGGTGATGTCGGCGGTCGCAGTCGTACCGTCGGTGATCGTGAACTGCTGGCCATTATGGGCCACATCAAGCTTGCCATCGACAAACGCGCCGGTAGCAGGGGTCGAGCTGCTCACCGACTTGATCAGCGACACGTTAACAGCGGTATCACCAACCTGGCCGCCCTTGAAGCTGATATTGCTGGCGGTAACGTTGGTCGGATCGATCGTGTAGGACTGGGTCTGGAACGACTTGTCCTGGCGAGCCTGGCGCAGCGTCGACTGCATGGATTCCAGGTTCTTGGTGATCGAGGACAGGCCATTGTCGGCGGCTTCAAGGGTCTTGATGCCGTTGGCCATCGAGTCCATCAAGTTGTTCAGATCGCCGGCGCGGCTGTTGAGCGACGCAGCGGTGAAGAAATTGGTGGGGTTGTCCAGCGCCGAGTTGACCTTGTTGCCCGTCGACAGACGGTCCTGGGTCTTGGCCATCAACGTCGCCGTATTCTGCAGCGAGGTGAGGTTGGAGCGGACGGCTTTGGAAAGATTGATATCAGCCATAGTGAAGTTCCCTTTCTAGGAGACTCGTAGTTACTTTGACGCCTCATTCTGAGACAGCGTGGAGCTTGCACTGGACGGCATAAAGAATCGTTAATTTCGTGCCGCACTTGCACTGGAAAGACACGATGATCTCGCCAGGTTAATCGCGTGTGAAGATGTCGCGACGCTTGGCCGCTTCGCATTCCGCGCAGGGCGCCGAATCCGCAGACGTCGCTTTCTTCAGCGATTTTGTGGCGAGGGCATGACGGCGAGGAGTCAGGCGGTCAGGTCCTTGAGGCGGGCCTGGGACTCGGGCGGAATGGTTGCCGAGCCGATGCGCTGGAACAATTCGCTCAATGTCTGGGGCCGGGGCGGCAGGGCGCCGGCAATCACCGCAGCGGCAAAAATGGCCGAGGAATCGCGGGACGGGGTCTCCGGTTCATTGTCGCGGGAGCGTTCATCGCGCGCCGCCCGGTCTTCACCGGTCTTGGCATTGCGGGGCAGGGCCGGCGCACTTTGCGGCAGCAAGGCACGTTCGCCTGTCGTTGGGCGATGGCGGTAGTCGCTGACATTGGTATGCCCCGCGCTGATCGGCTCGGGTGCGATTGCGGTGACCATGACGCTGTCCTTGCATGCACGAATGCAGTGGCAGCCTAGGCACGAACAAATTGTGGCGTCCTTACCGCTTTAGGCGGGGTTTGATTCAAAGTGTCGGAGAGTGAGCACTTCAACACCCCTCGGTGTCATTTCCCATCTCCCCACACCCACCGTTCTCCCTCGGGCTCGACCCGAGGGCCACTCGCCGCTTGC
>DATMUG010000325.1:0-17716 GCA_035563915.1 Pseudomonas sp. | reverse complement strand
GAACGACTGGCTCCAGTGTTCTTCTTCACCGCCGCCGGCGAACACGATGTCCTGCTTGCCCATCTGGATCTGTTCCATGGCGGTACCGATGCAGTGAGCACTGGTGGCGCAGGCCGAAGCGATGGAGTAGTTCAGGCCCTTGATCTTGAACGGAGTGGCCAGGCAGGCGGAAACGGTGCTGCTCATGGTCCGCGTTACGCGGTATGGGCCGACGCGCTTGACGCCTTTTTCGCGCAGGATGTCCAGCGCTTCCATCTGGTTCAGCGTGGAGGCGCCACCCGAACCGGCGATCAGGCCGGTACGCGGGTTGGAAACCTGCTCTTCGGTCAGGCCGGAGTCAGCGATGGCGTCTTTCATGGCCAGGTAGGCATAAGCTGCCGCGTGGCCGACGAAGCGATAGATCTTGCGATCGATCAGTTCTTCAAGGTTGAGGTCAATGGAGCCGGAAACCTGGCTACGCAGACCCATTTCGGCATATTCCGGGTTGAACCGGATGCCAGGGCGGCTTGCACGCAGGTTAGCGGAGACGGTCTCTTTGTCATTGCCCAGGCACGAAACGATGCCCAGACCAGTGATAACGACGCGGCGCATGCGAATAACCCTTAGAAGTTGTCAGTGGAGGTGAATACGCCGACACGGAGGCCTTCGGCGGTGTAGATTTCGCGACCGTCGACAGTGACCGAACCGTCGGCGATGGCCAGGTTCAGCTTGCCCTTCAGGACGCGCTTGATATGGATGTTGTAGGTGACTTTCTTGGCGGTTGGCAGGACCTGGCCGAAGAACTTCACTTCGCCCGAACCCAGGGCGCGACCGCGGCCTGGCAGGCCTTGCCAGCCGAGGAAGAAGCCGACCAGTTGCCACATGGCGTCCAGGCCCAGACAGCCCGGCATCACCGGATCGCCTTCGAAATGGCAGGCGAAGAACCACAGGTCCGGATTGATATCCAGCTCGGCGACCAATTCACCTTTGCCGTACTTGCCACCCTCTTCGCTGATCAGGGTGATGCGATCAACCATCAGCATGTTCGGGGCGGGCAGTTGCGCGTTACCTGGGCCGAACAGCTCACCGCGACTGCAGCGCAGCAGGTCTTCCCGGGTAAAGGCGTTTTGTTTGGTCATGCGAGCTCCTCAATAGTCCCATGCGGCAGGTGGGGCAAATCTTCCCGGCCAATCGAAGCGTTCATGCCTCGAACCGGCAGCCTACTCATAGACTATTGCGTTGTGGTGAAAGTCACAGCACCAAGGACATGAATGTACACTTGTGCACTGAAATTTTTATTCAAGCCCCTTTTCGGGCCTGTTCGGGTGCCTAAGACTGCCGCACTTTCGCCTTTCACGCCAGTCGCAGATGCTCGAAAGGCCTGTACTACTGCACCCAGCGCTGCAGAATTTGCTGCAAGTCAGTACGTTTGAAGGGCTTGGCCAGATAATCGTTCATCCCCGCCGACAGACAGGCTTCGCGGTCACCCTGCAAGGCATTGGCTGTCAGGGCAATGATCGGCAAGTGGTTGCAACCGGGTAGCCGACGAATCTGTCGGGTGGCTTCGTAACCGTCGACGATTGGCAAGCGACAGTCCATCAGAATCGCTTCGTACTTAAGACTCTCCGCGCTCAGCACGGCCTGGGCGCCATCGGCGGCGACACTGACGGTGAAACCAAGGCTGCGCAACATGGCTTCGATGACGGTCTGGTTCACCGGGTTGTCTTCGACCAGCAACACATTGCGGCCCTCACCGTCACCCTTGCCCGTCGCCGTGCGTGGCGTCTGTGACGGCAACGGTTGTTGATAGAGTGCCAGCGGAATTTCCAGGGTGAACACCGAGCCGCGGCCTTCTTCACTCTGGGCACGCAGGGTGCCGCCCATGCGTTCGGCCAGGGTGCGAGCAATGGGCAGGCCAAGGCCGGTGCCCCCGTAACGTCTTGAAATAGAACTGTCGGCCTGCTGAAACGCGTTAAACATCAGTTCCAGGCTCTCGGCAGCAATGCCGATCCCGCTGTCACGCACGCTGCAGGTGAACCACAACAATTCGTGATCCAGTGACTGCCACTGCGGTTCGATGCAGACGCGTCCCTGCTCGGTGAACTTCAGCGCGTTGCCAATCAGGTTCACCAGAATCTGCCGGATCCGCGTCGGATCGCCCTGAACCTGCAACCCCTTCATGTCTTCCGGGATCAGCAATTGCAGATCGAGCCTGCGTTGTGCGGCGCTGTGGTGGAAGGACTGGGCACAGGCACCGATCAGCTCGGCGAGGTTGAACGCAATGTGCTCCAGCTCCAGTTCCGAACGCTCGATGCGTGAAAAATCCAGAATATCGTTGATGACCTTGAGCAAATGTTCGGTGGACTCCGACGCCAGCGCCGCGTATTCGACCTGCTCCGGGGTCATTTCGGTGGTTTCCAGCAACTGCAGCATGCCCAGCACGCCATTCATCGGCGTGCGCAGCTCGTGACTCATCATGGCGAGGAAATCGGATTTGGCGTTGTTGGCTTTTTCTGCCTCTTCGCGAGTCTGGATCAGTTGCGCCATGGCTTGCTGTTGTTCACGGCTGGCCTGTTCCAGCCCTCTGGCCAGGTTATTGATGTGTTGCGACAAGGCGCCCAGTTCGGTGTCGTCGACAATGGGCAGTGGCGTTTTAAAGTCGCCCTCCTGGATCGCTTTGACGGCGTTGCCGATGTCGCGGATCGGTTGTGACAGGCTACCCGCCAGGCGCCGTGCGAGCACAAAGGTAAACAGCAGCGCGAACAGCGCCAGAATCCCCGCCTTGAGCAGGATTTCCTGCTGGCGCTGGTTGAACGCATCGCTGGACAGGCCAACGATCACCCGGCCCAGGTAATCCTCGGCGGGTGCGGAGCTGGCGGTGGCACTGCCCTGGAAAAAATCATTGTGCAGCGCGATACGTTGCAACCGCACCGGCGCCTGGAACACTTCGACCTGGTGCGGGCGATTGTGGCTGGCCGAGGGTTGTTCGACATACACCAGAATCCGGTTGGCGTTGTCCTGGATTTCCAGAAAGCGCACGTTGGGCGTGGCCAGCGTGGCCTTGAGCAAGGTTTCCAGCACTTCGTTGTTGCCGGAAATCACACCGTACTCGGTCGCCGGAGCCAGTTGGTTGGCGATCAGTTGGCCGGTGTGGTTGAGCTCCTGGCGCAGGTCCTGGATCCTCACGAAGGTGAAGAAGCTGATCAACAGCAGTGTCAGCAGCAGGGCGGGGCCCAGGCTGATGAGCTGGGTCCGGGTGTTGATGTCCCAGCGGCGACGGAAAGTCATGGGCGGCGTTCTCTTTCAGCCAACAGTGTTGCGACAGAGGCTTCGTTTATCTGTTCAATACCTAAAGAACGAGCCACCTGCGAGTTACTTGAAACCTTGAAGCGCGGCGGATAGTAGGTGCGTGGCCAAGTGGCGGGTGGCCGGTCGAGCAGGTCATCGAGAATGGCCAGCCAGTCGCCCTGATCGCTGTAGGTGCTGGCCAGGCTGCCTGCCCTGACAAACCCTGCGTTGGGACCTATCAGCGCCAACTGTCGTGAATAGCTGCTCAGCAGCAGGTTTTTTACCGTTTTCGGGTTGTACAGGTCGGGGTCATCCAGGCCCAGCAGCACATCGCTACGATTCAGCAAGGCTTGCAAGGGTCGGCTGTCATGGGTGTCGTCCCAGCGCTGGGGTACCACCTCGAGACCCAGGGAATTAGCGGCCCGGCGCAGCTCAGTCAGAAGAAACTCGCTGTGTTCGTCGTACAGTACGCCGATCCGCCTGGCCTGGGGCAGGAGAACCCGGGTCAGGTGCAGCTGGCGCTCAAGCGGCGGATCGCTCCAGAGCAGGCTGAGGTACGCAGGAAGCGTTTCGCCAAGACGTTGCCGGGCTTGCAGTCGACTGATGCGCAACACCAGCGTTGGCGGGCCTTGTTCATCCTGCAGGCGCCAATCGAGGCTGGGCAGGTCGAGGAGGATCAAGCGGATGTCGGGTGCAAGCGCTGACGGTGACGGCAGCTCAACCAGCGGCTGGAACCGCACCTGATCCCCGGGGCGCAATTCACGCAGGGCCTGCACGAAGGCTTGCACGCCGGGGCTATCTTCGACGCCGGTCAACAGGATGTCCGCGGCGTTGGCCGACAGGCTGCTGAGCCAGGCACTGATGGCCAGGCTCAGCACGGCCAGCAGGTACCCTAAACCTGGCCTCTTGCGCGTTGGACAATGGGCCACTTAAAACGCCAGCTCCGCGCTGAAATACATGACCCGGCGTTCGTCGTAGTTGTTGTCGACGAAGGTGGTGGGCTGATGGTCAAGGCGTTGCTGGAGCTCGCCGGCCAGTTCCAGGCTGGCCTTTCCCAGCCCGATGCGTTTGGCGATGCGCGTGTCGACGCGTTCGAAGCGATAGCCGTTGAGGGCATCGTCGCCATAGTAGAAGAGCGCGCTGTTCCAGCCGTGGCCCCAATCACGCAGC
The DNA here is from genome assembly GCA_035563915.1 of Pseudomonas sp. Taxonomy (GTDB): domain Bacteria; phylum Pseudomonadota; class Gammaproteobacteria; order Pseudomonadales; family Pseudomonadaceae; genus Aquipseudomonas. Next base: position 13,279 of record DATMUG010000325.1, on the reverse strand, counting down.
CAGCCTGCAGAACCGCTGTTACGTGCGGTCTGTTGGGCGTCCTGGGGATTGCTCGCGTCGGCATCGACATAGGCGTAGGTCAGGCGCAGGCGATCATCCTGGCCGATTCGCCAGTCGAGCTGGGTTTCGGCGCCGGTAAAGCGTGCGCTGTTGGCGTTGCTGGCAATGAACTGATTGTTGCGCAGCGGTTCGCTGATCATCCCGGTGATTTCGTCGTGGAACAGCTTCACATCGACCGCCAGTCCCCAATCGGCAAAATAGCCGTTGTAACCCAGTTCCCGGGATCGCATGTGTTCCTGATCGAGATTGCCGGGGCCTCGGGTGCTAACGAAATAGCGGGCGCTGGACTGGCCATAGGCCCCGGGTCGCAGGCGGGTGACCCGATAACTCCAGTTGACACTGTTCTCGAACATATCCGGCGAACGGATGGCTTCGGAATACACCGCGCGCAAACCGTGGCGCGGGTTGATCAGGTAATTGACCGCCACTCGTGGGGTGAGCGAACTGCCAATCAATCGGGTGTCTTCAAACATGGCACCGCCTTGCAACAACCAGTGCTCACTGGCGCGCCATTCGAGCTGGCCGAATGCCCGCCAAATGGTGTCGTCGACGGTGCCATTGAAGTAGGTTTCGGAGTCCGCCCGGTCGTATCGATAATTCAAGCCGCTGACCAGCCGAAGGCTGTCTGACAGGCTCAGGGTGTCCTGCAATTCAAGGTCGTAGCGTGATTCCCGGGTGCTTTGGTCGATGTTGCCGCAAACCGTCCGGCTGGCGCCGTTGCGCCACTGGTCGAGGACCTGGTTGGCCAATGCCTGTTGAGCCGGATCGCCCACGGGCGCACCGGGGACAATGAAGCTCTCGATGTTGCGTGCCAGGCGTTCGGTGTAGTTCGGGTTGATCTGCCAGAGCTGCGTCAGTTGCGGGCTGAACGATACCTCGGCGTCGCAGGCGCGCCAGGTCTGCTGACGGTCCCAATGTTGGGCCGAGCCTTGAATGTACAGGCTGTGATCGGGGTCGATGTCGAGGTTCCAGCGCAGCGAACCGGCGTAATCCTTGGCGGTGACGTCGGAATTGTTCCCTGAGCTGGTAATCCCTGAGAACACCGGACGGTACGTATAGGGGCGCTGGTTGCTGCCTTCCTTGGCGTTCAATTGCCAATCGATGCTTTGCCGGTCGTCGAGCGCCTGGCTGACGGCCAGATTGAAGCGATTCAAACGGCGGCTGTCGCGGTAATCGGCACCTGTTCGATCAGTGTCGAAACCATCATCCTGCTGGCCGGAAAGGGACAAGCGCAGGTCACCGTCATCCCAACCCACGCCCTGGCTGGCATAGAAGTCATCGATACCGCGCTGGCCGCGGGTGATCTTCATCCGCGTACCATGACTGTCCGCCGGGTTGCGCGTGATGATGTTGACCACGGCCATCAATGCATTGGCGCCATAGCTGACGGTGTTCGGACCACGGAAAACCTCGATCCGCTCGATATCTTCCATGGCCACCGGAATGTCACTCCAGTCCACGGTGGCAAGACCTGCGCGATAGACTGAACGGCCATCGATCAGTACCTGCATGCGTCGCGCCTGGGTGGCGTTGGTTCCGTGGTAGTTCACCGCTGCCTGATTGCCGCTGAGGTTGCCGACCATCATCCCGGGCACCAGTCGCAGCACCTCGCTGATATCACGGGCGCCGCTGGCGGTGATCAGGCTGTTGTCGATCACCGTCATGCTTCCCGGCACCGCGGCTGGCGACTGTTTCAGGCGGGTGGCCGTCAGCACTTGTGGCAACGGATCGCTGTCGAGAAACAAATCGTCCGCCTGTACAGGCGTGCTGAGGAACAGCGCCAGTACCAAGGGCGAGCGGGGGGAGGGTGAATCCAGCAACACAACACGTCCTTGTTATTGATAGATGGCGCGCATGTTAACCGAGCCGGGTCATTTTTCCAGTCACGATGTCGGCACTTTCGGGCGTTTTCTTGAACTTAATCGGTTCTGCAGAGGTAATTGATTCCGGGACTGGCCGCCACCTTGGCGCTCCGTATAATGCCGACATCGCCACTGGTATGGATTAACGGATTGCATATGACTGAACAGCGCCCGATTGCGGTTCTGGGAGGCGGAAGTTTTGGTACCGCCGTGGCTAACCTGCTGGCCGAAAACGGACATCAGGTCCTGCAGTGGATGCGTGACCCGGAACAGGCAGAAGCCATTCGGGTCAATCGCGAGAACCCGCGCTACCTCAAAGGCATCAAGGTTCTGCCCGGCGTGACTCCGGTGACGGACCTGCAAGCCACCCTCGAAGCCTGCGACCTGAACTTCGTCGCGTTGCCCTCCAGCGCGCTGCGTTCGGTGCTGGCGCCGCACGCCGAACGTCTGCGCGGCAAAATGCTGGTGAGCCTGACCAAGGGCATCGAAGCCCACACGTTCAAACTCATGAGTCAGATCCTCGAAGAGATCGCCCCGCAGGCGCGTATCGGCGTGTTGTCCGGGCCGAACCTGGCCCGTGAAATCGCCGAACACGCACTGACGGCCACCGTGGTCGCCAGTGAAGACGAAGCGCTCTGCGAGCGGGTGCAAGCCGTGCTCCACGGCCGTACGTTTCGCGTGTATGCCAGCGCCGACCGTTTTGGCGTCGAACTGGGCGGCGCGTTGAAAAACTGCTACGCCATCATCGCCGGCATGGCGGTGGCCCTGAACATGGGCGAAAACACCAAGAGCATGCTGATCACCCGGGCACTGGCGGAAATGACCCGTTTCGCGGTGAATCAGGGCGCCAACCCGATGACCTTCCTGGGGCTGGCGGGCGTGGGCGATTTGATCGTCACCTGTTCGTCGCCGAAAAGCCGCAATTACCAGGTTGGATTTGCCCTCGGACAAGGCTTGAGCCTGGAAGAGGCGGTCAATCGCCTGGGCGAAGTCGCCGAAGGCGTGAATACCCTCAAGGTACTCAAGGCCAAGGCGCAGGAAGTGGGGGTCTACATGCCGCTGGTCGCCGGATTGCACGCGATTCTGTTCGAAGGGCGCACGCTTGAGCAGGTGATCGGGCTGCTGATGCGTGGCGAGCCGAAAACCGATGTCGACTTCATTTCCACCAGCGGTTTCAACTGAGCCCCCTAATAGACAGGAACGGAGCGAGACATGAGCGATCAAAAAATGGAAGGCAAATACGAATCCATCCTGCTGCGGGTGCTGTGGATGATCGTCTTTGTGCTGGTCTGGCAAGTAGCGCAGTTCATCCTGGGCGCCGTTGTGCTGGTGCAGTTGATCTATCGTTTGATCTATGGCGCCCCGAGCGCCAGCCTGATGAACTTCGGCGACAGTCTGAGCCAGTTTCTGGCCCAGATCGGTCGGTTCGGCAGTTTTCACAGCGACCAGAAGCCATGGCCGTTCGCCGATTGGCCAGCGCCGCGTACGCCGGAAGGTGAAGCGCCGCATGTCGTGGCGCCAGCCCCCCATCCGGCCCGAGATGAGGAACCCAAGCTATGAAACTCTGGGTATTGCGTCATGGTGAAGCCGAACCACACGGGTCCCAGCCCCACGATTCGCAGCGGGCGTTGACCGACCATGGTCGTGAAGAAGTACTGCGCAGTGCCGCCCGGTTGATCGGGCAGCCTGTCACCGCGATCTATTCCAGCCCTTATTTGCGGGCGCAGCAGACCGCGCAGCTGGTGCGTGATGCCCTGGGGTTCGAGCCGGAGATCCGTACCGTAGATTGGCTGACCCCGGAAACCGATCCGGACAAGGTGGCCGAGCAACTGGTGTCGGTCAGCAATGTCCTGTTGGTCAGCCACAACCCGCTGGTGGGCAACCTGCTCAGCTATCTGCAGCATGGCGCCGGGCATCCACCGGAAAAGGTCAGCACCGCGGGTCTTGCTGAATTGAAGGGCGAGGAACTGCTGATCGGTTCGATGAAGCTCAACAGCATCAAGCACCCGTAAACCTCTTTCAGGGCACCCGAGCTGCCCTGACATCACCTGTGGGAGCGGGCTTGCTCGCGAATGCGGAGTGTCAGACGACGACAATTTCGACTGATACACAGCATTCGGCAGCAAGCCCGCTCCCACAGTAAGTATCAGTGTTTGAAAAATTGTATGAATTAACTAACCAAGCACTTGCTTGGTTGGCTACGCTTGCTCCACAACAAAAACAAAGGAGCGAGTCGCATGTCTGCTGCTTTTCGTTTGCCGCTGGACCTGTTCTACGAGCGTGAAGCCCGCCATCCCCGCCAGCGCTTTATGGTCCAGCCCATCGGCGGCGGCCAGGTCGAGACCCTGACCTGGGCCGATGTCGGTCATCAGGCCCGCTGCGCGGCGCACTGGCTGCGGTCCCGCGAATTGCCCCAAGGCAGTCATATCGCCCTGATTTCAAAAAACTGCGCGCACTGGATCATCGCCGACCTCGCGATCTGGATGGCGGGCCATGTCTCGGTGCCGCTGTACCCGAACCTGACGGCCGAATCCGTGGCCCAGGTGTTGGAGCATTCGGAAGCGGCGCTGGCCTTTATTGGCAAACTCGATGATTGGCCCGGCATGTCCCGCGGGGTCAGCCCCGACCTGGTGACCATCAGCCTGCCCCTGCATCCGCCGGGCGAGTTCGATTTCAGCTGGGACGATCTGCAACGCAGCTCGCCCATTCAGGACGACCCCCGGCCAGGCGCCGATCAACTGGCAACCATCATTTTCACCTCCGGCACCACCGGCATGCCCAAGGGTGTGATGCACAGCTTCGGCAACCTGGGATTCGCCACTTCACGCGGCACGCAATTGTTCGGTCTGAATGAGTCGGACCGATTGCTCTCGTACTTGCCGCTGTGCCACGTCGCTGAACGCATGTTCGTCGAACTGGCGGCCATCTATACCGGGCAAACCGTATTCTTTGCCGAAAGCCTCGACACCTTCCTGACCGATTTGCGCCGCGCACGGCCGACGGCACTGTTCGGTGTGCCGCGTATCTGGACCAAGTTCCAGATGGGCGTGTACAGCAAGATACCCGCCAAGCGCCTCGACTTCCTGCTGGGCCTGCCGGTCATCGGCAAGCGAGTCGGTCACAAAGTGCTGGCCGGGCTGGGGCTGGACGCCTTGAGGGTTGCCTTGTCGGGAGCGGCGCCAGTGCCGCTGACCTTGTTGCGTTGGTATCAGAAACTTGGGCTCGACGTGCTGGAGGTCTATGGCATGACCGAAAGCTGCGGTTATTCGCACATCTGCCTGCCTGGTCAGTACAAGGAAGGATGGATTGGCAAGCCATGTCCTGAAGTCGAAGTACGAATCGATGACTCGGGCGAGGTGCAGGTACGTAGCCACGCGACGATGCTGGGGTATTTCAAGGAACCGCAGAAAACCGCTGAAACCATCACTGAAGATGGCTTCTTGCGTACCGGCGACAAAGGCGAGCAGGACGCCGAAGGCAACCTGCGCCTGACCGGACGGCTGAAGGAAATCTTCAAGACCAGTAAAGGCAAGTACGTGGCTCCCGCCCCCATCGAAAACCGCTTGGCGGTGCATTCGCGCATCGAGCAGGTTTGCGTGGTGGGGGATGGCCTGAGTGCGCCACTGGGCTTGTGCGTGCTATCGGCGGTAGGGCAACAGGAGGCGCGAGCCGGGTTGCATTCGAGCCTGGAAAAACTGTTGGAGGAGGTCAACAACGCCCTCGACAAGCATGAGCGTTTGCGCCAGCTGGTAGTGGTCAAGGACAGTTGGGCCGTGGAAAACGGTTTCCTTACACCCACGCTGAAGATCAAGCGCAACGTGATCGAAGCCGCCTACGGATCGCGCTTCGAAGAATGGAGCGAGCGCGGCGAAGCGGTGCTGTGGCAGGATTGAGACACGAATAAAACCAACAAGGAAAATCAGCGATGAGTCTGTGGCGCACCACTCCCGACATCGAGCAGTTGAATGCATTCCAGAAACACACCATCGGCGAACTGCTGGACATTCGCTTCGAATCCTTCGATGAAGAATCCTTGACCGCGAGCATGGTCATCGACCATCGCACCCACCAGCCTTATGGCCTGCTCCATGGCGGCGCCTCGGTGGTGCTGGCCGAGAGCGTCGGTTCCATGGCCAGCTTTCTGTGTATCGACTCCAGCAAGTTTTACTGCGTTGGCCTGGAAATCAACGCCAACCATCTGCGTGGTTTGCGCAGCGGGCGGGTGACGGCGGTGGCCAAGCCCATTCACATTGGCCGCACCACCCACGTCTGGGACATTCGCTTGACCAGCGATGAGGGCAAGGCCAGTTGCGTGTCGCGTTTGACCATGGCGGTGGTGCCGTTGGGAGAGAGTCCGCCCGCGCGTTAATCGCGGTCTCGCAACCATGGATTCCCTGTGGCGAGGGAGCTTGCTTCCGCTGGCCGCGAAGCGGCCCCTGCAGCGTTATGCAGGGCCACCGCGTTGGCAGGTTTGCGACTGCTGCGCAGCCGAGCGCGAGCAAGCTCGCTCGCCACAAGTGCGGTGGGCTCATGGCTTTGGCCAGACTGTCATTGTTCCTGTCAGTTACGGTCATTGCCGCAGGTCGCGGTCTTACGGACAATCAATGCCTGTTTCTCGCTCATGGATTTGCCAGTTATGTCGCAACAGATTTTCTTCGCCCACGCCAACGGTTTCCCTTCGGGCACCTATGGCAAGTTGTTCTCGGCGCTGGCGCCCGAGTATCAGGTGACGCATCTGGAGCAGCATGCCCATGACCCGCGTTTCCCGGCGGACGACAACTGGTACAACCTGGTGGATGAACTGATCCATCACCTGCGCCAGCAATCCGGACCCGTGTGGGGCGTCGGTCATTCCTTCGGTGGTGTATTGCACCTGCACGCGGCGTTACGCTGCCCGGAGCTGTATCGCGGGGTGGTCATGCTCGATTCGCCGGTGCTGACACGCGCCGATCAATGGGTCATCCGTGCCGCCAAGCGTTTCGGCTTCATCGACAAACTGACCCCGGCTGGCCGCACGCTGGGAAGACGCGAAGAGTTCGCCGATCTTGACAGCGCCCGTCGCTATTTCGCCGGCAAGACGCTGTTTCGTGGCTTCGACCCGGATTGTTTCGATGCCTACCTGCAACACGGTTTGCAGCAGGTCGGTGACAAGCTGCGCCTGCGCTTCGACCCAGCCACGGAAATCAGCATCTACCGTGGCGTCCCCCACACCAGCCCTGGCCGCACCCGGCAATTGAAAGTGCCACTGGCGGTGGTGCGCGGGCACCAGAGTCGGGTGGTGATGCGCCATCACGCCAGCTCGGTCGGGCGCCTGCCGCAGGGCGAAGCCCTGTCCATGCCTGGGGGCCATATGTTTCCCCTCGAACGCCCCCAGGACACTGCCGCGATGCTCAAACAACTGTTTGCTCGCTGGGACGGTCGCCAACAGGATTGCGCATGAGCCATGTAGTAGAAGAAGTCCGCCTGAACCTGCCCCATATCGAGCTGGCGGCACACCTGTTCGGCCCGCCAGACGGTTTGCCGGTCATAGCCCTGCATGGCTGGCTCGACAACGCCAACAGCTTCGCCCGGTTGGCGCCGAAGCTCAAAGGCCTGCGTATCATTGCCCTGGACATGGCCGGCCACGGTCACTCCGGGCATCGCCCGCCGGGTGCCGGCTACGCCATGTGGGATTACGCCCATGACGTCCTGCAAGTGGCCGAACAGCTGGGGCTCAAGCGATTTGCCCTGTTGGGGCACTCCATGGGGGCGATCGCTTCGCTGATCATCGCCGGGTCGTTCCCGGAACGTGTCACCCACCTGGCATTGATCGACGGTGTGATCCCGCCGACCGACAAAGGTGAAAATGCCGCCGAACGCATGGGCATGGCCCTGCAGGCGCAGCTGGACCTGCGGGAAAAACGCAAGCCGGTCTACAACACCCTCGAACGGGCTATCGAGGCCAGGATGAAAGGGCTGGTGGCTGTCAGCCGCGAAGCCGCCGAACTGTTGGCGCAACGTGGCCTGATGCCGGTGCCTGGCGGTTACACCTGGCGTACCGACAGCCGCCTCACGCTGCCATCGCCCCTGCGTCTGACCACAGAGCAGGCGATGGCCTTTGTCCAGCGCATCGCTTGCCCTGCAAAACTGGTGGTGGCCGCCGCCGGCATGCTCGCCAAACATCCAGAATTGCTGGAGCGTCTACCCTTTAGCCGTGAACAGCTGCCAGGCGGCCATCATTTGCATCTGAATGACGAGCACGGCGCCGATCTTGTCGCAGACTGTTTCAATCGGTTCTTCGCCGTTCCTTGACTTGCGGCGGGCAAGTGTCGAGGCTGGGCGGCTCGAAATGGGAGACAACCATGATGGATCTGTACACCGCTGCGACCCCCGATGATCGCAAGATCTCAATCGTGCTCGATGAACCCGGCCTGCCCCACAGGAGGCGCGCCTTGAGTTTCGATGACGCCATGCTGATCCAATGAGTCTGCCGATGCGATCTCTCAGTCTGCTGGCGCTGTTCAGTTTCAGTCCCTTGTTGTTTGCCGCTGATGTTCCAGGCAGCCAGGATCTGCCGATCGTGCCTCGCATGGTCGATGCGCAGATCGTCGACTATCGGCCGGCTGTGGAACTGGAGCGGATTTATCCCCTCGGTTCGATCCGCAAAATCAGCGGTCAATTGCGTTTCGACGGTCAGGTCAGCGCCCGTGGCAATGCCACCTCAGTGACCTACGAACTGCCGCCGGAACACTCCGCCATCGACGCCTTCACCGCCGCCCGCGAAGCCTTGCAGAAGCAGGACGCCCAGTTGCTGTTCTGGTGCCAGGCCCGCGATTGCGGCGAAAGCAGCCTGTGGGCCAACGAGGTGTTCGGCAACGCCAAGCTCTATGGCTCCGATAACGAGCAGGCCTACCTGCTGTTGCGTCTGGCGGCGCCAAAGGACAACACCCTGGTGGCGCTCTACAGCATCACCCGTGGCAATCGCAAAGCCTACCTGCACGTCGAGCAATTCGAGGCTGCGGCACCGTTGGGCGATTTGCGACCTACGTCCGCCACCTTGCTGCGCGAACTCAAGAGCACCGGTGAGCTGGATTTCCCCACACTGACCGACGCACCGGATGAAACCTGGCTACGCCTGATTTCCCGTGGCCTGAACCTGGACGCCACGTTGCGGGTCAGTCTTTCCGGACCCAATGCCGAAGTCTGGCGTCAGGCGCTGATCGGGCAGGGTGTGCGTGCGGCACGCATGGAAACCGGCAGCGTTGAAGGCTCTGGCCTGCACTTCCAACTGCTGCGATAACCACAAAAGGCGAACGCGTTCCGCGCGTTCGCCTATTCTTTTGCGGACGGACTTTTCCTCCGGCTTTTTCAGGACAATGAATGATCAATAACGATCGGATGCTCGTGCAGATCCTGCTTTTGGTGCTATTCGGGGCGAGCGTATGGGTAATGGCCCCGTTCTGGTCTGCATTGTTCTGGGGCGCGGTGCTGGCCTTTGCCAGTTGGCCGCTGATGCGACTGCTGACCCGCTGGCTCAACGGACGCGAGTCCCTGGCGGCCGCGGTTTTAACCGTGGGCTGGATGGTGCTGGTGGCGGCGCCTCTGGTTTGGCTGGGGTTCAACCTGGCCGATCATGTGCGTGATGCCACGGCGTTCATCAAGGATGTGCAGGTCGATGGCCTGCCGGAAGCCCCCGCCTGGCTGGCTGGCATTCCTCTGGTGGGCAAGCGTCTGACGGAAATCTGGAACAGCATCGACCAGCAGGGCGCGGCCATGATGGTGTCGCTCAAACCCTATCTCGGGCAGGTGGGCAACTGGCTGCTGGCGCGCAGCGCACAGATCGGTGGTGGCGTGCTCGAGCTGACCCTGAGCATCGTGTTCGTGTTCTTTTTCTATCGCGACGGGCCGCGGCTGGCAGCTTTCGTCCATAGCCTGCTGGAGCGCCTGATCGGCCATCGCGCCGGCTATTACATCGAACTGGTGGCGGGCACCGTGCAACGGGTGGTGAACGGGGTGATTGGTACGGCAGCGGCCCAGGCGGTTCTGGCGCTGATCGGATTCCTGATTGCCGGTGTGCCGGGGGCTTTGGTATTGGGCATCGTGACCTTCCTGCTCAGCCTGATTCCCATGGGGCCTCCGCTGGTGTGGATTCCGGCCACGGCCTGGTTGGCCTGGAAAGGCGAATACGGAATGGCTGTGTTCCTCGGCATCTGGGGTATGTTCATCATCAGTGGCGTGGACAACGTGCTCAAGCCTTACCTGATCAGTCGCGGCGGAAATCTGCCTTTGGTGATTGTGCTGCTGGGGGTGTTTGGCGGCTTGCTGGCGTTTGGTTTCATCGGCCTGTTCATCGGGCCGACATTGCTGGCGGTGGCGTACAGCCTGTTGACTGACTGGAGCAAGAGTCAGGCGCGGGTCTGAGACCGTCGCTGGTGTGAGGAAGGATCACGGGAGGGCAGGAAAACAGCCTCGCGTTGATCCGCCGGACGGATGATGGGGACCGTCAAACCAACGCAAGGCGGTAAAGGCGGCTCGGGCTTCCTTGCTCGAGTCGTGAAGCGGTGAATCAGAACTTGGCTTCGGCATCCAGTTGCAGGGTGTCGATGTCAGAGTCTTTGAGGGTGGCGTTGGTGTAGTCGGAGTTAGCCATGAAGTAAGTGGCACCGAGGGTGAAGTTCTTATCCAGCTCGTAGCTCACTTTCAACTTGCTGCCGCGCGAACCGGTGAAGCCGTTGGCGAAGTCGGAGTCGGTGAAGGCACCCACCACCGAGTTACGCTGCACGTCGCGGTAGTTGTAGTCCACGGCGAAGCCGTAGATCTTGGTTTTCAAACCGGCCAGCCAGGCAGTGTCCTGATCGTTGCTGGCGTCTTTGTTGTTGACGTACTGACCGTACAGCGAGAGCGGTACTGCCAGGCCGCCAATGTCCAGCTGACCAAAGCCTTCGTACAGCTTGAACTGCTCGTTCGGGCTGTTGCCGTTGATCGCCAATTGGCCCGGGATCACGCCGGCAACCGGAGTGATGTCGTCATCGTTGTCGTAGGCGTAGACGCTGCCGCCCAGGGTCATTTTCAGGTTGTCGGTGATGGCGAAGCGCGCGCCCAACTGGCCGGCGTACAGACGCAGGTCGTGTTTGAACTGCACACCGTCGCCGTCGACATTGTCCTTGAGGGTGTAATGACCGGCGCTGCCGAACAGTTCGGTGCTGCCGCTCAGCGGGTACTTGTACGAGAGGGACAGACCTTCGGGGCTGATGTCGCTATCCCAGATCACGTCGCCCATGCTCACCCATTGCTGTGGCATCTTGCCGCCAACGATGTGCAGGTTCTTGATGGCGTCAGGGTGGTAGTCGACGTAACCCTGGTCCAGCCAGATCTGCTTCTTGTCGAAGTAGTTGTCCAGGCTCTGGTTGGTGGAACGTGGGTCATCGTTGTTACCGGTGGCGATACGGATTCCGGTGTCGACCTGGGGGTTGATCTCGGTGTAGGCACCCAGACGGGCACGAATGCGTTGACGATCCTGGTCTTTGTTGTTGGAAACGCCATCGTTGTGGACGTTTTCCTGACGGAAACGCACGTCGCCCTTGAATTGGGTCTTGGCAGCCCAGGCGAGTTTCTGGTCGAAAGTGCTCAGCTCATTGGTTTTCTTCGCAGTGGCTGCGATTTGCTCGTTGGTCTCTTGCTGAGCCTGACGGGCAATTTGCTGTTCTTTCTGATCGCGGGCCAGCTCGGCTTGCAGTTCGGTGTACTGAGCGTTGGTAATCGAGCCGTTAGCCTTGAGCATGTCGAGCAGTTTGGCGTCAACCGCGGCACTGGCCGGAACACTCATGGCCAACAGCAGGCCACCGCACAAGGCCGCCGCAGTTTTCGTGGAAGCAAGACGCATATCAATCTCCGAAGATGAGAGTGGATGGCTGAGCCATCCAGGGCACAACCGACCATTGATGGACGGAAAACAGTGACCGGGTATAACCCGGCGCTCTAAAAACAGGCGCCAGTATCGCGATCGTTTATTACAGAGCGGTGGCAATGTGATGGCATGTCGATGACGATACAAAGTCTTCCCGAAGTATTGATCTAGAGCGCTGTCGTCGATTTTCGGGTGTGCAATGGAGGGCGATAGGCGATACTCGCGGGGCTTTCACAGCATGAATGAGTGAGGATGGTGATGCCGTTGCTACGCCTGCAAAGTCTGTCCGAAGTGGCCGCTGAGACATGGGATGCCCTGGTGCCCGTGGATCAACCGTTTCTCAGCCACGCCTTTCTGAGTGCGCTGGAAGACAGCGGCAGCGTGGGGCCTCATTCGGGCTGGCAAGCCGAGCATTTGCTGCATGTCGAAGGCGAACGACTGATCGCCGCTTTGCCCGGTTATCGCAAATGGCATTCCTACGGCGAGTACGTGTTCGACCACGCCTGGGCCGATGCCTGTGAGCGCGCCGGGATCGATTACTACCCCAAATTTCTGTCAGCCGTGCCGTTCAGCCCGGTCAGCGGCCCGCGCCTGCTGGCCGCCAGTGTCGAAGACGGTTTCGAGCTGCTCAAAAGCCTGCCGGGTTATCTGGAAATCGAACAACTCTCCAGCGCCCACATCAACTTCACCGACCCTTTCACCGATGCGGCATTGGCCGAACAACCAGGCTGGCTGCAACGCATCGGCTGCCAGTACCACTGGCAGAACCGCGGATATCGGGACTTCCAGGATTTCCTCGATGTCTTGAGTTCGCGCAAACGCAAGCAGATGCGCAAGGAGCGCGAACAAGTGGCCGGGCAGGGGTTTGAGTTCGAATGGCTGGAAGGGCGGCAACTGACCCAGGCGCAGTGGGATTTTGTCTACGCCTGCTATGCCAATACCTATGCGGTACGTCGGCAGCGGCCTTACCTGACACGGGAATTTTTCAGTCTGCTGGCCGAGCGCATGCCGCAATCGATTCGCGTGGTGCTGGCCAAACAAGGCTCACGTGCGGTGGCGATGGCGTTCAGTCTGGTGGGGAAGGACAGTTTCTACGGTCGTTACTGGGGATGTCTGGCGGAATTCGATCGCCTGCACTTCGAAACCTGTTTCTATCAGGGCATGGACTACGCGATCGCCCATGGTTTCCAGCGCTTCGATGCCGGCGCCCAGGGTGAGCACAAGTTGATTCGCGGCTTTGAGCCGGTGATCACCCATTCCTGGCACTATCTGCGCCATCCGGGGTTGAAAGCTGCGGTCAAGGATTTCCTGCATCAGGAGCGGGTGGGGGTGTTGGCGTATGCCGAAGAGGCGAGAACGGCGTTGCCCTATCGCCAAACCTGACCATGATCGTTCCCACGCTCTGCGTGGGAATGCAGGCCGTGACGCTCCGCGTCACTGGACGCGGAGCGTCCCTTGAGGCGTTCCCACG
>DATMUG010000324.1:0-13715 GCA_035563915.1 Pseudomonas sp. | reverse complement strand
GTAACTACGGTTCGCCCGGAAGAATGCGGTGACTGGATTCAGGGCCGCTGCGCAGCCCATCGGGAGCAAGCTCCCTAGCCACAATAAATCTCCTCGCCCTTTTTACTTCTCAGGCATCGGCATCGGAAAAGGCATCACGTTACCAACCCCGGCACGGGCTTCGCTGATTTTCGGCGTGCCCAGGCGCTCGACCTCATCGATGCGCACGATGGAGTGCATCGGCACAAAACTGCGCACCACGCCTTCGAATTGCGCCTTGAGCTTCTCTTCGCTCGGGTCGACGACCACTTGCGTGCGCTCGCCAAAGACGAATTCTTCCACTTCCAGGAAGCCCCACAGATCGCTCTGATAGATCTGCTTGGCGTACATTTCGAACACCTGGCCCTGGTTGAGGAAAATCACCTTGTAGATTGGAGCTTCACGTTTGGTCATGGTGGGCGGGCAACACATCGGGGGATAAAAAAGAGGGCGCGAACTATAGCATAACCACCGGACGCACAACGGTAGGAACCTGGGAGCATGTTCCCTATAATGCGCGGTTCTTCGAATCACGTGATGACCCTTTTCCATGGCCAAGAAGCTCTATATCGAAACCCACGGTTGCCAGATGAACGAGTACGACAGCTCGCGCATGGTCGATCTGCTGGGTGAACACCAGGCCCTGGAAGTCACCGCTCGCGCTGAAGACGCCGACGTGATTCTGCTCAACACCTGTTCGATCCGCGAACGCGCCCAGGATCGTGTCTATTCGCAGCTGGGTCGCTGGCGCGAACTGAAGCTGGCCAACCCGGACATGGTGATTGCCGTCGGCGGTTGCGTCGCCAGCCAGGAAGGCGCCGCCATCCGCGATCGCGCCCCTTATGTCGACGTGGTATTCGGCCCGCAGACCCTGCACCGCCTGCCGGAAATGATCGACGCCGCACGCATCAGCAAATTGCCGCAAGTCGATGTCTCGTTCCCCGAGATCGAAAAATTCGATCACTTGCCCGAGCCACGCATCGACGGCCCGAGCGCTTATGTCTCGGTGATGGAAGGCTGCAGCAAGTACTGCACCTTTTGCGTAGTGCCGTACACCCGCGGCGAAGAAGTCAGCCGCCCGTTCGACGACGTGATCGCCGAGATCATTCACCTGGCGGAAAACGGCGTACGCGAAGTGACGCTGCTGGGGCAGAACGTCAACGGTTATCGCGGCACGACCCATGACGGTCGCCTGGCGGACCTCGCAGAACTGATCCGCGTGGTGGCCGCTGTCGACGGCATCGACCGTATCCGCTACACCACCTCGCACCCGCTGGAGTTCTCCGACAGCCTGATCCAGGCCCACGCCGAAGTGCCTGAGCTGGTGAAGCACCTGCACTTGCCGGTGCAGTCGGGTTCGGACCGCATCCTCGCGGCGATGAAACGCAACCACACCGCCCTGGAATACAAGTCCAAACTGCGCAAGCTGCGGGCTGCCGTGCCGGGCATCTGCATCAGTTCGGACTTTATCGTCGGCTTCCCCGGCGAGACCGAAAAAGACTTCGAACAGACCATGAAGCTGATTCAGGACGTCGGGTTCGATTTCTCCTACTCGTTCGTCTACAGCCAGCGCCCCGGCACACCGGCCGCCGATCTGGCGGATGACACCCCGGAAGAGCTGAAAAAAGAGCGCCTCAACGCCCTGCAACATCGCCTGAACCAGCAAGGCTTCGAGATCAGCCGACAAATGGTCGGTTCGATCCAGCGCATTCTGGTCACCGATTACTCGAAAAAGGACCCTGGCGAGCTGCAAGGTCGGACCGAGAATAACCGTATCGTCAATTTCCGCTGTGACAATCCGACCTTGATCGGCCAGTTTGCCGACGTGCACATCGATGCCGCTCAACCGCACTCGCTGCGGGGTTCGTTGATCCAGCAATAAATGTCGCAATCACTGAGGACCCTGTGGGAGCTGGCTTGCCAGCGATGAGGCCATCAACCCCGACAAATATGTCGCCTGTTGCACCGCCATCGCTGGCAAGCCAGCTCTCACAGTGGATTGCATTGCTCTCGAGAATGGGCTCATCCATTTAAGAGCTTTCGCACCCACGCCACTGGCGTTATCCTCTATTTCATCACTATTGCCCCAGGGCGGCTAAATACGACCTTGAACGCACCCATAGAACCGCATCGTTTCATCCTCGAGCCCTTCGAGGCTCGCCGCTTCGCCAATCTGTGCGGACAATTCGACGAGCATTTGCGCTTGATCGAAAAACGCCTGACCGTCGAGATCCGCAACCGCGGGAACCAGTTCGAGTTGATCGGCGAGCGCAAGCACACCACCTCCGCGGAAAACCTCCTGCGCCGCCTGTACCGGGAAACCAAGGGTACCGAGCTGTCGCCGGACATGGTTCACCTGTTCCTGCAGGAATCCGCCGTCGAAGAGCTGGACAACCACTCGCCCGCCGAAGCCGCCGTCGCCCTGCGCACCAAAAAAGGCATGATTCGCCCCCGCGGCTTGAATCAGCAGCGCTACGTGAAGGAAATCCTCGGTAACGACATCAACTTCGGGATCGGCCCTGCCGGTACCGGCAAGACCTATCTGGCTGTTGCCTGCGCGGTGGATGCCCTGGAGCGCGAGCAGATCCGTCGCATCCTGCTGGTGCGTCCGGCGGTTGAAGCCGGGGAAAAACTCGGCTTCCTGCCCGGCGACCTCAGCCAGAAAATCGACCCGTATTTGCGCCCTCTCTACGACGCGCTCTACGAAATGCTCGGCTTCGAATACGTTGCCAAGCTGATCGAACGGCAGGTCATTGAAGTCGCGCCGCTGGCCTATATGCGCGGCCGCACGCTCAACAACAGTTTCATCATCCTCGACGAAAGCCAGAACACCACCGTCGAGCAGATGAAAATGTTCCTGACCCGGATCGGCTTCGGCTCCACGGCGGTCATCACCGGAGACATCACCCAGGTCG
This sequence comes from Pseudomonas sp., assembly GCA_035563915.1. GTDB lineage: Bacteria > Pseudomonadota > Gammaproteobacteria > Pseudomonadales > Pseudomonadaceae > Aquipseudomonas. The sequence continues at coordinate 10,782 of DATMUG010000324.1, read as the reverse complement.
ACCTGCCACGCGGCACCAAGTCCGGCCTGCACCATGTGATCGAAGTGTTGAAAGACGTGCCCGGGATCAGCTTCACCCACTTCCAGCCCAAGGACGTGGTGCGCCATCCGCTGGTACAGCGCATCGTCGAAGCCTACGAGCGCTTCGAAACCCGCGTGGCCGATGATGCCGCCAAGGATAACCGCCGCGATGCTTGAGCTTGATCTGCAAATCGCGACCCAAGCAGCCGCCCCCAGCGAAGCTGAATTCCGTCAATGGTGCGAGCTGGCGCTACGCCAGCGCACCGCCGACTCGGAGATGACCATTCGCCTGGTCGACGAGGCCGAAGGCCGCGAGCTGAACCACACCTGGCGGCAAAAGGATTACGCAACTAACGTCTTGTCATTCCCGGCCGACGTGCCGGACGAGTTTCTCGACATCCCCTTGCTTGGCGACCTGGTGATCTGTGTTGCCGTGGTGGAGCGCGAGGCTGCCGAACAAGGCAAGGAACTCAAGGCCCACTGGGCGCACCTGGTGATTCACGGCTGCTTGCATCTGCTCGGTTACGACCATATAGAGGACGACGAAGCAGAAGAAATGGAAGCACTGGAACGCACCTTGCTTGCTGAACTGGGCTTTCCCGATCCGTACGCGGACGACGAAAACTAAACATCCCGAACAGATACAACAAAGGATTCAGAGTAATCGCTATGAGCGAAGATCGATCGAGCAACGGGCAGAAGTCCTGGCTGGGTAAACTGACCCAGGCTTTTGCCCACGAGCCGAAGAACCGCCAGGAGCTGCTGGAGCTCCTGCGCGACGCACACCAGAACAAACTGTTGGACAGCGAAGCGCTGGCCATCGTCGAAGGCGCCATCCAGGTTGCAGACCTGCAGGTACGGGACATTATGGTCCCGCGCTCGCAGATGATCAGCATCAAGGCGACCCAGACACCCCGCGAATTCCTGCCTGCCGTGCTCGACTCGGCCCACTCCCGCTACCCGGTAATCGGCGAAAGCCACGATGACGTGATGGGCGTTTTGCTGGCCAAGGACTTGCTGCCGTTGATCCTCAAGGAGAACGGCGACAGCTTCAACATCAAGGATCTGCTGCGCCCGGCCACGTTCGTGCCGGAATCCAAACGCCTGAACGTGCTGCTGCGCGAATTTCGCGCCAACCACAATCACATGGCCATCGTCATCGACGAGTACGGCGGTGTAGCCGGCCTGGTGACCATCGAGGACGTGCTGGAGCAGATCGTCGGCGACATCGAGGATGAGCACGATGTCGAAGAAGACAGCTACATCAAGCCGCTGCCCAGCGGTGATTTCCTGATCAAGGCCCTGACGCCGATCGAGAACTTCAACGAGTTCTTCGACAGCGAATTCTCGGACGACGAATTCGACACTGTGGGCGGCCTGGTCATGAGTGCGTTCGGGCACTTGCCAAAACGCAACGAAATCACTGAAATCGGCACCTATCGCTTCCGCATCCTGAACGCCGACAGTCGTCGGATTCATTTGCTGCGCCTGACGCCTATCGCACGATAAATCTAAGGACTGAAATGCGCTGGACAACCCGCCCCGGCTGGCCCGGTAACCTGCTGGCCGTGGCGGCCGGTGCAATCACCACCCTGGCCCTGGCGCCTTTCGACATCTGGCCGCTGGCATTGCTGGCGGTCGGTTTGTTCTACGCAGGATTGCGTGAACTCAACCCTCGCCAGGCCCTTGGCCGTGGCTGGTGCTTCGGTTTCGGCCTGTTCGGCGCCGGTACCAGCTGGATTTACTACAGCATCCATCATTTCGGCGGCGCTTCGGTGCTGCTGGCCGGCTTGCTGATGCTGTTGTTCACCGCGGCCATTGCCTGGTTCTTTGCCCTGCCCGCCTGGATCTGGGCGCGCTGGCTGCGACGCAACGAAGCACCGCTGGCCGACGCACTGGCTTTTGCCGCGCTGTGGGTAGGCCAGGAAGCATTCCGCGGCTGGTTCCTCACCGGATTCCCGTGGCTTTATTCCGGTTATAGCCAACTCGACGGCCCGTTGACCGGCCTCGCGCCTGTCGGTGGCATGTGGCTGATCTCCTTTACCCTCGCCTTGACCGCCGCGCTGATCTACAACGGCATGCGCCTGGTTCGCACGGGCCGCAAGGGTTTCATCGCGACAGGCGCCCTGTTGCTGGTCGGCCCATGGATCGCCGGCATGGCGCTCAAGCACCATGCCTGGACCAGTCCCTCGGGCGCCCCCCTGAGCGTCGCGGCGATCCAGGGCAACGTCGAACAGAGCATGAAATGGGACCCGGCGCAGCTCAATTCCCAGCTGATGCTGTACCGTGACATGAGCTTCAGTTCAAAACCCGTCGACCTGCTGATCTGGCCGGAAACGGCGGTCCCGGTACTCAAGGAGTCCGCCCAGGGCTATCTGGACATGATGGGCAAATTCGCGGCTGAACGTAATTCGGCACTGATTACCGGTGTTCCGATCCGTGAAGTCGTCCATCAGGAAAAGCGCTTTTTCAACGGCATTACCGTGGTCGGTGAAGGCGACGGCACTTACCTCAAACAGAAACTGGTGCCGTTCGGCGAATACGTTCCATTGCAGGACGTTCTGCGCGGCCTGATTGCGTTCTTCGATCTGCCGATGTCCGACTTTGCCCGCGGCCCCGCCGACCAGGCCATGCTGCAAGCCAAGGGCTATCAGATTGCCCCATTCATCTGCTACGAGGTGGTGTATCCGGAGTTTGCCGCGAGCCTCGCCGCGCAAAGCGATCTGTTGCTGACCATCAGTAACGACACCTGGTTCGGTACATCCATCGGCCCGCTGCAACATTTGCAGATGGCACAGATGCGTGCGCTGGAGGCCGGTCGCTGGATGATTCGCGCCACCAACAACGGCGTGACCGGCCTGATCAACCCGTTTGGCCAGATCACCGCGCAGATCCCGCAATTCGAGCGCGGCATCCTGTATGGCGAAGTGGTGCCGATGCACAATCTCACGCCTTATCTGCAATGGCGTTCGTGGCCGTTGATCATTGTTTGTGTGCTGTTGTTTGGTTGGGCGCTGGTGGCGAGCCGGATGGCCAAGACCGTTTGATCGCGGTGCCTGCAAAAGATCGCAGTCGAGTGAACCGAGGCTGCGATCTTTTGATTTTCAGCGGTAAAACAGCCAGTAACCAACCTGCCCCACCGCCTCGTTCAGCAACTGCCCGCTGCGCCAGATCGCCTTGAATTCCGGCATCCAGCCTCCGAACACTTCACCATTGTCCTGGCCCAGAAACCCGACCGGTGCCGGCACGACCTCAAACCCGGCCTTGCTGAAACTCCAGACCGCTCGCGGCATATGTGCCGCCGATGTCACAACCACCACGCGCTTGATGCCTTCAGGCAGCAGCACCTGCGCCGTCAATTGCGCATTTTCCCACGTGGTACGGCTCTGTCCTTCCTGCCAACGTACCGTCACGCCGAAATCGTCGCGCAAGGAGTCCGCCATCATCTGCGCTTCGCTGGGCGGTGTGCCGTAATGAAGCCCTCCGCTGGTCAGCACCGGCAAGCCCGACGCCTTGGCCAAGCGCGCGGCGTAACGCTGGCGCTCCAAACCGACACCGGTGGGCTGGTCAGTGTCCCAGGCCACATCACCCCGTTCACGCCCCGACCCCAGCACCACGATTGCATCGGCCCGCCGCCCAAGGGTGGCCCATTCGTCGCGAGCCAGCGGTGGCTCACGCTCCAGTAACCCCGCTCCCCACTGCACCACCACGGGCAGGCTCATCAGCCAGAATCCGCCCAGCCCCAGGGCAAAGCACAACCCCGCGAGCCGCGGCCTTGAGCGGCGCAGCCACCAGGCCAGCATCAGCAGCAGGATAAGAATGCCGGGCGGCAACAGAAGGTGTTTCACGAAATAACGAAAAGGCATCGAGCATCTCCATGAAGATGCCCGAAGCCTAAGTGGGTTGACGCAGTGCGACAATAAATACGGAAGGACTATGCTGCAAAAAACCGTTACGCATGGCTCTTGGCCTTACTTGAACTGCAGAGACCGGACCTTTACCGCGTCTCTGCCGGGTATTTTGTCCTTGAGCCAGATGACCTTGGCAGAACGTGGTGCGTCGAGTTGTTTCACGGCTTCGGACAAGCATCCGTGCGTCTCACGCTCGCTGCGATCCAGGTACGCCTTGACCAGTGCGAACTCTGCGGGGCTCAAGCCACGCAGCTCCAGTTCCAGCGGACGTTCATCACGCAGCCGGCTGGCGGTTTTTGCCGCTTCCAGCGCCATGCCCAGACGGTCGATCAGTCTTTCGTACAGCTCCGGTTTTGTAGCTTTTTGCTGTGACTCAACCATCCCTCACCTCATTGGAAGATAAGACCTACTCCCCAAATAAGAGCTTAGCTTCCATGCACAAACCGGCTGAACGCCGCGACCAACGGCCCTCGCAGAGGTTTTGGCTAGACGCGCGGCAGCAATCAGGGTTTCCCTCGGCAGAGTGCGGTCATGTATGCTACGGCGCTTCCTGTAACTCCACTTCCAGCTCGGCTGGACATCGAAAACGCCGAATCGGCGCCTTCACCGTCCAGCGTTGCATTGAAGAGGATTGGGCCACCCCTATTCAGTTCAAAAGTAGCCATGCACGAACAATATCAGCCCCGTGAAATCGAAGCCGCCGCCCAGTCTTTCTGGGATGAGCAAAAGTCCTTTGAAGTCAGCGAACAGCCAGGCAAGGAAACCTACTACTGCCTGTCGATGTTCCCTTACCCCAGCGGCAAGCTACACATGGGGCACGTGCGCAACTACACCATCGGCGACGTGATCTCCCGCTATCAGCGCATGCAAGGCAAGAACGTCCTGCAACCCATGGGTTGGGACGCCTTCGGCATGCCGGCGGAAAACGCCGCGATGAAGAACAACGTAGCGCCCGCCAAGTGGACCTACGAAAACATCGCCTACATGAAATCCCAGCTGCGCAGCCTGGGCCTGGCGGTGGACTGGTCCCGTGAAGTGACCACCTGCAAGCCGGACTACTACCGCTGGGAACAATGGCTGTTCACCCGCCTGTTCGAAAAAGGTGTGATCTACAAGAAAAGCGGCACCGTGAACTGGGACCCGATCGACCAGACCGTACTGGCCAACGAGCAGGTGATCGACGGTCGCGGCTGGCGTTCCGGCGCGCTGATCGAGAAGCGCGAAATCCCAATGTACTACTTCAAGATCACCGCCTACGCGGATGAGCTGCTGGAGAGCCTCGACGAACTGACTGGCTGGCCTGAACAGGTCAAGACCATGCAGCGCAACTGGATCGGCAAGTCCCGCGGCATGGAAGTGCAGTTCCCGTACAACGTCGACTCCATCGGCGAAAGCGGCGCCCTGAAAGTCTTCACCACCCGTCCGGACACCCTGATGGGCGCGACTTACGTCGCCGTGGCCGCCGAGCACCACCTGGCCACCTTGGCTGCACAGAACAATCCCGAGCTGCAAGCGTTCATCGCCGAATGCAAGAGTGGCAGCGTCGCCGAAGCCGACGTCGCCACCCAGGAGAAAAAAGGCCTGCCGACCGGCCTGTTCGTCGAGCACCCGCTGACTGGCGAAAAGCTGCCGGTCTGGGTCGCCAACTACGTATTGATGCACTACGGCGACGGCGCGGTAATGGCTGTTCCGGCCCACGACGAGCGCGATTTCGAGTTCGCCCACAAGTACAACCTGCCGGTCAAATCCGTGGTGCGCACCAGCTCGGGTGAGACCAATCCTGCCCCGTGGCAAGAGGCCTACGGCGAGCACGGCACGCTGATCAACTCCGGCGAGTTCGACGGCCTGGACTTCACCGGCGCCTTCGACGCCATCGAAGTAGCCCTGATCAAGAAAAACCTCGGTGCCTCGCGCACCCAGTTCCGCCTGCGCGACTGGGGCATCAGCCGCCAGCGTTACTGGGGCTGCCCGATCCCGATCATCCACTGCAGCAGCTGCGGTGATGTGCCGGTGCCGCAAGACCAGTTGCCGGTCGTGCTGCCGGAAGATGTGGTGCCGGACGGCGCCGGTTCGCCGCTGGCGCGCATGCCCGAGTTCTACGAGTGCAGCTGCCCGAAATGCGGCCAGCCTGCCAAGCGTGAAACCGACACCATGGACACTTTCGTCGAGTCGTCGTGGTACTACGCCCGCTATGCCTCGCCGCATTTCGAGGGTGGCCTGGTGGAAAAATCCGCGGCCGACCACTGGTTGCCGGTGGATCAGTACATCGGCGGTATCGAACACGCCATTCTCCACCTGCTCTACGCGCGCTTTTTCCACAAACTGATGCGTGACGAAGGCCTGGTGAGCTCCAACGAGCCATTCAAGAACCTGCTGACCCAGGGCATGGTGGTCGCCGAGACCTACTACCGTCGCGAAGCCAACGGCGCCTACACCTGGTACAACCCGGCGGACGTCGAACTCGAGCGCGACAGCAAGGCCAAGGTCATCAGCGCGAAGCTGATCGCAGACGGCCTGCCGGTGGAAATCGGCGGCACCGAGAAGATGGCCAAGTCGAAGAACAACGGCGTCGACCCACAGTCGATGATCGACCAGTTCGGTGCAGACACCTGCCGCCTGTTCATGATGTTCGCCTCGCCACCGGACATGAGCGCCGAATGGTCCGACTCCGGCGTGGAAGGCTCGCACCGCTTCCTCAAGCGTGTCTGGCGCCTGGCGCAGGCACACGTCACCCAAGGCCTGCCGGGCAAACTGGACGTTGCCAGCCTGAACGACGAGCAGAAAGCCATTCGCCGCTCGATTCACCTGGCCATCAAGCAGGCCAGCCACGACGTCGGCCAGAACCACAAATTCAACACCGCCATCGCTCAGGTGATGACGCTGATGAATGTGCTGGAGAAAGCCGCGCAGGCGACCGAACAGGACCGCGCGCTGGTTCAGGAAGGCCTCGAAGCCGTGACCCTGCTGCTGGCTCCGATCACGCCGCACATCAGCCACGAACTGTGGCATCGACTGGGCCACACCGGTCCGGTGATCGACGCCAGCTGGCCGGTCGTGGATGACAGCGCCCTGGTACAGGACAGCCTGCAACTGGTGATTCAAGTGAATGGCAAGCTGCGCGGCCAGATCGATATGCCTGCCAGCGCGACCCGCGAGGAAATCGAAGCGGCCGCCCGCGCCAACGAAAACGTCTTGCGTTTCGTTGACGGGCTGACCATTCGTAAAGTGATCGTGGTGCCCGGGAAACTGGTCAACATCGTCGCCAGCTAATTGGATCAGGCGCCAGGCCGAGCCTGGCGCCGAGTAAAACCTTTCGGGCCGCTTGAACGGCCCACATGGTTTCAAGGGGAGCAACACAATGATCAAACGCAACTTGCTGGTGATGGGCCTCGCGGTCCTGTTGAGCGCCTGCGGTTTCCAGCTGCGCGGCACCGGCACCACCGAACTGGCGATCAAGGAACTCGACGTCAGCGCCCGCAATGCCTATGGCGAAACGGTGACGCAACTGCGTCAGGTGATCGAACGCAGCGGCGTCAAGGTCTACACCGGCGCCCCCTACAAGCTCGTGCTCACCGATGAGCAGGAAACCCAGCGTATCCTCAGCTACGCAGGCGCCGGTCGTACTGGCGAATATCAGCTGAACACCACGCTCAACTACAGCATTCTCAGCCAAGGCAATCTGTCGTTGATCAATGACAAGCTCGAAGTGGAAAAAGTCTTCATCCACGACGGCAACAACCTGGTGGGTTCCGATCAGGAAGCCGCCGATGCCCGCAAGGACATGCGTCGCGACCTGGTGCAGCGCATGATGCTGCGCCTGCAGCAAATCACGCCGGCGCAGCTTGAGCAGATGCGGCAGACCGCCGAAGCTCGTGCCAAGGCAGAAGCCGCGGCGCTGGAAGCGGCGCAGAAGGCTGAAGCGGATACGCCGCGTCAGTCGCCTCTCGAAATCCCGCAGCAATAAGACTTACGGGGCGCTCAGGCGCCCCGTTCGCCCTCTCTTATGAAGCTCGCTCCCGCCCAACTCACCAAGCACCTGCAAGGCACCCTCGCGCCGGTCTACGTCATCAGTGGCGATGATCCGTTGCTGTGCCAGGAGGCCGCCGACGCGATCCGCGCTGCCGCTCGTCAGCAGGGCTTTGACGAGCGCCAGGTGTTTGCCGCCGACGCCAACTTCGACTGGGGTACGTTGCTGCTGGCCGGCGCCAGCATGTCGCTGTTCGCCGAAAAACGTCTTCTGGAGCTTCGCCTGCCCTCAGGCAAGCCCGGTGACAAAGGCGCCGCCGCGCTCATCGAATACTGCTCGCGACCGGCCGAAGACACGTTACTGCTGATCAGCCTGCCGAAGCTCGATGGCAGTGCGCAGAAAACCAAATGGGGCAAGGCGCTGGTCGAAGGCCAACAGACTCAATTCGTGCAGATATGGCCAGTGGATGCCAGCCAGTTGCCAGGCTGGATCCGCCAGCGTTTGTCCCAGGCCGGTCTTTCCGCCAGTCAGGATGCTGTCGAGCTGATTGCGGCACGGGTCGAAGGCAACCTGCTGGCCGCCGCCCAGGAAATCGAGAAGCTCAAGCTGATGGCCGAAGGTGGCCAGATCACCATCGAAACCGTGCAGGCAGCCGTCGCCGACAGCGCGCGTTTCGATGTCTTCGGTCTGACCGATGCGATTCTCAATGGTGAAGCGGCCCACGCCCTGCGCATGCTCGAAGGGTTACGAGGGGAAGGCGTCGAGCCACCGGTGATTCTCTGGGCCCTGTCCCGGGAACTGCGCCTGCTGGCCAACATTTCCCTGCAATACAGCCAGGGTATTCCGTTGGACAAAGCCTTCAGCCAAGCCAAGCCACCGGTCTGGGACAAACGCAAGCCGCTGATGAGCAAAGCCCTGCAACGCTATTCAGCACCCCGCTGGGCACAACTGCTGCTCGAGGCGCAGCGCATTGATGCGCAGATCAAAGGCCAGGCGGCGGGCTCGCCGTGGATGAGCTTGAGTCGTTTGACGCTGCTGATGGCCGGCCAGCGATTGTCGTTGCCTGCGGAGTAAGACGTCGTGACCGCTGCGCGGTCAATCGCGGGCAAGCCCGCTCCCACAGGATCACCGCTGGACCTGTGGGAGCGGGCTTGCCCGCGAAGGCGTCCGAAAGGTCCTACGCAATGTAGGCCTTTACAGAACCACATCTTCGGCAGATTATCCCCTCCCGCAGAGCCATCCAATCGAGAGCCCTCATCATGAGCAAAAAGCCATCCAGGCATGGCCCCAACAAGGCCAAATCCATTATCGCCCAGCCACTGTTCCGCAGCCGTCAGGAACGACCAGCCAAGGGCAAAGGCAGCTACCGCCGCGAAGCCTTCCAGTCTGATAACTGGGAGGCTTCTTACTTTCTGGCGGCCTGAAAAAGGCAAGCCTGCGCTCAACATGTTAAGGTCAGCACCTGATTCGAATTACCTGGACCTGTGCATGCCCCTTAGTCTTTCCCGTCGTTGGCACCTTCGCCAATTGATCGCTGCCTCCAGCCTCATTTTGCTAGTCGCCTGCGCGGAAAAACCTACCGCCGCCGACGCACAGCAGCTTAAAACGCTTCCAGTCACCACTGCCCCGGCCGTCGTTGCCCCCGTGGTTCCCAGTGGTGAAAACCTCGATATCCAGCCGACCCAGACCTTCGCCGAATGGCAGGCGGGTTTCCGCAAGGACGCCCTGGCCGCCGGTATTCGCGCCGACCTGTTTGACCGCGCTTTTGCCAATGTCAGTTTCGACCCCAGCGTAATCCGTGCCGATCGCAGTCAGCCGGAATTCACCCGTCCGGTGTGGGAATACCTCGATGGCGCCCTGTCGCCGCTGCGTGTGCGCAAAGGTCAGTCATTGCTCAGCCAATACGATGGCATCCTGCAGAGCATCGAACAGCGTTACGGCGTCGACCGAGAGGCACTGGTCGCCGTATGGGGCATGGAAAGTAATTTTGGCCAGTTCCAGGGCAGCAAGTCCGTGATCAATTCGCTGGCGACCCTGGCCTATGAAGGTCGTCGACCGGCCTTTGCCCACGCGCAATTGATCGCCGCGCTGCAGATCCTGCAACAGGGTGATATCGAACCCGAGAAAATGCTTGGTTCCTGGGCCGGCGCCATGGGCCAGACCCAGTTCATTCCAACCACCTACAACACCCACGCCGTCGACTTCGATGGCGATGGCCGCCGCGATATCTGGGGTAGCTCCACCGATGCCCTGGCCTCGACCGCGCACTACCTGCAAAGCTCCGGATGGCAAAGAGGCCAGCCTTGGGGCTTTGAAGTGCAACTGCCCAGCGGCTTCGACTACATGTTGGCCGACGGCACGATACGCAAGAGCGTCTCCGAATGGCGCCAGCTGGGTATAGCCCTGCCCAATGGCGGCCAGGTGCCCCCAGGATCAGAGCAGTTGTCCGCAGCCTTGCTGCTGCCGGCCGGTTACCGTGGCCCGGCGTTCCTGGTGCTCGATAACTTCCGTGCGATCCTCAAGTACAACAACTCCTCGTCCTATGCACTGGGCGTGGGCTTGTTGTCTCAGCGCTTCCATGGCGCGGGCCTGATCAGCGGTACCTGGCCCAAGGATGACCTGCCGTTGAGCCGTACCGAGCGGATCGAACTGCAAAGCCTTCTGAGCGCGCAGAATTACGACGCGGGCACCGCAGACGGGATTATCGGGGCCAATACCCGCAAGGCAATCCGTAGCGCGCAGCAGTCGTTCGGCTGGCCAGCGGATGGGTACCCGACACACAAGTTGCTTGAAGGTCTGCGTAGCCGCTAAAAGCTTCGCGAGCAAGCCCGCTCCCACATTCGACCGTATTCCGATGAGAGGACTCGGTCACCGTGGGAGCGGG
>DATMUG010000323.1:0-5620 GCA_035563915.1 Pseudomonas sp. | reverse complement strand
AGCTCCGACAGTGGATTGTGGTGATTGTCAGGCCGGCTGCAACGGCATGGTCAGTTCAACGCGCAGCCCATCCGGCCGACTGTCGAAATGCAGGGTGCAACCACAGCGCTGAACGATCGCCTGAACGATCGCCAGGCCAAGCCCGCAACCGGTGCTTTGGCCATTGCGCCAGAAACGCTGGGTCAGATGTTGCAGATCGTCCGCGGCAATGCCCGGTCCATGATCGCGAACCACGAACTGCACACGATTACCGGTGGTTTGCAGGCTCAGTTCCACCGGCCCGTCACCAGGCGTATGGCGCAATGCGTTGTCCAGCAAGTTGCGCAGCGCGGCAATCGACAGCACCGACGGCATTTGCACCGGCGCGCGGGAGAACCTGGCCGGGACGTTGAATCTGATGCGCTCGCGATCACCGCCAGCGGTGTCCTGAATCGCCAGTTTCGCCACCTGTTCGGCGCTGCACTGCACACCGTCATCGAACGACAGGCTGCCCTCGACCCGCGCCAGTAACAGCAATTGCTCAAGCGTCCGGTGCAGACGGTCGGCGCCCTCCTCGGCCCGGGCCAGGGATTGATCGCGGGCCACGCCGTCGGTCATGCGCGCCACTTGCAGGTGAGTCTTGATGGCAGTCAACGGGCTGCGCAGTTCGTGGGCGGCGTCCCCGGTCAGCCGGCGTTCGCGCTCGATGGTCTTGCCGATCCGCTGGAACAGCTGGTTCTGCGTCTCGAGCAACGGCTGCAGTTCGCTGGGCAATGGCTGGACCTGAAGCGGTTCGAGCGAGTCAGGGCTGCGGCGCATCAAGGCATCGCGCATGCGGTTGAGCGGCGCCAGCCCCTGGCCGATCCCCAGCCACAGCAGGCACAGGCACCCGAGCAAGGCGACGCCTACCGGCACGGAGGCGGCCAGTAGAATCGACATGTTCAACGCTTCGCGCTCGATCTGTCGATCTGCCGTGGTAATGCGCAGATCACCCCGCGCGAGGGTAAAACTGCGCCACGGCGCGCCATCGATCATCTGATCGTGGAAGCCCATTTTCTCCGCTTCCAGGGTTTGACCCGGCTCGGTATGACTACGGGCGAGGATTTCCCCGCGCAACGAACTGACCTGGCAGGCCATACCACCGGGAAGGTTCAGCTGTTCGGCACTGAAATGCGTGCCCTCGCCCTTGCTCGGCAAGGGCGGCAACTGTTCCATCAAGCCGGCGACCATCCGCGCCGACGCCACCAGGCGCTGGTCGAGGGAAAACATCATCTGATTGCGCAGATCGCTGAGCATCCAGGCCGCGGCCAGTGCCCAGATCAGCGTAAACGCGCCCCCGAGCACCAGGCTCAGGCGCAAACGCAGACTCATCACTTGGATTGATCTCCCCCATCGGCCGGGCCGAGGCGATAACCCAGGCCGCGTACGGTCTCGACGATGCCATTGCCGAGTTTGCGCCGCAGGTGATGGATATGGACGTTGAGGGCGTTGCTCTCCAGCTCGTCGTTGAAGCCGTAGACACTGTCCTTGAGCTGCTCGCTGGACAACACCCGGCCCCGATTGTGCAGCAGCGCCTGCAACAGGGATTGTTCACGACGGGAAAGGTCCACCGGCTGCCCGGCGAGGGTCGTTTCGCGACTGCTCGGGTCGTAGGTCAGGGCGCCATGCTCGATCAGGTTGACGCTGCGTCCCGCCACCCGTCGCAGCAGGGTGTGCAGGCGCGCGGCAAGTTCGCGCAGGTCGAAAGGCTTGAGCAGGTAGTCATCGGCGCCGGCCTGCAAGCCGTCAACGCGGTCGGTAACCGAGTCCCGGGCCGTGAGGATCAATACCGGCAGTTCCAGACCGTTGTGGCGCAGCTGCTGCAGCAACTTCAGACCGTCCTCGTCCGGCAAGCCGAGGTCGAGCACCATCACGTCGAACTCCGCCACCTTGAGCATCGCCCGGGCAGCCGATGCCGTGGCTACATGCTCCACAGTGAGACCTTGAGCGGTCAGGCCGGCGACGATGCCGCTGGCGATCAACTCATCGTCTTCGCAAACCAGTACGTGCATGGGGAGCCTCGTGTAAATATTGCTGATTAGGCCGTTGACCGATTAAGCGGACATTATGCCGCAAGCGCCATCACCACAAGCCGGCCGCTGGCCAGAGCGGCCGCCCGGGTTAATCATCGGTTAATCGACACCGCCCATTGTGCACCTCACTTGCAAAGGAATAAGGCTTTTCCATGCGTCATCTGCTTCTCCTCTTCGCTCTGCTGATATCGGGCCTGGCCCAGGCCGGCAGCAATCCGTTCGACAGCAAACCCGACTTTCTGCCTGTCGAAAAAGCATTCGTCTTCACGTCCGAACGCCTTGAATCCGGTGAAACCCAGCTGTTCTGGCAGATTGCCGACGGGTATTACCTGTATCAGAAACGCCTGAAATTCGACGGTTTGCCTGCCGACCAGCATCCGGCATTACCGGAAGGCGAATCCCATAACGACGAGTTTTTCGGTGAGCAACAAGTCTATCGCCAAGGACTTGAGCTGAAGATTCCGGCCGGTGCCACCGGGCAGATCAAGGTCGGTTTCCAGGGCTGCGCCGATGCCGGATTGTGTTATCCGCCACAGACGAAGGTCGTGGATCTGGGCAGTCGCGATACCACGTCGTCATCCACACAAGCGCCAGACCAGGCCCTGGCCAGCAGCCTTCAACAACGGGCGCTGGGCTGGAGCCTGCTGGTGTTCTTCGGCCTCGGCCTGTTGCTGGCCTTCACCCCCTGCTCCTTGCCGATGTTGCCGATCCTGGCCGGACTGATCGTCGGCAGTGGCGCCACGCCCAAGCGCGGTTTTGCCCTGGCAGGCAGTTATGTGGTGAGCATGGCGCTGGTGTACGCGGCAATGGGCGTACTGGCGGCCCTGCTGGGCGCCAACCTTCAAGCGCTGCTGCAAAACCCTTGGCTGCTGGGGAGTTTCGCGGCGATTTTCGTGTTGTTGGCCTTGCCCATGTTCGGCTACTTCGAACTGCAACTGCCGGTGGCCGTGCGTGACCGACTGGAAAATGTCTCGCGCAATCAGCGCGGCGGCAGCCTGGTCGGCGCCGGCGTACTGGGAGCCTTGTCCGGTCTGTTGGTCGGCCCGTGCATGACCGCGCCGCTGGCCGGCGCACTGCTCTACATTGCGCAAAGCGGCAATGCCGTACACGGCGGGCTGATTCTGTTCGCCCTGGGTATCGGTATCGGCATGCCGCTGTTGCTTCTGGTGACGGTCGGCAATCGGTTCCTGCCCAAACCCGGCGCCTGGATGAACCTGGTCAAGGGCATCTTCGGTTTCCTGTTCCTGGCCACCGCATTGCTGTTGCTGCGGCCGGTACTGGATGAGTCCCTTTGGGTTGGCCTGTGCGGCGCATTGTTGTTGATCGCGGCCTATAGCGCGTGGAAGCAATCGGAGGGTTTCGGACGCGTTGCACATCTGTTCGGCGCCAGTTCGTTGTTGCTCGGCCTGTGGGGCAGCCTGTTGGTGATCGGTGCCGCGGGCGGCAGTGACGATCTGTTCAAGCCGCTCCAGGTGTTCCGCGCCTCCGGCACTGCCGTCGCCGCGACACCGGCCGGCCATGACGCCTTCACCACCATCAAGGACCCCGCGGTCCTGCAACGGGAACTCGACGCCGCGCAAGCACAGGGCCAGTGGGTGCTGCTGGACTACTATGCCGACTGGTGCGTGTCGTGCAAGGTCATGGAAAAACAGGTGTTTGGTAAAGCCAACGTGCTCCAGGCTCTCAGCGATGTGCGCCTGCTCCGGCTGGACGTCACCGCCGACAACGCCGCCAGTCGCGAACTGCTCGGCCGTTATAAAGTGCCGGGGCCTCCAAGCCTGCTGTGGATCGGCACCGATGGCATCGAGCGGCGCAGCCAGCGCATCACCGGCGAGGTCGATGCCGAGACGTTCCTGCAACGCTGGACTACCACCCGAGACGCCCGTTAATGCTGACCTTCACCCTCGGCACCTTTGCCATCGCGCTCAACCATCTGCTGCTGATCAGTGCCCTGGTGCTGGCGACGTTTGTCGGGTGGCGGGTGGCCAGGCGCGGTGGCGAAAATCCCGAGTCGGTGCTGTTCGGGCTGTTCCTGATCGGCATGCTGGCGGCCCGGATCGGCTTCGTCGCCGTTTACTGGACCCACTACCACAACGATCTCTGGCAGATCATCGATCTGCGTGACGGCGGCTTCCTCGCCTGGCCCGGGGTCATCGCGCTGGTGATTGCCACGCTGTACCGGGGTTGGCGTCGCCCGGGCCTGCGCCGCCCATTGGGCTTCGGCGTGGCCAGTGGCCTGGCGTTCTGGCTGCTGGCGACTTACTCCCTGACGATTTATGAACAAGGCACCCGCCTGCCGGAGATCACCCTGCGCAATGCCGCCGGTGAAACCGTGCAACTGGCCGATTACAAGGGCGGCCCGCTGGTGATCAATCTGTGGGCCACCTGGTGTCCGCCCTGCCGCCGGGAAATGCCGGTTCTGGAAAATGCCCAGCAACAGCGCCCGGACTTGACGTTCCTGTTCGTCAATCAGGCCGAAAGCATGCAAAGCGTCGCCACCTTTCTGGAAACCCAGGGCCTGAGCCTGTCCAACGTGCTGTTTGACGGCAGCGGTCGCCTGGGCCAGGCCGTCGGCTCCATGGCCTTGCCGACTACATTGTTTTACAGCCCGGACGGTCGCCTGCTGGGCAGCCACCTGGGCGAACTGTCTCAAGCGAGCCTCGCCCGCGCCCTGGAAAACTTCGATTCCGTACCTGCCACTTCTGCAAGGAAACTGCCATGCCCCGCCTCCGCCACCTGCTGACCCTGAGCCTGGGTGCCGCCCTGCTGCACCTGCCATCGGTGCAGGCCGAAGAGTTGCCCGCTGCGATCAAGCAGATCGAGGCCAAGGGCGCAAAAATCGTCGGCCAGTTCGATGCCCCCGATGGCCTGCGCGGTTACGCCGCGCAATACCAGAACCGCGGCATGGCGCTGTACCTCACGCCGGATGGCAAGCATGTATTGCTGGGCAATCTGTACGACGCCCAGGGCAACGACCTGAGCAGTGCCCCCCTGCAAAAGCTGGTGTACGCACCGATGTCCAAGGAAGTCTGGGGCAAGATGGAAGCAAGCAACTGGATCGCCGATGGCAACAAGGATGCGCCACGGGTGGTGTATCTGTTCAGCGACCCGAACTGCCCTTACTGCAACATGTTCTGGGAACAGGCACGGCCCTGGGTCAAGGCCGGCAAGGTGCAGCTGCGGCATATCATGGTGGGCATCATCCGCGAAGACAGCCCCGGAAAATCCGCCGCGCTGCTCGCCGCCAAGGACCCGCAAAAGGCCCTGCAAGACCACGAATCCGCGGGCAAGGGCAGCTCGCTCAAGCCATTGAAGGAAGTGCCACCGGCGGTACAGGCCAAGCTCGCCGCCAACATGCAATTGATGGACGACCTGGAGCTGCAGGCCACGCCGGCGATTTTCTACATGGATGACAAGGGCGAGTTGCAGCAACAGCAAGGCGCGCCGTCGCCGGACAAACTGGTGAAGATTCTCGGGCCGAAGTAAGAAGTCTTGCCGTCAAACTTGCGGTGGCTACATTGACGCAATCGCGGGCAAGCCCGCTCCCACAGTGATCACATGCACCTGTG
>DATMUG010000322.1:0-15733 GCA_035563915.1 Pseudomonas sp. | reverse complement strand
TTGCTCGCGAAAGCGGCGTGTCAGCCAAATAGAGGTTGACTGACACGCCGCTTTCGCGAGCAAGCCCGCTCCCACAGGGGGTCATCTGCATAGGCAGATTTTGTGCAGACCCAATGGCTAGCGTTGCTTGAGACGGTCGATGACGACGGCCAGCAGCAGGATCGAACCGCGAATCACATACTGATAAAAGGTATCGATGTTCTTTAGGTTCATCGCGTTTTCGATGATCGCCAGGATCAGCACCCCGGCAATCACATGGCGGATCATGCCGATGCCGCCACTGAGGGAAACCCCGCCCAGCACGCAGGCCGAGATCACCGTCAGCTCGAACCCCTGACCGATCATCGGTTGGCCCGAGGTCATGCGCGAGGCCAGGATGACCCCGGCCAGTGCGCCGATCACACCGTGAACGGCGAAGATGATGATCTTGGTCCGGTCAACGTTGACCCCGGCCAACAGCGCTGCCTCCTGATTGCCGCCGATGGCCATGGTGTTGCGCCCATAGGTGGTGTAGTTCAGCAGCCAGCCGAAGAACAGGAAGCAGACGATGGTGATCAGGATCGGCACCGGCACGCCGAACAACTGGCCGTTGCCATACACGAAGAACGACTCCTGGGACACGCCCACCGCCTTGCCGTTGGCGAAGATGTAGGCCAGGCCGCGGACGATCTGCATGGTCGCCAGCGTGGTGATCAACGCATTGACTCGCAGTTTGGCAATCACGATGCCGTTGATCAGGCCGACGATCAGTCCCATGACCAGCGCCGCGCTGATGCCGAGGAACACGCTGTTGGTGTCGCGCATCACCACGGCCGCCACGACCCCGGCGCAGGCAATCACCGAGCCGACCGACAAGTCGAAATGCCCGGACGCCAGGCAATACAACATGGTGCACGCGGCGATGCCGGTGGTGGAGATCGCCAGGCCCAGGCCGCGCATGTTCAGCGGCGAGAGGAAGTTGTCGATCAGTAAGGTACAGAGCACGAAGATCCCGACCGCGGCCGCGAGCATCGCCCAGTCATCGAGAAAGCGCCGAAGGTCCAGTGGCTTGCGCATTGTCGGCAGGGTTTCGTTTTGGGTTGTCATCATGATTACCTCTCAGTTCGCCACGCCGTCAGCGCGTTGGCGCGGCAAAGCCAGTTGCAGCAGGTTGGATTCATTGGCCTGTTCACGGCTCAGCTCGCCGCGCATCGCCCCTTCGCACATCACCAGGATGCGGTCGGAAATGCCCATCACTTCCATCAGGTCGCTGGACACCACGATCACCGCGATACCGCTGGCGGCCAGGTTGTGGATGATCTGGTAGATCTCGGCCTTGGCGCCGATATCGATGCCCCGGGTGGGCTCGTCGAGCAGCAGGACCTTCATCGGCATCGACAGCCAGCGACCAAGGATCGCCTTCTGCTGATTACCGCCGGACAGGAACTTGATGGGTTGCCCGGCATGGGGCGTCTTCACCCGCAGCGCCTTGATCTGTTTGTCGGCGTTGTTCTTTTCCCAGAGCCCGCGGATCAGGCAGCCGAAACCGGAGTGGGCACTGCGTGCGCTGATGTTGATGTTCTCGGCGACGCTGGCCAGCGGAATGATGCCCTCCTTCTTGCGGTCTTCCGGGCACAGCAGAATGCCAGCGGCGATGGCGTCCCGAGGTGAATGAAGCTTGAGTTCATGACCGCGCAATTCCAGGCGCCCCGCCGTGTTGCGTTCCAGCCCGCTGAGCAGGCGAAGCAGCTCGGTGCGACCGGCACCGACCAGGCCGAACAAGCCGAGAATCTCGCCTTTGTGCGCCTCGAAACTCATGGGCTCGCGCAAGCCGGGGCCAAGCAGGCCATCGACTTTCAAGGCCACCGCGCCGCGCGGACGCGAGCGATAGTCGTAGATGTCCTGGATATCGCGACCGACCATGCAGGTCACGAGTTGGTCGTGGGTCAGCTCACTCATGTCCTCGAAGGTGCGTACGTAGCGACCGTCCTTGAACACCGTCACCGCATTGCAGATGCGGAACACTTCTTCCATGCGGTGGGAGACGTACAGCACCACTTTGCCCTCGTCGCGCAGGCGCCCGATGATCGCCATCAAACGCTCGATTTCCCGCGCCGACAGGCTGCTGGTGGGCTCGTCGAAAGCGATCACGTGCGCCCCTCGGGACAAGGCCTTGGCGATTTCCACCAGCTGCCGTTGACCCAGAGACAGACGCCCGACTTTTTCCTGCGGATCGATTTCGTCGGCCAGGCCCTTGAGGCAAGCCAGCGCCTGCTGGCGCAATTGACGACGATTGATCAGACCGAAACTGGCCGGCAGATGGCCCAGAAACAGGTTTTCCGCAACGGTCATTTCCGGTACCAGATGCAGTTCCTGGTGAATCACGGCCACGCCGCTGCCGATGCTGTCGGCGGTGGACTTGAAAACATGGGTCTGCTCGCCGATCTGCAGATCACCGCTGCTCGGGACGTAGGCACCGCCGAGGATTTTCAGCAAGGTCGATTTGCCCGCGCCGTTCTCACCCATCAAGGCATGGACCTGCCCGGGATGCGCCACGAAGTTGATGTTGTCCAGCGCCTTCACGCCGGGAAAGGTCTTGCCGATCCCGTTGAAGCGCAAGCTGCCGCCCGACGGGAAACCGCTCTGTTGTTGTAATTGTGTTTGCGCCATAACCACCTCGTCACACAGATCAGGCGGCCCCGTTGCCGGCGCCGCCGATGAAATCAACCGGCCTTCAGTTCCACAGGCCGATTTTTTCCAGTTCCTGCTTGAAGTTGTCACGGGTGATCAGTGTCACGTCGTCCATGGCGGTGTACTTCGCCGGCTCTTTTCCGGTGGTGACCCACTCGTACATCATGCTGGCGGTGTTGTAGCCCTCGATGTGCGGGCTGGGCAGCATCGAGCCATGGAAGCCGCTGTCGGCTTTCTTCAGTTCGCCAATGGCGTCGGTGCCATTGATGCCGATGCCGATCACGTTCGCGGCGGCAAAGCCGGCGCTTTCGGTGGCCCGTACGCCACCGAGCACGGTGTTGTCGTTCATGCCGCCGATGATCAGGTTCTTAGCCGCGCCCGGCAGCTTGACCAGCGCCGAGTTGGTGGCGTCCATGCTGCCCGGCACGTCAAGGGTTTTCAGGGCCGAGAACAGAATGTGATCCTTCGGCATGCCGGCATCCTCAAGCGCCTTGACCGAGCCGTCGGTGCGCTTCTTGCCGGTATCGAGTTCGTTGAAGGTGTTGATCACCGCATAGGTGTCTTTCCAGTCCCAACCGCGTTTTTTCGCCTCGGCCGCCATGGCGCTGCCCTGCTTCTGGCCGACTTCGAACGCGGCCATGCCCAGGTACGGCACCTCTTCCATGAACTTGCCGCTGGCGTCGACGAAGCGGTCGTCAACGGCAATCACTTTCAAGCCGTTGAGCTTGGCCTTGGCCATGATCGCAGGGCCCAGGGAGACGTCCGGCGGGCAGATCACGAAGCCCTTGGCGCCATTGGCCGCCAGGCTGTCGATGGCCGAGAGGGTTTTCTCGCCGTCAGGTACGGCGATCTTGATCAGGGTGAAACCCTTTTCCTTGCCGGCCTTTTCCGCGAAGGCCCACTCGGTTTGGAACCACGGCTCTTCAGCCTGCTTGACCAGAAAACCGATCTTCACTTCCTCGGCGGCAAACAGCGTGCTGCTGAGGCTGAAAGCAGAAACCGCCAGAGCGGCGCCGCACAGGGATCGGATGGCATGACGACGATTCATAAGCTGACTCCTTGTTATTTTTTTGAGCATTCTTTGAAAGCGTTTTTTTGTGAACCAAAGGCGCGGTGAGTCCGTGTTACCAATAGCCATATCATATGATGATTGGATTTCAGGCGTAGAAATACGCTTGAAACCCCGACCTGTCAGTCGTGGCACTTCACTAAGCGGTTGTGGTTAAAAAGTTCTGGAGGGAAAACAGACAGACGCGCAAATGTTTCAGCACAGGGACGGTCTGAAACACTTACTCCGCCTGGGAGTTCGCGGGGATATCGCTGCATCACTTCACCTGTTTTGTTTTTTTAGTGTGAGTGCATCGGTAGAACGATGGTGCCGACTATAAACCCGGCACCCAAACAATCTCAATATATAATTTTGCATCCCATATTTTGGGATCTATCCACCAAATCGCGTACAAAGCTTGCCGGGCACATCGACCCGGATCGACAGCACTGCCCCATCCAGCGGATGCCCAAGCGGGCTGGCGGCGCTGGTGATGTACAGGGTTTGCAGATCGGCATCGCCGAACACACAGCTGGTCGGCCGACTGACCGGCAGCTCGATCACCCGATCCACCCGACCGTCCGGCGCCAGCCTCAGCAGGCAACTGCCGTCCCAGCGGGCATTCCAGATAAAGCCTTCGGCATCCATCGCCGAACCGTCCGGACCGCCGCGACCCTGAGGGCCGAACCAGATTTGCGCAGGGTCCAGACTGCCGTCGGTACGGATGAAATGCCGATACAGCGTGCCGTCGAGGCTGTCGCCGAAATACACCGTGGTGGCGTCATCGCTCCACAGCAAGGTATTGGGGATGCCCAGGCCGCGCAGCAACGGAGTGACGCGCGCATCGCGATCAATACGGAACAGTCCGCCAGACCGCCGCTCGATGGGCAGGTCCTCGCCCTGCTCGCCGATGTTGTTCTGCATGGTGCCGAGCCAGAGTCGACCCTGGGCATCGCAACGGGCTTCATTGCCGCGGTTGCCCGGTTGCGGGTCAGCTACGCAGAACAGGGTCAGGCGTGGCTCCAGCCCCGGCGAATCGAGATCCAGGCGATAGACAC
Organism: Pseudomonas sp.; assembly: GCA_035563915.1. GTDB lineage: Bacteria > Pseudomonadota > Gammaproteobacteria > Pseudomonadales > Pseudomonadaceae > Aquipseudomonas. The sequence goes on along the minus strand of DATMUG010000322.1, from coordinate 10,957 downwards.
CGCTGCTCAGGGTCACCAGCGCATCGCCACTGGCGCAGGGGATGAAGGCCGAGACGTGTTCCGGCATCTGCCAGATTTGCACGTTGGCGCCGATCAGCCGCAGCGCTTGCTTGCCGGCGATGTCCACCCAATAGAGCGCCTGGGTCGGCGCGTCCCAGAATGGGCCCTCGCCCAGCTTGGCGCGATGTTCGGTGACCGCGGTCCACGTCATGAAACCTCCTGCATTGTTCTTGTTTTTGGTGGGAGCCGGCTTGCTCGCGAAGGCGGTGTATCAGGGGACATCAATGTTGAATGAACCGACGTCTTCGCGAGCAAGCCCGCTCCCACAGGGAGTCTTCGTATTCAGCCGGTTTTTTTGTCCGCCATGACCTGCGGGTAGTAGCGCTTGATCGCAAGGTCAGCGTTATCGATCAGGGTCATGCAGGCCCAGACACCCCGCGCGGCATCCCGGGCAGCGATGGCTTGGGCCATGTCCTTGTGAATCGGCAAGGTACGGCGCAGTTCGTCCGGGTCGGCGGCGGACACTTCGAAACACACCGCCAACAACGCGCCGAGGGCCGGGACCATTTGCTCAATGAATTGATTGTGACTGGCGGCGAGGATGCACTCGTGGAAGAGCTGGTCGGCGCGGTTGTAATCGATGCCGCTGTCCACCGCCCGTTCCAGGGCATTGCAGGCCAGCAGAATGTCTTGCACTTGCTCGGCGGTGGCGCGCTCGCAGGCCCAGCGCACGGCCATCGGCTCGATGGTGCGGCGCAGATCGAGCAAATCGTCGACGAAGTTTTCCGGTAAACCGCCCCGTGACAGCCAGCCAACGACTTGTGGGTCGAAGAGGTTCCAGCGCTTGACAGGCAATACCCGCGTGCCGACCTTCGGCCCGACTTCAAGCATGCCTTTGGCAACCAGGGTTTTGATGGCTTCACGTATGACCGTGCGGCTGACCCCGAGCTGCTCACCAAGATCGGCTTCGACCTTGAGCGACTCGCCCGGCTTGACCTGCCCGGTGGCGATCCAGCAGCCAAGCCAGTCGACGGTCGACGCGTGAAAACTGCTGGACATGGACACCTCGCAGGCGTGTGTGATGGGGGTACACGCTAATCATCATATGATTGGGTGTCAAATTGATTTTTAAGGAAGGCACAGATCCCCTGTGGGAGCGGGCTTGCTCGCGAAAGCGACTGTTCATTTGACATCTATGTGTCAGATACGCCTCTTTCGCGAGCAAGCCCGCTCCCACAGGGTCAGGTGTCAGGGTTCAAGACCGATTCGGAAAAACTCGCCGCCGCTCCAGACGCCAAGCCAGCGCTGCCCATCTATTTCGCGACTCACAGCCAACTCCACCAGCTGATAAAACACGTTGCGATGAATCAAGGCTTCCAGGTTGCTGCGCACATGCACATAGGGCGCGGGCTCCTGGGTGGCGGGATCAATCATCACGCGAATCGGATGCTCGGCGCCGGCCTCGGTGGTTTCATCGACATTGGTGGTAAAGCGCAGGATTTGCGACTCACCCTCCCCCTCTACCTCTACGGCAATCGCCACGAAAGGCGCGTCGTCGACCTTGATGCCGACCTTCTCCACCGGGGTGATGAGAAAGTAATCCTCGCCGTCGCGGCGAATGATGGTGGAGAACAGCTTGACCATCGGCTTGCGCCCGATCGGCGTGCCCATGTAGTACCAGGTGCCATCGCGGGCGATGCGCATGTCGATGTCGCCGCAGAAGTCCGGGTTCCACAGGTGGACCGGCGGCAAGCCCTTGGTCTTCGGGATTTGCCCCAACAGGTCGTTGGCTTTTTGCGGGCCACTCATGGCGTTCTCCTTCGATTACTGGTCGCTGAGCCCCAACAGGCTGCGAGCGTATTGTTCAAGCGGTGGGCCCATCAGGTCTTCTGGCTTTTCGTCGTGGAACGTCAGTAAACCGCCACGACTCTTGATACGTGCAGTATCAATCAAATACTGGGTGCTGGTCTCGATCAACATGATCTGAATCACGCCGGTGTCGATACCAAGACGATCCAACGCCTCCTGATCCAGCCATTCATCGGAGTTGCCGATGCGGTCATCGGCCTTGGCAAAGCGGGTATAGAGCAGGTAATGAGCACCGGCGGAACGGGCTTCGGTCATGGCCTGGTCCAGGCCTTCCGGGGTGCGCGCGCGGCGGACCATCGGGAAGTATTCGATAAAGCCGTCAAAGGCGACTTCGGCGATGACATTGGGACGCGGGTAAGCGGTGCCACCCGGAGGCATAAAGGCGCCCTGGGCGATGTAGACGAACGAGTCCGGCTGAATGCGCAGGTTGTTCACGCGGCGACTGTCGCTGTGATCCAGAAAGCCGGCGTCGCTCATATGGTAGCGAGTCCCTTCGGCCATATCGCTGACATTCATGCAGCCGCCAAGCGCCAAAACGGCCAGCAGCAAAACCAGGCTACGCATCCTATCCTCCAGAGGCCGGTGTCGGAAAACCGGCGAATGGCCGTAGGATGCAGCTTTTGCGCCAGTCCTTGAGAATTCGGATATTTCCAGATTGACAATGCTGACCGTGGCGAGGGAGCTTGCTCCCGTTCGGCTGCGCAGCAGTCGCATGTACATAGGTATGCGGGGCATTTGATATTTCAGGGCTGCTTCGCACCCCAGCGGGAGCAAGCTCCCTCGCCACAGAAAGCTCAGCCGCCGATGATTTTCATGACGGTCGCGCCACCGGAAAACGCCACTTCCTGCTTGTCACCCAAAGCTTTCACCAGCAGGCGCTGCAAGGCAGGCAATGCCTGATGACGCGGTTTGTCCAGCAGATCGCCGACATAGTGGCGATTGCTCGACGACAGGCAGCCATGCAGCCAGCCCGTGGAAGAAAGACGCAAGCGTGAACAGGTCCGACAGAAGGGCACGCTTTCGTTGGCAATCACGCCGAAATACCCCTGCCCCGGAATCTCGTAACGCACGGCGGTCGCATCCACCGGTGCGTCGGCTTGCAGGTATTCGTGGTGCTCGCCAATCAGGCTCAGCAGCTGTTGAAGGCTGACGAACTGTTGCAGGAAGGCATTGGAGTCGCTGGCCAGGTGGCCCATGCGCATCAGCTCGATAAAACGCAGTTCATAACCGCGCTCCAGGCAGTAATCCAGCAGCGGCATCACCTGATCGAGATTCTGACCGCGCAGCGGCACCATGTTGACCTTGATCTTCATGCCGGCCGCGCGGGCTTGTTCCATACCGTCGAGCACGGTCGCCAGATCGCCGCCGCGAGCAATGCTGCGGAATGCGCTGGCGTCCAGGGTATCGAGGGAAACGTTGATGCGCCGAATGCCGGCCTTGACCAGCAGTGGCAATTTTTTCGCCAGCAATTGACCGTTGGTGGTCAGGCTGATGTCTTCGAGACCCATCTGCCCGACAGCAGTCATGAAGGTTTCGAGTTTCGGGCTCACCAGCGGTTCGCCGCCGGTAATGCGCAAACGCTCGATGCCCGCGGCTTCGATCAAATAGGCAACACCGCGCGCCATGGCCTCGGCCGACAACTCATCCTGCGCAGCCACCAACCGCTTGCCATTGGGTACGCAGTAGGTACAGGCATAGTTGCAGGCTGAGGTCAGGCTGACCCGCAAATTGCGAAAACGCCTGCCTTGACGGTCAACGATCATGATCACTCCGGCGAAAGAAGATTAGAACCGCCGAAACTTGACTCACAATTCAAGTTTTAGCAAGTCCTACGCCTGAGTATATTCCCGCTGAATCGCACCAAATAGCAAAATCATGGCGCAATCAGGCAACTGAATGTCTTAGCTGCTCGGTGCGTCGGTGTCGCGCTTGCGTTTGTTGCCCATGCGCACACCAATGTCCATGAGGAACTGGAAGAAGCCTTCCTGATCTTCCAGCACATTGCTCCAGAACGGCGAGTGATACAGCGCCACTGCACCGTGCACCAGCGCCCAGGACGCGCAGTAGTGAAAGTAAGGTGGCACGTCTTCAAGCTTGCCTTCGCTGATCCGGCCCTTGATCAACAGGGTCAGGCGCTCGAAGTTCGACGCGCGGATCTTGTGCAGCTCCTCGATCATCTCCGGCACCTGGTTGCCCTTGACGACCTTTTCTTCCAGGCGATCGAACAAGCGATAACGCTGCGGATCGCGCATGCGGAATTCGAAATAGGCGCGGGACAGGGCTTCCTTGTCCTTGTCGACATCGGCGGAGTGCAGCAGCTCGTTCAAATCGCGCTCGTAGTCGAGCATCAGCCGCAGGTAGATCTCGGCCTTGGATTTGAAGTGCTTGTAGATTGTGCCTTTGCCGATACCGACGGCATCAGCAATCATCTCGACGGTGACACTGTCTTCACCTTGTTCGAGGAACAGCTTGAGCGCGGTATCGAGAATTTCTTGCTCGCGGCGACGAAACTCACGGACCTTACGAGGTTCTTTATGCATAAGAAAAGGTCTGTAGGGGTCAAAATTCGAAGCCGCGTATTATGCCTAAATTACGCAAAAATGCACGGATCATAAGACCATAACTGTGTTTCTCGAGTATTTCCCGCAGGATCGCCAGTTGATGAGAACTCTTCTGAAGCGCCTGTATTCCAAATTTGTTTAAAAACCGCGACCGACAAACTGGACTGGGTGAAATACTGATCAATACTTGAACTGTTGGCGGAACATCTCCCCCAAGTGTCACGCCGATATTGGTACCAACGGACCGCGTACCATTGTTTTACTCCTAATGGTCTTAACCCGGATTCACCCCCCAGAACCCGGGTTTTTTTTGCCTGCGATTTAGGCTTTCACATGGGCCAACGGGAACAGACGCTTGAAGTTTTCCGTCGTCTGCTCGGCAAATCGCTCGAAAGGTTCACCACGCAACATTGCCAAAAATTCCGCTACTTCACGTACGTACTGCGGCAGGTTCGGCTTGCCGCGATACGGGATCGGCGCAAGGTACGGCGAGTCGGTTTCCACCAGCAAGCGATCGGCTGGCACCTTGCTCGCGACATCGCGCAGCGCTTCGGCATTGCGGAAAGTGACAATGCCGGACAGGGAAATGTAATACCCCATGTCCAGCGCAGCCTTGGCCATGTCCCAGTCTTCGGTGAAGCAATGCAACACACCTGCCTGAGGCAGCGCCGCCTCACGCAACAGGTTCAAGGTATCAGCGCGGGCTCCACGGGTATGGATGATCACCGGCTTGCCCGTCTGCTGCGCGGCGTGCAGGTGCAATCTGAAGGATTCCTGCTGCAGCTCCGCCGCTTCCGGCTCGTAGTGATAATCCAGCCCGGTTTCGCCGATGGCGACCACGCGCGGGTGATTGAGCTCATGCAGCAACCAGTCCAGAGCAGGCGCCGCCCCTGGCTGCAAGTCCAGTGGATGCACGCCGATCGAACAATCAACATCGTCATAGCGCTCGGCCAGCGCTTTGACGTCGGCGGCGTTGTCGGCGCTGACACCGATACACAGAAAGTGCCCTACCCCGCGCTGGCGCGCCGCATCGAGCGCGGCATCCAGGGAGCCGTCATGGGCGGCGAGGTCGAGGCGATCTAGGTGACAATGGGAATCTACGAGCATAAAAGGACTGCAACTTACATCGTATGGGTGGGACGGTCGGACTTCAGGGCTCCGGCCAGATGGGTTTCGATTCGACTGCGTGCGGTGTTGTCGCCATCGTTGAACTGTACGCCGACCCCGGCGGCGCGGTTACCCTGGGCACCTTTGGGGGTGACCCAGCTGACCTTGCCCGCCACGGGTATTTTTTCCGGCTCGTCGAACAGATGCAGCAGCATGAATACTTCATCGCCCAACTTGTAGCTCTTGTTGGTCGGGATAAACAGGCCGCCATTCTTGATGAACGGCATGTAGGCCGCGTAAAGCACGGATTTGTCCTTGATACTCAGGGACAAAATGCCATTGCGTGGGCCCGGGCTAACTGAATCATTCATGCTGACCTCCACTGCTGCGCTCCTCTGCCGACAATCGCAGTCTAGGCGCAGACACTCACCTCTGGGTAGGCAATGACGCCCATTGCACCAGCAGCGCCTCGAGCAACAGCACCCGATTGAGGTTGGCCTTGCTCAAGACTTTCTGACGCTGGGCAAGGATCCAGTCCTGAATATTCAGGACCTTGTCCTGGGCGGTTTTCTGCGCCAGGTATTGAATGACCTTGCGCATATCCGTCAGCCCCAGTCCTTCTTCGTCCTGGGTCAGTTGATAGCGAAGGATCAGGCTCGACCAATCGCAGAACCAGTCGAACAGCAACAACAACGGGATCGCATTCCAGCCTTCGGCCAATTGCGTCGGCGATTGTTGCTGCTTGAGCAGTTTCTTTACGCCGTCGACCACCTGTGCACGTTGCTCACGTACGCCCTGAGCGTGCAGATTGGCGGCAGCCAGGGGCGAACCGGCGGCCAGGGTGAGCAATTCGCTGCGTTCTTCTTCCGAGCAATCCGGCAAGGCGTTTGCCAGCCAGGCCAGACTCATCGCTTCGCTCGGCAGCGGACAAGCCTGCTGCACGCAGCGGCTCTTGATGGTCGGCAGCAGGCGACTGGGCTGATGGCTGACCAGCAGCAAGACCGTGTCCCCGGAGGGCTCCTCCAGGCTTTTGAGCAAGGCGTTGGAGGCGTTGATGTTCATCGACTCCACCGGCTCGATCAGTACCACCTTGCGCCCGCCCAGTTGCGCGGTCTGCACCACGAAGCTGACCAGATCCCGGACCTGATCGACCTTGATCGCCTTGTCGGCTTCTTCCGGTTCCAGGATGTAGTTATCGGGGTGACTGCCGGCCTTGAGCAACAGGCAGGATTTGCATTCACCACAGGCCCCTTGCGCGCTTGGACGCTGGCACAACAGGCTCGCCATCAGGCGCTCGGCCAGCGCGCGCTTGCCGATCCCGGCCGGACCATGGAGCAGATAGGCATGGGCGTGCTGTGTACGACCGGCGAACTGCTGCCAGAGGCCGTCCTGCCACGGATAGGCTTCAGCCACGGGCCAACTCCAACAGGCGCGGCAACAAGGCATCCAGCGACTGCTGAACCTGGGCCAGCGGTTGCGCCGCGTCGATCAACACATAACGCGCCGGCTCAGCTTCGGCGCGCTTGAGGAAGGCACTGCGCACGGCGTCGAAAAAGGCCCGGCCTTCAAGTTCGAATCGATCCAGGCGCCCACGGGCACTGGCACGTGCCATCCCCACCTCCACCGGCAGGTCGAAAATCAAGGTCAGGCCAGGGCGCAGATCCCCTTGAACAAAAGTCTCCAGAGAAGCAATGCGCTCCAGTGACAGGCCGCGGCCACCGCCCTGGTAGGCATAGGTCGAGTCGGTGAAGCGATCACACAACACCACGGCACCCCGGGCCAAGGCCGGGCGAATCACCTCGGCCAGGTGCTGGGCGCGTGCGGCGAACACCAGGAGCAGCTCCGTATCCGGATTCATGACTTCATCGACCGGCGCAAGCAGCACGTCGCGGATGCGCTCGGCCAGTGGCGTGCCACCGGGTTCGCGAGTCAGCACGACCTCGATACCCGCAGCGCGCAGGCGATCGGCGAGGTATTCGCGATTGGTGCTCTTGCCGGCACCTTCCGGGCCTTCCAGGGTAATAAACAAGCCAGTCACAGGCAGTCCTTAGTCAGAGTCATTGCGGGCTTTGCGGCGCGTTCGTTTCCGGCTCGGAGGCAGGTTCGGGCGCAGGCACTTGTGGCTGAACCTGTGGCAGCGCCTCGGGTGTGGTATTGGGCGAGGCGGCCGGGATCGGTGCCTGATCCTGCCCGTCGGTGGATTCGGGCGCAGGGGCTTGAGGCGTTTGAGTGTCCGGGGCGCGGGCCTGCTCGATCGGGGCCTGCGAAGATTCGGAACCGTTGATCGGCGCGGGACTTGAGCGATAGTCGGCGCGACGCTTGAGCTGGAATTCGCGCACGGCGTTGTTGTGGGCGTCCAGATCGTCGGAGAACACGTGACTGCCATCTCCGCGCGCCACGAAATAAAGGCTGTTGCCCGCCACTGGATTAAGTGCCGCATGGATCGCTTCGCGACCGACCATCGCAATCGGCGTAGGCGGCAGGCCGGCAATCACATAGGTGTTGTAAGGCGTCGGCTCCTTGAGATGGGCGCGCGTCAACTTGCCGCTGTAACGATCACCCAGGCCATAGATCACCGTCGGGTCGGTTTGCAACAGCATGCCGATCGCCATGCGCCGCACGAAGACGCCAGCAATCTGCCCGCGCTCTTGTGGCACACCGGTTTCTTTTTCCACCAGCGAGGCCATGATCAGGGCTTGATAGGGATCGGTGTACGGTGCATCCGCAGCGCGCTGGTTCCACTCCTTGGCCAGCACTTCGCCGAGGCGGTCGTAGGCCGTCTTCAGCAATTCGACGTCGGACATGCCCCGCACAAAGCGGTAGGTGTCCGGGAAGAAGCGCCCTTCAGGGAAAACCCCGGCATGCCCGAGCTTGTCCATGACCTGGCTATCGCTCAAGCTGTCCAGGGTGTGTTCCAGCTTTTCTTCCTTGGCCAGGGCCGCACGGACCTGGCGGAAGTTCCAGCCCTCGACCAGGGTCACGCTGTATTGGACCATTTCCCCGCGCTTCCACAGGTCGATCAGACCTTCGACCGTCATGCCGGGAACCATGCGGTATTCACCGCTGTGCAGAGGCTGCTTGGGCAGGTTGAAGCGCCAGTACACACGCAGCCAGAAAGCGTCCTTGATGAGGCCGTCGGCTTCGAGTCGCAGGAAGGTGCGATTTGGCGTGGTGCCCTTGGGCACATCCAGCAGCTCTTCCTGAGTGATATTCAACGGCTGCACCAGCGCCGAGTGAATTTTCCAGGCAGAGGCACCCAACATCAGCCCCGCCAGAACCAGTCCGGTTTCCAGCAGCAGCAGGAATTTACGTCTCACGTATCAAGCATCCAGTAGCGCGCGGGCAATGTTTTGGAGTTTACGGGTGAGCGGCCCAACCGGCCAGCTTAGTGCGCAATAGGCATGCACCGGCCAAACGCCATACACGCTGTTGCAGACAAAGACCTCGTCAGCGTCTTGCATCTGCTCGAGCGTGATATCGGTGATTTGCAGGGGGATGCCCAAAGATTCGGCCTGAGACAGTAACTCGGCACGCATCACACCTTCTACGCCGCAGCAGCTCAAATCCGCCGTGATCAACACTCCGTCCCGCACAAGGAACAGGTTGCTGAACACACCCTCGATCACGCGGCCGGCCTGATCGAGCATCAAGCCTTCGGCATGGTCGGTGTCCTGCCACTCGGCGCGCGCCATCACCTGCTCAAGACGGTTCAAGTGTTTGAGCCCGGCGAGAAGAGGTTGAAAGGAAAGTCGCGTGGTGCACGGAAACAGGCGAATGCCCTGCTCCGCATGGGCCTCGGGGTAAACCGCAGGAGGATTGCCCGACAGGATACGGCGAGCCGGGGTCGAAGGATCGAAAGCGTAACCTCGCTGGCTGTCGCCGCGGGTAACGATCAGCTTGAGCACGCCTTCGTTCAGTTGTTCGGCGTAGGTCAACAATTCGGTGACCACGGCAGCATGGTCCAGATTGATCGCCAACCGCCGGCAGCCTCTGGCCAGCCGCACCAGATGACGATCCAGCAGAACTGGAAAGCCATCATGCACGGCGATGGTCTCGAACAGACCATCGCCGTACGCCAGGCCGCGATCTTTCAGCGACAGTGCGTCAGCCGGCTGACCATCGACCCAGGTGTCCATCAGCCTGCGAACCGGCGGAACACCAGCGAGCCGTTGGTACCGCCAAAACCGAAGGAGTTGGACAGGACCACATCGATATCCATGTTTCGTGCGGTGTGCGGCACGAAATCGAGGTCGCAGCCTTCGTCCGGCTCATCGAGGTTGATCGTCGGAGGCGCCACCTGGCTGTTGATTGCCAGCACGCTGAAGATGGCCTCTACCGCGCCCGCCGCACCCAGCAGGTGACCGGTCATGGACTTGGTGGAGCTGACGGCCAGCTTGTAGGCGTGATCGCCGAACACGGTCTTGATTGCCTGGGCTTCGGCCAGGTCACCGGCCGGCGTCGAGGTGCCGTGGGCGTTGATGTAATTGACCTGATCGCCGTTGATCTTCGCGTCACGCAGCGCATTGGTGATGCAACGTGCAGCGCCCGCGCCATCGGCTGGCGGCGAAGTCATGTGAAAAGCATCGCCACTGGTGCCAAAGCCAATCAGCTCGGCATAGATGGTCGCGCCACGGGCCTTGGCATGCTCCAGCTCTTCCAGAACCAGGGCACCTGCGCCATCGGACAATACAAAGCCATCACGACCCTTGTCCCACGGACGGCTGGCGCGGGTCGGCTCGTCATTGCGGGTCGATAACGCGCGCGAGGCACCGAAGCCGCCCATGCCCAGGCCGCAGGCCGCCATCTCGGCACCGCCGGCAATCATCACATCGGCTTCGTCGTACATGATGTTGCGTGCAGCCATGCCGATACAGTGTGTACCGGTGGTACAGGCCGTGGCGATGGCGTAGTTAGGCCCCTGTGCGCCCAAGTGGATCGACAGGAAACCGGAAATCATATTGATGATCGAGCCTGGTACGAAAAACGGAGAAATCCGTCGTGGACCGGTCTCGTGCAGCGTGCGGCTGGTTTCTTCGATATTGGTCAATCCGCCAATACCCGAACCCATGGCGACGCCGATGCGCTCACGATTGGCATCGGTGACTTCCAGACCGGCGTTACGGACTGCCTGGAAGCCCGCGGCCAGACCATACTGAATGAACAGGTCGAGTTTGCGAGCTTCCTTGACCGACAGATAGTCCTCGACATTGAAGCCCTTTACCGAGCCGCCAAAACGGGTGGAATAGGCAGAAAGGTCCGTGTGTTCGATCAGACCAATACCACTGCGGCCAGCCAGAATGCCCTGCCAACTGCTCGGCACATCCGTGCCCAGTGGCGACAACATACCCATACCGGTGACTACGACGCGTCTACGCGACACAGCACTCTCCTTTTTCAAATGACGACTTTGCATCAGGCCT
>DATMUG010000321.1:0-13739 GCA_035563915.1 Pseudomonas sp. | reverse complement strand
TTTTCCCAAACCCGACCAACCACAAGAAACCACCATCATGGATGATATTGAAAAACACCTTTCAAGCCTTGAAGGCATCGTCGACCCAGCCACGATCGACGAGTTACGAAGCAATGCCCAAAACGTAACGACCGACGAACTTATCACTTACATTGAAAAACTGAAATTTGCGATAAAGTTCAATTCCAACGCCATGGAGCTTCAGCAGAAAAAACTAAAGGCCTGGCACGCCATCAAACAAATAAAATCCCACACCAGCGTACTGATCAATATTCACAATGGTACGCAAGAAACCTTTTCACTCGCCCAAGCCAGTTGGGACACCCGCCAGGCCGCGCGGGAGGATCTTGAAATCGCCCCGGGTGAATACCTGTCATACACATTGCGCAGCGAACCGCCCAAACGCGACAGCAACGCCAAGAGCGCCTTTAGAAGCACGCAAATCAAGCATGAATTCAGTTACCAGGGTGGCGAATACGCCTTTCACTTCTCGACTGCGTTAACACTAAGCCCGCTCTACGAGGCGTTTTCCTTTGACACCCAATACGTGCCTAAACGAGAACTCAGCACACGCTCGGCCGGTAAAAGAAAATTGATCTGCCTTACCGACCTGGATGAACAAATGGATAAGCCCCCTTATAGCTATGCCGTGACAATTAATCTGCGTACTTAATGCCTGTTGATATAAGCCCCCTCAAACAAGTAAGCGCCCGGACAAGGGCGCTTACTGTCCTGATACATCTATCCCTATTGGCCAGATGACCATCACACGGTTCAACTCACCCACCGGCGCGATACAAAATCCCTACAAAATACTGAGCTTGCTACCTGTCAACCGACCAATCGTAAGTATATAAAAGCAGCCCACCGCTCTGGAGCCCGTGAAGAAGTGTTCATTTAGGGCTTGAGCGGTTGACACAGGGGAAGCCGATTACGCATTTTGTTTCATTTACGCAGGCTGGGACTCAAGCGCAGCATGTCGATCGCGGTGTCGACCCAACGCTCGGCGTGGGTGTGCAGTTCGAAGCTTTCAGGGGTCAGCAGCCATTGGTAAAGCAGTCCATCGATGTAGGCATGGATACTGATGGCCGCACGCGCCGTGTCGAGGTCTTCCGGTAACTGCCCACGATTCACGGCATTGCGCAGGGTCAGGCCGATGCGCAGGTTGCAATCGAGGCTGGCGGTCTGGCGCTGCTGGCGCAGGTCGCACATTTCATCGGTGAATTCGCACTTGTGAAACAGAATCTCGTTGATGCGCCGGGTCTTGGGGTCCAGGGCAACTTCCTGAAACAAATGAATCAGCAACCGACGCATGCAGCCCAAAGGGTCGACTTCGTCTTCGCTCTCGGCGGCTTTGGCCAGCTCATCAAGGGGCTCATTCAAGGTGTCGAGCATGGCCTGGAGCAGATCGGCCTTGTTGCTGAAATGCCAGTAGATGGCGCCGCGGGTGACACCGGCCAGGGTCGCGATATCCGCCAGGGTGGTACGGGCCACGCCCCGCTCGAAAAAGGCTTTTTCAGCCGCTTCGAGAATCTGCTTGCGGGTTTCTTGAGCTTCCTCTTTGGTGCGACGGACCATGGCAGTACAACCTCAATCAGGGTATTTCAGCGATGTCTGAATATCCGCTGAATAAAAGTGGGGCGAGCGTTCTGGGGTCCCGTCCCCGGGCCTACAATTCGAACCTTGCGGCGTCTGTAACGGTGAGGATACACAGCCAAGGTATTTACAAACAGACATGAATGTAAGTATATTCCTTAGCAAGCTACTTATCCACCCGGCAACCATTTTTTAACCTTCCATCTTTTCTTGAGCGTTCTCCAACGCGCCTGACCCGAGGATTTTCATGCAATTCAAGCCAGCTGTTACCGCTCTGGTCGCCGCCGTCGCCCTGGCATCGCTGCTCAGCGGATGCAAAAAGGAAGAAGCGGCACCGGCCGCACCACCGCCTCAGGTCGGCGTCGTCACCCTGCAACCGCAAACGTTTACCTTGACCTCCGATCTGCCGGGCCGCACCAGCGCGTACCGCATCGCGGAAGTGCGCCCACAGGTCAATGGCATCATTCTCAAGCGCCTGTTCAAGGAAGGCGGCGATGTCAAGGAAGGCCAGCAGCTCTACCAGATCGATCCGTCGGTGTATGAAGCGACACTCAAAAGTGCCGAAGCCAACCTGCGCTCCACCAAGTCGATCTCTGACCGCTACCAGCAACTGGTCAACGAGCAGGCCGTGAGCCGCCAGGAATACGACACGGCCGTGGCCAACCGCTTGCAATCGGAAGCTGCCCTGCAAAGCGCCCAGATCAATGTGCGCTACACCAAGGTCTACGCGCCACTGACTGGCCGTGTTGGCCGCTCTGCGGTGACCGAAGGCGCGCTGGTCAGCAACGGTCAGACCGAAGCGATGGCCGTTATCCAGCAACTTGATCCGATCTACGTCGACGTGACGCAGTCCTCCGTGGAACTGCTGCAATTGCGTCGCGAACTGGAAAGTGGTCGCCTGCAAAAGGCCGGCGACAATGCCGCCAAGGTCAAGCTGACCCTGGAAGACGGCAGCCAGTACAAGCAAGAAGGCAAACTTGAGTTCTCCGAAGTCTCGGTCGACCAGACCACCGGCTCCGTGACCCTGCGCGCCGTGTTCCCCAACCCTGACCACACCCTGCTGCCAGGCATGTTTGTCCACGCGCAGTTGCAGGCCGGTGTGAACAGCGCGGCGATCCTGGCCCCGCAGCAAGGCGTGACCCGCGACCTCAAAGGCACGCCGACCGCACTGGTCGTTGGCCCTGACAACAAGGTCGAACTGCGTCAGCTCAAGGCCAGCCGTACCGTCGGTAATCAGTGGCTGATCGAAGACGGTCTGAAGGCCGGCGATCGCCTGATCACCGAAGGGCTGCAATTCGTCAAGCCAGGGGTTGAGGTCAAGGCCACTGACGCGACCAACGTTGGCGCGAAGAATCCAGCCCCCGCCAAGGCCGCTGAACAGGCTGCCAGCGGCAAAGGGGAATAAGCCATGTCGAAATTTTTTATCGACCGTCCGATTTTCGCCTGGGTGATTGCCCTGGTGATCATGCTGGTCGGCGCCCTCTCGATCCTGCGGTTGCCGATCAACCAGTACCCGAGCATTGCGCCGCCGGCGATCGCCATTTCCGTGGCCTACCCGGGTGCGTCCGCGCAAACCGTGCAAGACACCGTGGTCCAGGTGATCGAGCAGCAGCTCAACGGTATCGACAACCTGCGTTATGTGTCCTCGGAAAGTAACTCCGACGGCACCATGACCATCACCGCGACCTTCGAGCAAGGCACCAACTCCGATACCGCGCAGGTTCAGGTGCAGAACAAACTGAACCTGGCCACCCCGCTGCTGCCGCAAGAAGTGCAGCAGCAGGGTATCCGCGTGACCAAGGCGGTGAAGAACTTCCTGCTGGTGATCGGCGTGGTGTCGCGCGACGGCAGCATGACCAAGGACGACCTGTCCAACTACATCGTGTCCAACATGCAGGACCCGATCTCGCGCACAGCGGGTGTCGGTGACTTCCAGGTGTTCGGTTCGCAGTACGCCATGCGCATCTGGCTGGATCCGGCCAAGTTGAACAACTTCAACCTGACCCCGATCGACGTCAAGACTGCCATTGCCGCGCAAAACGTGCAGATCTCCTCCGGCCAGCTCGGCGGCCTGCCGGCCCTGCCCGGCACCCAGCTGAACGCGACCATCATCGGCAAGACCCGCCTGCAGACCGCCGAGCAGTTCAACAAGATCCTGCTCAAGGTCAACAAGGACGGCTCCCAGGTTCGCCTCAAAGATGTCGCCGAAGTCGGCCTGGGTGGCGAGAACTACAGCATCAACGCCCAGTTCAACGGCGCGCCGGCTTCGGGCCTTGCGGTGAAACTGGCCAACGGTGCCAACGCCCTCGACACCGCCAAAGCCCTGCGCAAGACCATCGACAACCTCAAGCCGTTCTTCCCGCAAGGGATGGAAGTGGTGTTCCCGTACGACACCACCCCGGTGGTGACCGAGTCGATCAAGGGTGTGGTTGAAACCCTGGTCGAAGCGATCGTGCTGGTGTTCCTGGTGATGTTCCTGTTCCTGCAGAACTTCCGCGCCACCGTGATCACCACGATGACCGTGCCGGTGGTGTTGCTCGGTACCTTCGGCATCCTCGCGGCCGCCGGTTTCAGCATCAACACCCTGACCATGTTCGGCATGGTGTTGGCCATCGGCTTGCTGGTGGACGACGCCATCGTCGTGGTGGAGAACGTCGAACGGGTGATGAGCGAAGAAGGCCTGTCACCCAAGGAAGCCACCAAGAAATCCATGGGCCAGATCCAGGGCGCCCTGGTGGGTATCGCCCTGGTGCTCTCGGCGGTACTGCTGCCGATGGCGTTCTTCAGCGGCTCCACCGGTGTGATCTACAAGCAGTTCTCGATCACCATCGTCTCGGCCATGGCCCTGTCGGTACTGGTTGCCCTGATCTTCACCCCGGCGCTGTGCGCCACCATGCTCAAGGCGATTCCGAAAGGCGAGCACGGCACGCCAAAACGCGGCTTCTTCGGCTGGTTCAACCGCAACTTCGACCGTGGCGTACGCAGCTACGAGCGTGGCGTGGGCAACATGCTGGCGCAGAAGGCGCCGTACCTGCTGGCCTACATCATCATCGTGGTCGGCATGATCTGGCTGTTCACCCGCATTCCGACCGCGTTCCTGCCCGAAGAAGACCAGGGCGTACTGTTCGCCCAGGTACAGACCCCGGCCGGTTCGACGTCCCAGCGGACCCAGGTGGTCGTGGACCAGATGCGTGAGTTCCTGCTGCGTCCGGGCAAGGATGGCGGTGAAGGCGATGCGGTTAACTCGGTGTTCACCGTGACCGGCTTCAACTTCGCCGGCCGTGGCCAGAGTTCGGGTATGGCGTTCATCATGCTGCGCCCGTGGGATGAGCGTAACGCCGACAACAACGTGTTCAAGGTCGCGGCCCGCGCCCAGAAGCACTTCTTCACCTTCCGCGATGCGATGGTGTTCGCCTTCGCCCCGCCGGCGGTACTGGAGCTGGGTAACGCCACCGGTTTCGACGTGTTCCTGCAGGACCGCGCCGGTATCGGTCACAACAAGCTGATGGAAGCGCGCAACCAGTTCCTGGGCATGGCCGCGCAAAGCAAAGTGCTGTCGCAAGTGCGCCCGAACGGCCTGAACGATGAACCGCAGTACCAGCTGGAAATCGACGACGAGAAGGCCAGTGCCCTGGGCATCACCATCGCCGACATCAACAACACCCTGTCGATTGCCCTGGGCAGTAGCTACGTCAACGACTTCATCGACCGTGGTCGGGTGAAGAAGGTCTACGTGCAAGGCAAGCCCGGCGCTCGCATGAGTCCGGAAGACTTGCAGAAGTGGTACGTGCGTAACCGCGAAGGGGCCATGGTGCCGTTCACGGCGTTCGCCAAGGGCGAGTGGATCTACGGATCGCCGAAACTGGCCCGTTACAACGGCGTGGAAGCGATGGAAATCCTCGGTTCCCCGGCCCCGGGTTACTCCACCGGCGAAGCCATGGCCGAAGTCGAAGCCATCGCCAAGAAACTGCCAGCGGGTGTCGGTATCTCCTGGACCGGTCTGTCCTACGAGGAACGTTTGTCCGGTTCCCAGGCACCGGCGTTGTATGCGTTATCGCTGCTGATGGTGTTCCTGTGTCTGGCGGCGCTGTATGAAAGCTGGTCGATTCCGATTGCGGTGATGTTGGTGGTACCGCTGGGGATCATCGGTGCGCTGATGGCCACCAGCCTGCGCGGTTTGTCCAACGACGTGTACTTCCAGGTGGGCCTGTTGACGACTATCGGTCTGGCGGCGAAAAACGCCATTCTGATTGTCGAATTTGCCAAGGAACTGCACGAGCAAGGGCGCAGCCTGCGCGATGCGGCGATTGAAGCCTGCCGCATGCGTCTGCGACCGATCATCATGACCTCGCTCGCGTTCGTGCTCGGTGTGGTACCACTGGCCATATCCACGGGCGCAGGCTCGGGCAGCCAGCATGCCATCGGTACCGGTGTGATTGGCGGTATGATCACCGCCACCGTACTGGCGATCTTCTGGGTCCCGCTGTTCTTCGTCACCGTATCGTCTTTGGGCCAGCGCAAAATCGCCGACCAGGACGATGCCATTGAACCTTCTAAAGAGGCTGGCTAATGAGCAAGTCGCTACTCTCCCTGGCAGTCGCCGCCTTCGTGCTCGGTGGCTGCTCGCTGATACCCGATTATCAGCAGCCGCAAGCGCCGGTGGCGGACCAATACCCGCAGGGGCTGGCGTACTCGCCGGCCCAGGCGCCCGCCCAGGCTGCGGCCGAGCAAGGCTGGAAGCAGTTTTTCCATGACCCGGCGCTGCAACAGCTGATTCAGGTTGCCCTGGAAAACAACCGCGACCTGCGTGTCGCGGCCCTGAACATTGATGCCTTCGCCGCGCAGTACCGCATCCAGCGTGCCGATCTGTACCCGGCCGTGTCGGCCAATGGCAGCGGCAGTCGTCAGAAGATTCCGGAAAACTCCTCGCAGACAGGCCAGTCGGGCATCGTCAGTTCCTACTCAGCCACCGTCGGCATCAGCGCCTATGAACTTGACCTGTTCGGTCGGGTTCGCAGCCTGAGCGAAGAAGCGCTGCAGAAATACTTCGCCACCGAAGAAGGCCGGCGCAGCACGCAGATCAGTCTGGTGGCCAGCGTGGCCAATGCCTACCTGACCTGGCAGGCTGACAAGGAACTGTACAAGCTGACCCAGGACACGCTCGCCGCGTTCGAAGAGAGCTACAAGCTCACTGCCCGCAGCAACGAAGTCGGCGTCGCCTCGGCCCTGGACCTGGCACAGTCGCGCACCTCGGTGGAAAACGCCCGTGCGCAACTGGCCAAGTACACCCGTCAGGTCGCCCAGGACGAAAACAGCCTGGTGCTGCTGCTCGGCACCGGTGTTCCGGCCAACCTGCAAGCGGCCAAACCCCTCAGCGACGACTTGCTGAGCGATGTACCGCCTGGTCTGCCGTCGGACTTGCTGCAACGTCGTCCGGACATCCTGCAAGCCGAGTACAACCTCAAGGCCGCCAACGCCAACATCGGCGCGGCGCGGGCGGCGTTCTTCCCGAGCATCAGCCTGACCGCCAATGCCGGCACCCTGAGCCCGGACCTGTCGGGTCTGTTCAAGGGTGGTTCGGGTACCTGGCTGTTCCAGCCGCAGATCAACCTGCCGATCTTCAACGCCGGCAGCCTGCGCGCCAGCCTGGATTACTCGAAAATCCAGAAAGACATCGGCGTGGCGAACTACGAGAAGTCCATTCAAACGGCCTTCCAGGAAGTTGCCGACGGCCTGGCCGCCCGCCAGACCTACGTGCAGCAGTTGGAGGCGCAGCAAGACTTCGTCAACGCCAACCAGGACTACTACCGCCTGGCCGAGCGTCGCTACCGCATCGGTGTCGACAGCAACCTGACCTTCCTCGATGCCCAGCGTCAGCTGTTCAGTGCCCAACAGGCGCTGATCACCGACCGCCTGGCGCAGCTGGTCAGCCAGGTCAATCTGTACAAGGCGCTGGGGGGTGGCTGGAACGAACAGACGGCGAAGAACGAGCCGTTGAAAGAAGAAGCGCCGAAGATGCGGATGTTCTGATAGCGCTGTGAAATAAAGAGCTCACCTTTTGGTGGGCTTTTTGTTGCCCACCGTAAAAGTTGTGGTGCCTGTGATGGCCTCATCGCTGGCAAGCCAGCTCCCACAGGTCCCCCGAAGGTCCGCAGAATTTGTGTACGACACGGTCACTGTGGGAGCTGGCTTGCCAGCGATGAGGGCCGCAAGAACAACACAAAGTCACAACCCATCTATGTTCGATAATCGCCCAAAACCCTTTTTTCGAGATTGAACCACCTAGTACATTCACATCAACATCGACCTACAAAACCAATAACAACAGGTTCGACACCATGCCCCCGCGCCCTGCCCTGTCCGGCTGATCCCCAGGCTTCACCCCGACCTGTCGACTGCATGTCTGCACCCTACCCGGCTGCGGCACTCACCCGTTTCACCTCCAAGAATTAGAGAGACCCGAACCATGACGCCTTCCACCGCGCAGTATTTCGTTCCCAGCCTGATCGCCGTCGCCCTGGCCAGCGTGGCCCTGCCCGCCCAAGCCGAGGAGTCAGGCTTTGTCGAAGGCGCCAAGGTCAACCTGAACCTGCGCAACTTCTACATCAACCGCAACTTCACCAACCCGACCAAGGCCCAGGGCAAGGCTGAAGAGTGGACACAAAGCTTCATCCTCGACGCCAAATCGGGGTTCACCCAGGGCACCGTCGGCTTCGGCATGGATGTGCTGGGGCTGTATTCGGTGAAACTCGATGGCGGCAAAGGCACCGGCGGCACGCAACTGCTGCCGCTGGACAGCGACGGGCGCCCGGCGGATAACTTCGGCCGCACCAACGTGGCGTTCAAAGCCAAGCTGTCGCAGACCGAAGTGAAGGTCGGCGAATGGATGCCGGTGCTGCCGATCCTGCGCTCCGACGACGGCCGCTCCCTGCCGCAAACCTTCCGTGGCGGGCAGATCACTTCGAAGGAAATCAACGGTCTGACGCTCTACGGCGGACAATTCCGGCAGAACAGCCCGCGGGATGACAGCAGCATGGACGACATGTCGATGACCGGCAAAGCCGCGTTCACTTCCGACCGCTTCAACTTCCAGGGCGGCGAATACCTGTTCAACGAAAAGCGCACCCAGATCGCGGTGTGGAACGCCGAACTCAAAGACATCTACAGCCAGCAATTCATCAACCTGACCCACAGCCAGCCCGTCGGCGACTGGACCCTGGGCGCCAACCTCGGGTTCTTCTACGGTAAGGACGATGGCAGTGCCCGCGCCGGGGATCTGGACAACAAGACGATGTACGGCCTGTTTTCGGCGAAGTACGGCGGCAACACCTTCTACGTCGGCCTGCAAAAACTCACCGGTGACAACCCGTGGATGCGGGTCAATGGCACCAGCGGCGGAACACTGGCCAACGACAGCTACAACTCCAGCTACGACAACGCCCGGGAAAAATCCTGGCAGGTGCGCCACGACTACAACTTCGTGGCCCTCGGCGTACCGGGCCTGACCCTGATGAACCGCTACATCAGCGGCGACAACGTCCACACCGGCAGCATTACCGACGGCAAGGAATGGGGACGGGAAAGTGAACTGGGCT
The DNA here is from genome assembly GCA_035563915.1 of Pseudomonas sp. Taxonomy (GTDB): domain Bacteria; phylum Pseudomonadota; class Gammaproteobacteria; order Pseudomonadales; family Pseudomonadaceae; genus Aquipseudomonas. Next base: position 4,548 of record DATMUG010000321.1, on the reverse strand, counting down.
ACACCGTGCAGAGCGGTGCGCTGAAAGACTTGAACGTGAAATGGCGCAACTCGACCATGCGCCGGGACTACAGCAACAACGAGTTCGATGAGAACCGGGTGATCATCAGCTACCCGATCAGCCTGCTGTAAACACAGAACAAATGTGGGAGCAACCGTCTTTGTGGCGAGGGAGCTTGCTCCCGCTCGGCTGCGCAGCAGTCGTAAAACCTGCTGATGCGGTGTGCCTGCCCAAAACCGCATCGCCTGGTATCGGGGCCGCTTCGCAGCCCAGCGCGAGCAAGCTCGCTCGCCACAGGTGTCCGTAGCCAGGCACGGGTTTTGTGTTTGGCACAGAGCAAATGTGGGAGCGGCGCTGCAACGTTCGATTTGCTCGCGAAAGCGGTTTGTCAATCGACATCATGGGTGACTGACACTCCCTCTTCGCGAGCAAGCCCGCTCCCACACTGGACCTTTGGTGCACGCGAAATACTACTCCCGCGATTCAACCCCCAACTCATCCCACACCGACTCGGCCAGGTGGAACGTGGCGTTGGCCGCCGGAATCCCGCAGTAAATCGCGCTCTGCATGATCACTTCCTTGATCTCGCCACGGCTGACGCCATTGTTGGCGGCGGCGCGCAGGTGCAGTTTGAGCTCCCCTTCGCGATTCATGCCGATGAGCATGGCGATGGTGATCAGGCTGCGGGTGTGGCGCGGCAGGCCCGGGCGGGTCCAGATATCACCCCAGGCGTGGCGGGTGATCATTTCCTGAAACTCCGAGTTGAACTCGGTCAGGGTGGTCAGGCTGCGGTCCACGTGGGCATCGCCCAATACCGCACGCCGCACGTTCATGCCTTCGTCGTAACGTTGTTTCTCGTCCACGAAAAGTCCCCTCAACGAGCCGTCAGAAACGCCAGCACACGCTCGCTGAACGCGTCGCCTGCCTGAACGTTGGACAAATGCGCGGCATAGAACTCGGCGTACTCGGCGCCCGCAACACGCTCCTGAATGAAGTGCCCGCCAGACGGTGGCGTCACCGCGTCTTCAGTGCCGGCGATCACCAGCAGCGGCGCCTTGATCGACGACAATTGATCACGGAAATCGGCATCGCGCACTGCCGCGCAGTTGGCCGCATAACCTTGTGGCGAAGTGGCCGCCAGCATGTCGGTAATCTGCTTGGCCGCCGCGGGATTGGCGCTCGAGAAGTCCGGGGTGAACCAGCGTGCGATCGATGCATCGCGCAGTGCCACCATGGCGGCCGCACCGTCACGCAGGACGGTTTCGATACGCGGGTTCCAGATCGACGGATCGCCAATTTTCGCCGCGGTGTTGCACACGATCAGTTTGTTCAGACGCTCACCGGCGTTGATGCCCAGCCACTGGCCGATCAACCCGCCCATGGACAGCCCGCAGAAATGCGCGCGCTCGATGTGCAAGGCGTCCAGCAATGCCAGTACGTCCCGGCCCAGTTGCTCGATGCTGTAAGGCCCCGGGGTGACCAGCGATTGTCCATGGCCACGGGTGTCGAAACGCAGCACACGAAAATGCTCGGTGAGTGCCGGGATTTGCACGTCCCACATGTGCAGATCGGTGCCCAGGGAGTTGGACAACACCAGCACCGGCGCGTCCACCGGTCCATCGATTTGGTAGTGCAGTTCGCCATCGGCGAGTTGTACGAAAGCCACAGCAATCTCCTTCAGGCAGTCAATGCAGAATGTTCAGCCACCGCTCGTTCGACCCAGGTACGGGCCTGACCGAGGTAATGGGCGGGGTCCAGCAGATGATCGAGTTCTTGCGCCGACAGTTCGGCGGTCACTTGCGGCTCGTCGCCAAGCACCGCGCGCAAATGCCGTTGTTCGGCCACGGCGCGTTTGCAACATTGCTCCAGCAGGTGATGCGCGGTGTCGCGCCCCACCCGCTGCGCCAGCACAATGCTCACCGCTTCGGCGAGCACCAGGCCTTGGGTCAGATCGAGATTGCGGGCCATGCGCTCGGCATCCACTTCCAGGCCGGCGGTGACCAGCAAGGCTTGCTTGAGGCTGCCGGACACCAGGCAGCAGATCTCCGGCAAGGTTTCCCACTCGGCATGCCACAGGCCCAGGCTGCGCTCGTGCTCTTGAGGCATGGCGCTGAACAGGGTCGAGAGCAGACCGGGCACGCGGGTCGCCGCACCGATCAGCACGGCCGCGCCCACCGGGTTGCGCTTGTGCGGCATGGTCGAGGAACCGCCCTTGCCCGGCGCCGAAGGCTCAAACACTTCGCCCGCTTCGGTCTGCATCAACAGGCTGATGTCGCGACCGAGTTTGCCGAGACTGCCGGCGATCAAGCCAAGAACAGCGCCGAATTCCACCAAACGATCACGCTGGGTGTGCCAGGGCTGATCGGGCAAGGTCAGTTGCAGCTCTTCGGCCAGCGCCTGGGCAATTGGCATCGCCTTATCGCCCAGGGCCGCGAGGGTGCCGGAAGCGCCGCCGAATTGCAGCACCAGCAGACGCGGCTTGAGCTCATGCAAACGCTGACGGCTACGGGTTACGGCCCCCAGCCACCCGGCGATTTTCATGCCGAGGGTGACCGGGGTCGCATGTTGCAGCCAGGTGCGCCCGGCCAGCGGCGTCGCCTCATAGCGTTGGGCCTGGGTCGCAAGCGTCTGCCCCAGCTGCGCCAGATCGCTGTCAATCAGTTCAAGCGCTCGGCGCAGTTGCAGCACCAGCCCGCTGTCCATCACGTCCTGGCTGGTCGCACCCAGATGCACATAACGCTCAGCTTCGGCATCCTTGGAAGCAATCTGTTTGCCCAACGCCTTGACCAGCGGAATCGCCGAGTTGCCGGCGGTGGCAATCGCTTCACCGAGGGCGGCAAAGTCGAAATGCCCGGCCAGGCAGGCGGCTTCGATGGGTGCCACGGCGCTGTGCGGAATCAGTCCGACCCGCGCTTCGGCCCGGGCCAGCGCCGCTTCGAAGTCGAGCATGGCCTGAACCCGGCCCGGATCGCTGAAGACATCACGCATATCGCGGGCAGTGAAATAGGCATCGAACAATTGATTGCCCGGTCGCTGGTTCATAAACAGTCCCTGGAGGCGCGGGCCGGTCAGGGCCCGCGTATGGATCAAAGGTCGTGGTGCAGGTATTTGGCTTGTTTGGGCAGGCGCAGACTGAACAGGAAGGCAATCGCCATCATCACCGTCACGTACCAGTAGAAGGAGTTTTCCATGCCGCCGGCCTTGAGGCTCAGGGCCACGTATTCCGCCGAGCCACCGAAGATCGCGTTCGCCACCGCGTAGGCCAGGCCGACGCCCAAGGCGCGCACTTCCGGCGGGAACATTTCAGCTTTTACCAGGCCGCTGATTGAGGTGTAGAAACTGACGATTGCCAAGGCCAGGGTGATCAGCACAAAGGCCACGAACGGACTGCCGACGCTTTTGAGGCTCAACAGAATCGGCACGGTGCACAAGGTCCCGAGAGCACCGAACCAGAGCATCGAGTTACGCCGGCCGATCTTGTCGGCGAGCATGCCGAAGAACGGTTGCATGCACATATAAAGAAAGAGCGCGCCGGTCATGATGTAGCTGGCGGTCTTGGCAGGCATGCCGGCGGTGTTCACCAGGTACTTCTGCATGTAAGTGGTGAAGGTGTAGAAAATCAGCGAGCCACCGGCGGTGTAACCCAGCACGGTGATGAAGGCCGCCTTGTGGTCGCGAAACAGTGCGCTGATGCTGCCGGCGTCCTTGTTTGCGCGCATTTCCTTGCTGGTGGTTTCTTTGAGCGAGCGACGCAGGTACAGCGATATCAACGCCGCACATGCACCGACCACGAATGGAATCCTCCAGCCGTAGGCACGCAGGTCATCTTCGGTAAGGAACTGTTGCAGGATCACCACCAGCGACACCGCCAGCAACTGACCGCCGATCAGGGTCACGTACTGGAAAGACGCGAAGAAACCGCGCTGGCCCTTGAGGGCGACTTCGCTCATGTAGGTGGCGGTGGTGCCGTACTCGCCGCCCACCGACAGCCCCTGGAGCAGGCGGGCGAACAGCAGCAGGATCGGCGCCCAGACCCCGATGCTGTTGTAGGTCGGCAGGCACGCGATGAGCAATGAGCCGAAACACATCATCAGAATCGAGATCAACATGGAATTCTTGCGCCCGTGCTTGTCCGCCAGACGCCCGAAAATCCAGCCGCCAATCGGTCGCATCAGGAAGCCGGCGGCAAAAACGCCCGCGGTATTGACCAGCTGGACCGTGGGGTTGTCGGACGGGAAGAACGCCGGGGCGAAGTAGATCGCGCAGAAGGCGTAGACATAAAAGTCGAACCATTCGACCAGGTTGCCGGACGAGGCGCCGACAATGGCAAAGATCCGTTTGCTGCGCTCTTCGCCTGTATAGAGGCCGGTTGAAGCGGTTGGCGTTGTCATTGTTTTTCACTCAATGGGGACAGTGACAGTCTAGACACAGTTTGCAACAGTCCCGTTCCACAGATGGATCTTGAACACATATCTCCCTTGTGGGAGCGGGCTTGCTCGCGAATGCGGTGTGTCAGTCGATATCGTTGGTGACTGGCACACCGCTTTC
>DATMUG010000320.1:0-2806 GCA_035563915.1 Pseudomonas sp. | reverse complement strand
GAAGAGGCCTTTAAAAGCACAGTAATATTCAAGCAGACAAAAAAGGCCCGCATTCGCTGCGGGCCTTCTTGTTTACTTCTGAGCGACTTAGCCCCGGCGACGCGCCAGTGCATCGATACGCTCTTCCAGCGGCGGGTGGCTCATGAACATGCGCGCAAACCCTTGTTTGATGCCACCGTTGATGCCGAAGGCATTCAGGGTGTCGGGCATGTGCACCGGCAGACCTTGTTCGGCACGCAGACGCTGCAAGGCGCCAATCATCGCCGCGGTGCCGGCCAGGTTGGCTCCGGCTTCGTCGGCGCGGAACTCCCGCTTGCGCGAGAACCACATGACGATGGCGCTGGCCAGGATACCCAGGACCAGTTCGGCAAAGATGGTTGCCACGTAGTAGGCGATGCCTTGACCCTCTTCGTTCTTGAAGATCACTTTGTCGACGAAGTTGCCGATGATCCGTGCAAAGAACATCACGAAGGTGTTCACCACGCCCTGGATCAGCGCCAGGGTCACCATGTCGCCATTAGCCACATGGCCGATCTCGTGAGCTAGAACGGCTTTCACTTCATCCGGCGAGAAACGCTCGAGCAAACCCTGGCTGACCGCGACCAGAGCATCGTTCTTGTTCCAGCCGGTGGCAAAGGCGTTTGCTTCGTAGGCCGGGAAAATCCCGACTTCGGGCATCTTGATCCCGGCTTCACGGGACAGTTGCTCGACGGTTTGCAGCAGCCATTGCTCGTGGCGAGTACGTGGCTGGGTGATGATCTGGGTGCTGGTGCTCATCTTCGCCATCCACTTGGAGATGAACAGCGAGAACAGGGAGCCGGCGAAACCAAAGACTGCACAGAAAATCAGCAGCTGATTGAGGTTGAGATCAACCCCGTTGGCCGCCATGAACCCGTTGAAGCCGAAAAGGCTCAGGGTGATGCTGGCAATCAGCACGACCGCCAGGTTAGTGGCCAAGAACAGCAGGATGCGCATCATGGTTGTAGAAATCTCCTTTTGCTAAAGATGTAGCGTACTGCGGGGTATATAAGGTGATGCACTGGGGTATTCAACCGGGTGACTATTTCAAACTGTGTCCTACGACAATAGCTTAGCTGCTTGCAGGACATTTCCGAGGCTCGGCAGGAAGGGGATTTCTGGACGATGCATGTCCCGGGCCCCGTGGTTGCTGAGCGCGAACAGTCAGCAAATTATCTGTCAGGAGGTAAAGCGGTTGGGTGTAAGCATGTGTTGCTGAATGAATCACCGTGCGACAGGGTGTGAACGTCGCACGGTGACGGGGCGCTTACTGGCGGTAGGACTTGAGGAAGTTGCCGATGCGTCCGATGGCCATTTCCAGATCGTCCACCCGGGGCAGGGTCACGACGCGGAAATGGTCCGGCCAAGGCCAGTTGAACGCCGTTCCTTGCACGATCAGCAGCTTTTCGGAAAGCAGCAGGTCGAGGACGAATTTCTCGTCGTTGTGAATCGGGCAGACTTTCGGATCGATGCGCGGGAACGCATACAGCGCGCCCATCGGTTTGACGCAGCTGACGCCCGGAATGTCATTGAGCAACTCCCAGGTGCGGTTGCGCTGTTCGAGCAGGCGTCCTGGCGGCAGCACCAGGTCATTGATGCTCTGATAGCCACCCAGCGCGGTCTGGATCGCATGCTGGCTCGGCACGTTGGCACACAGGCGCATGTTGGCCAGCATGTCGATGCCTTCGATATAGCTCTGGGCGTGGTGTTTAGGCCCGGAGATGGCAATCCAGCCGGAGCGGAAACCGGCGACGCGGTAGGATTTGGACAGGCCGTTGAAGGTCAGGCACAACAGGTCCGGAGCCAGGGAGGCGGTGCAGATGTGCACGGCATCGTCGTACAGGATCTTGTCGTAGATTTCGTCGGAGAACACCACCAGGTTGTGCTGGCGCGCCAGTTCCAGCATGCCCAGCAGGACTTCTTTGGAGTACACCGCACCCGTCGGGTTGTTCGGGTTGATGATCACCAGCGCCTTGGTGTTCGGCGTGATCTTGGCCTTGATGTCGGCCAGGTCTGGCCACCAATTGGCCTGCTCGTCGCACAAGTAGTGCACGGGATTGCCGCCCGACAGACTCACTGCTGCGGTCCACAGCGGGTAGTCCGGCGCTGGCACCAGCACTTCGTCGCCATTGTTGAGCAGGGCCTGCATCGACATCACGATCAGCTCGGAAACACCGTTGCCCAGGTAGATGTCTTCGATGCCGACGCCTTCGACCTGTTTCTGCTGGTAGTACTGCATGACGGCCTTGCGCGCGCTGAACAGGCCCTTGGAATCACTGTAGCCCTGGGCGGTCGGCAGGTTGCGGATCACGTCCTGGAGGATTTCGTCCGGCGCTTCGAAACCAAAGGGCGCCGGGTTGCCAATGTTCAGCTTGAGGATGCGATGGCCTTCCTCTTCCAGGCGTTTGGCGTGCTTGAGCACCGGGCCGCGAATGTCATAGCAGACGTTGGCGAGCTTGTTCGATTTGCTGACCTGCATGGCGATGTGATCCTGAAAATGAACGATCCCGACGGCGTAGGCACTACCGTAGGGTGAAGCCTGCACGGCCCGCACCCATAAATACGTTTGAATGCCGATGGCGCGGGTGCCAGACTGGCGTTTTGAAGAGGCGCAATCATACGTGCCGCCTGATCCATGGAAAAGACACAGATCAGGGTTTTTCAGTTGCCGAGGTGTACCGATGGATAAGTTGCAGAAAACTGTAGATGAATGGAAGGCGATGCTCGATCCGGAGCAGTACAACGTGTGCCGTCTCAAGGGTACCGAGCGACCGTTCAGCGGCAAGTA